>NZ_JBFNEO010000090.1:0-10813 GCF_040797585.1 Clostridium sp.
GTTTATATATGAAGTATTATCTTAAAGATTTATTTAATACATATAATTTATTATATAACTATTTTTACATATAGAAATCTTTATATATGTAAAAATAGTATTTATAAAATACAGATAGATGAGTTAGTTTAGATTCTTATTTATAGAACTCTAATATATATTATAAGAAGTTTATATTATTCAACTTCAAACATATGCTTCCAATACTTTTTAGGCATATAGGATTTTTGTAGACGTGGATTTTTCCTTTCCTTTATGGTGGTATGAGTAAAATATGTTTTAAAAAGCTCCTGAAAACCATCTAGAATTTCATCATTAAGTATTATAGAATCTGATAACTCCTCTATAATCCATTTTTTATCCTTATAGATTCCTAAAAGATTTCGTTTTAAATCATGTATTACGAAGGTCTCCATGGGTAGTCTATTTTTAAAGTGAGGCATAATTAATGATAAGATATTATTAGTTGGTTCTATAGCTCCATAGAGAGTTCCATTATTTAAGGAGGAAAATCTTACAAAACCTTTCATCTGGTGAGCTTCCAAGGTGACCCTTCTAACCTCTTTATTTATATCAATAACTATAGGATTATGAAGGTGAGATGTAACAAGAGATCCTACTTTAAATGCTAATTTTATATAGTTTAAGATTAGAGTATCAATATTGATATCTCCACTTAAATAAGCGTAATATACTGTATTTAGTATGCCTTTATTCAGTTTTGATATAATTCCATTTTCCACCTTTTTACTCTTCCATTCATCAGTTTCTATTTCTATTACTTCATAAAAAAGCTTAGGAGTAAAGTTACTTCTTTTAAAAATTTCCTTGGGCTTCTTTACGTTGTAATAACTGTCGTAAATACAGGTTAAAAGCCCATGAAAACTTCCATCATATATATAAACAATCATATTATAAATCTCCATGTAATCTAGAGTTTAAATCTCTTTTTATAAAATTTATAGGATTTGAGGGAAGGTCACTAAAAAAGGATAATTGCTTAGCTTTAACATCTTCTACAAGGTTTTTATTTTCTAATTTATTTCTGATATATAAGGGTTCAAAGGTACTATCACCAAAATATTTTCCTTTGCATGTTATAAAATATTTTGCTCTTTTAATAACTACTCCAAGTTTTTTTATATCCTCAAAGGATAAATAATGAACCCTTCTAGTAAGAATTATTCTTCTAGCACTTTTAAATCCTATACCAGGTATTCTTATTAAGGTTTCATAGGGGGCTTTATTTATTTCAATAGGGAAAACATCAAGATTATTTAAAGCCCAATTGGTTTTAGGATCTAGCTTAATATCAAAGTTAGGATTATTCTCATTTAAAAGTTCTTTAGCTTTGAAGCCATATAAACGTACAAGCCAATCACCTTGGTATAATCTGTGTTCTCTAAGAAGAGGTGGAGATAGCACCTTTGGAAGGTTATTAGAATTATTAACGGGTACATAGCCAGAATAGTAAACCCTTCTTAGTTTAAAAGTTTTATAAAGGTTTTCAGTAAGGGTCAAAATGTTAAAGTCACTTTCAGGAGAAGCACCTACAATAAGTTGAGTACTTTGACCACCAGGAGAGAAATAGGGGGTAGATTTAAATTTAAATTTATTTTCATCATGTTCAATTATTTTATTTTTTATGAGATTCATAGGCTTTAATATGGTATCTTTTTTCTTTTGAGGAGCTAAGAGTTTAAGACTATTAGAAGAGGGAAGTTCTATATTAACACTCATCCTATCAGCATAAAGTCCAGCTTCTTTTATTAAATTATCATCTGCTCCAGGAATTGCCTTTACATGAATATAGCCATTAAACTTATAGTCTCTTCTTAAAAGCTTTAAAGTTTTAACTAAAAGCTCCATAGTGTAGTTCGGATTTTTAAATATAGCAGAACTTAAAAATAAGCCCTCTATGTAGTTTCTTTTATAGAAATTTATGGTGAGATCTGCTATTTCATAAGGAGTGAAGGCAGCTCTCTCTATATCATTAGAGGATCTATTTATACAATATTTACAATCATATATGCAGTAATTAGTTAAGAGAATTTTTAAAAGAGATATACATCTTCCATCAGGGGTGAAGCTATGACATATACCAGAATTAGAGGCATTGCCTAGACCATTATTTAAATTTTTTCTTTTACTACCACTAGAGGAACAAGATGCATCATATTTAGCAGCTGAGGATAAGATAGCTAATTTTTCAATAAGATCCATAGTAATAACTCCTTATTAAAACAAAATATAATTATTAAAGTTCTTCCACCAGAAGGAAGATTAGTTCTATTAAATCAGTATACACGAATGTATGTTCGGTGTAAAGGGTATGTAGAAAAGAAAAAGGAAGAAAATATATAGGGGGATTTTCTTCCTTGGACTTATTATTTATATTAAAAAGTATTTATGGTCTTACTGTAGGCTATAAGAGTTTGTTTTCCTGTATTTTTCCAAGTTAGATTGCTATTTCTAACAATACCCCTTAAGATTAATTTTTCTCTAAGGGGTTTATCACTTAAAACTCTTAATACAGCATCTTTAAGCTCCGTTATATCATTGGGATTTATAAATAAGGCTGCATCTGATACTACCTCAGGTATAGAAGTTACATTAGAGCAAACTACAGGGGTACCACAGGCCATAGCCTCAAGGGGAGGAAGACCAAATCCTTCATAAAATGAAGGATATACAAAAACTTCACAGCTATTATAAAACAGTGGCATATCCTCGTTTATAATGAATCCAGGAAATATAACCTTATTTGATATCCTAAGTTCTTCACAACGCTTTTTATAAATATCATAGGATATACCTTTTTTTCCAAGGATTAATAACTTAAGATTTCTCTTAGTACTTTTTAATACCCCACTAAAGGCCTCTATAAGACCTATTATATTTTTTCTTGGACTAAATCCTCCCACATAAAGGATGAAATCATCCTTTATACCGTATTTTTTCTTTATGATATCTTTGCACATAAATTTATCCATAGGTCTATATCTAGCTTCACTAGCTAAAGGAGTTACAAAAATTTTATCTTGTGGAAAATTAAAGTGTGAGGAGATATCTTTTTTTGAAAATTGAGAAACAGTTATTATCCCCTGACATTTCTCTATTATTTTTGGCATTTTTTCATTAAACAACCTTAAATATTTTTCTCCTACCGTATTAGGAAGTTTTAATGGAATAATATCATGAAGAGTTATTATTAGTGGACAATTCATTTTTTCATCAATACCTATACCGTTTTGTGGAATATGATATAAGTCTAATGATTTTTCTAAAAGATTATTTGGAATATCTACACTATCCCAAAAACTTTCTTTTAGAATGGTATCTCCAGAGATGTTTTCAAAGTTATTCTTAAGGTTTAAGGATATATTGGAATCTTTTGGTGAGAAAATCATATAATTATTTATATCATCTATATCATTTAAAGTCTTAAGAAGCTCATAGGTGTAGGTACCTATGCCAGTACCCCTGTACCAAACAGCTGCTCTACCATCAATGCCTATTTTCATAAGTACAATCCTTTCTTCTTTGCTATATTCTATTATATTATTTCTAGGGAAAAAATGTTAATAATTAATAGTTAACATACATATAAATTATAAGGGAGGTGACCAATATGATGAGAGAATTTGAAATAGAAAGGCAATTTAACATAAAAATAGAAACCTTGAAGCCTAATAAGGGGATATATTACTTAAAAACAAATAAAGGTGAAAAGTGTTTGAAAAAGATAAATTATGGTCCTCAAAAACTACTGTTTGTATATGGGGCTAAGGAACATTTAATAAGTAATGGATATAAACGAGTGGATCAATATGATTTAAACATAAATGGAGAGCCCTTTGCACTAGTTAATGAGGATTTGTATACACTATCAGAGTGGATAGATGGAGAGGAGTGTAATTTTAAAAATATAGATGAGGTAGAGAAGGCAGCGAGAAATTTAGCAGAAATGCATTTGGCTTCAAAGGGGTATGAACCACCAGAGAATAGTAAACTTAAAAGTGATTTAGAAAGATGGCCTCATCTAATGGATAAAAGAATAAGAGCACTAGATAAAATGCTGGATATGTCAAGAAAAAGAAGGGAAAGAAGTGATTTTGACATATCGTATATAAAATCTTTAGAGTTTTATAAGGATCTTGGAAAGAGAGCAAGAAAGGTTATGGAAAATTCAAGCTATCTTGAGCTGTGCAAAGAAGCAGAAGAGGCTAAAAGCTTTTGTCACCATGACTACACTTATCATAACATTTTAATAGATAATAATGGACTTTATAATGTTATAGATTTTGATTATTGCAAAAGAGAAATAAGGGTTTATGATATATCTAATTTTATGATAAAAGTTTTAAAGAGAAATAATTGGGATATAGAGTTTGCAAAGAAGATTCTTGAAGGATATAATTCTGTTTCTACACTTGAGAAGAAAGAATATAAGGTATTATTTGCATTTTTACTTTTCCCTCAAAGGTACTGGAGGCTAGCTAATAGGTATTATTATAATGAGGTAAATTGGGCATACAATACTTTTTCTAATAAGATTAAAGAGCTTATAGATGAGCAGGATGATTATATTAAGTTTATTGAAGAATTTAGGGAGTATATTGAGGTAGTAGAATAGTATTTTAGTCATTTATTAGAGTGAAAAATAAGCTGAATTTTATTTTGTATATTAAAAATTATAAGTATATTATGGAGCAAGGTTATTAGTCATAACCTTGCTCCATAAATTTTTAAAAAGGATAAGAGGTTTAAGCCTTTTAGTTAAGGTGAATTACTATTGCTGCAATATATATATTTAAAATATTAAAGTATGTATGAATTTTTATAAGAGTATTTGTAGAAACTAAAAATCATAGATTAACTCTATAGTCTTGGTATTTGCTCTTAAAATCTAAATAAATTATAGATTTTTAATATATTTTAATTAAAAGGAGGATTATTATGAAAAGACTGTTTTCTATTCTTCAGAAAATAGGTAAGTCTTTAATGCTTCCTGTATCTGTTTTACCAGCAGCAGGACTTTTATTAAGACTTGGACAGCCAGATTTATTAAATATTCCTTTTATAGCAACGGCAGGAGATGTTATTTTTGCTAACCTTCCTATGATATTTGCTGTTGGTGTTGCTATAGGATTCTCAGGAGGGGAAGGAGTTGCAGCTCTTGCAGCTGTTGTTGGTGAGTACATATTAGAAGGAATAATAAAGCTTGCTGGAGATACAGCAGCTTTAAAGGCAGCAGAGGCAGCTGCTAGCGCTCAAGGAATGGCTCTTGATGCATTTAAGTTAACCAAAGACTATACTGATATAGTGGCAGCTAATAAAATCAATATGGGAGTTTTCGGAGGAATTATAATAGGTCTTACAGCAGCCATTTTATATAATAAATATCATAATATAAAACTTCCACAGGTTTTAGGATTCTTTGGAGGAAAAAGATTTATTCCTATAGTGACTTCTGTAGCAGCTTTAATAATAGCTTATATAGGGGTTAATGTATGGCCGATTCTTCAAGATGGAATAGATGTCTTTGCAAAATGGGCGAGTACATCAGTTTTTGGTCCAGCATTTTATGCCGCAGGAAAGAGATTATTAATACCAGTTGGATTACATCATATGTATTATCCACCGTTCTTATATCAATTTGGAGAATATGTTTCCAATGGTGTTTCCTATTATGGAGACTTTGCAAGATTCTTCCATGGAGATCCTACAGCAGGGGTGTTTATGGCATCAGAATATCCTATATTAATGTTTGGGCTTCCTGGAGCAGCTGTGGCTATGATACTTGCAGCTAAAAAAGAAAATAGAAAAGCAGTTTCAGGAATGCTTGTATCAGCAGCTTTTGTTGCTTTCTTAACAGGAATAACTGAACCTATAGAATTTTCATTTATATTCGTTGCACCAATGCTGTTTGTATTCCACGTATTAGCAGCTTTTGCTTCAGGAATAGTAACTAGTCTTTTAGGAATTAGATTAGGATATACTTTCTCAGCTTCATTTATAGATTATGTTCTTGGGTATAGCTTTGCAGGAAAGCCTCTTCTTATATGGCTTGTAGGTGCAGTATTTTTTGCACTATACTTTGTCGTATTCTACTTTGCAATAAGAGCTTTTGATTTTAAAACTCCAGGTAGAGAAGATGCAGAGGCAGAAGGAGGAGAGGAGTCTTCTATTAAAGATTTAAAGGGACTTGAAAAGTCAGCTAGAATCCTACACTCTATAGGTGGTAAGAACAATATTCAAGTTCTAGATGCTTGCATAACCCGATTAAGATTAACATTAGATGATCCCTCAGCTGTGGATAAGGGAGCTTTAAAGACCCTTGGAGCAGCTGGAGTTATGGAAGCAGGAAACAGTGTTCAAGTAATATTTGGAACAGAAGCTGAAAGGATAAAAGATGATATTAAAAAGCTTATGGCTAATGAAGATTTATTAAAAGAATCTTTAAAATTAAATGATGTAGATCCAGATAGAGATTTTAAAGAAGAAGTAGAAGAAAAAAATAAAGAGAATATTACTAATAATGGGGGATTTGAAGAGATTAATTCTCCTATAAATGGAGAGGTAGTAGATCTTAGTAAGGTTCCAGATTCAGTGTTCTCTCAAAAGCTTTTAGGTGATGGTTTTGCAGTGGATACTAGGGGATCAGAAATATTTGCTCCAGTAGATGGAGAAATATCAGTATTATTTCCAACAAAACATGCCATAGCTATAAATACTGAGAAAGGTCTAGAGTTACTAATTCATATAGGAATAGATACTGTAGAACTACAAGGTAATGGATTTACCTCTCATGTAAATGTTGGAGATAAGGTTAAAAAAGGTGATTTATTAGTAACTGTAGATAGGGAAGAAATACTATCAAAGGGTAAGAGTTTGATGACTCCAGTAATAATAACTAATATGGATAAGGTTGAAGGGTTAGATGTAAGCTTTGGGGAGCATAAAGCTTTAGATGATATAATGAAAGTAAAAATTAAATAAAAGTTTAAAGAAATAGATATAGTTTTTTAGCTATATCTATTTTTATTTAGAATTGTATAAAGTAATATTAAAAAAAGTTATTAATTAAGTTATATATTTATAATCTTTCACTAAGCAAGTCTAGTATTTATCTATTTAAACATATATAGTGTCATATTATTCCAGATAGCATATTATAAAATAGTAGCAATAATACTAAGGAGAAGCTAGGTGGAAATAGGAGATATTGTAGTTAGAAAGTCCTATAAAAAGGATATAGCTTTTAAAATAATAGATAAAAAACAAGGGGATGATGGAAAAACAATATATATATTAAAGGGTATGAATCTTAGGATAATAGCTGACTCCCCAGAAGAAGATTTAGAGGTAGTTAAAGAAGATTATAACGGAGAGAAGGATATAATTTTTAATAGGGCTGTAAAAGCTACTATTCAAAGTATTATGGATGAAAGACATGGGAAAAGTATTGAGGTTTTTACAAGAAAGCGGATTCAGAAATCCGGGAAGATAGTACAGAGTAAAGAGCTGACTTTTGGAAGACCAGGAAAAATACTGCATGTGGATGGAGATCCTACTTATCTTGAAAATTGTTTAAAGGTATATAAGCAACTTAATATAAATGCTGAAGGGTTTGCAGTTAGAGAAAAAGATCAACCTCTTAAGGTAGTTGAGCTTGTAAAAGAAGTAAAACCAGATATAGTAGTTTTAACAGGGCATGATGGGATGATAAAAGAAGCTCGTGATTATATGGATATCAATAATTATAGAACTTCAAAATACTTTGTAGACGCAGTAAGTGAATTACGTAATTATAATTCTAGTTATGATGAATTAGTTATATTTGCAGGGGCATGCCAGTCTTGTTATGAAAGTATACTAGATGCAGGTGCTAATTTTGCAAGTTCTCCAAGTAGAGTGCTAATACATTGTTTAGATCCTGTATTTATATGCGAGAAAATAGCTTATACAAATATTGAAAAAGTTGTACCTATCCATGAGATATTAGAAAATACTATTACAGGAATGAAGGGCATAGGAGGACTTCAAACAAGGGGAAAATATAGAGAGGGATTTCCAAAGTCACCTTATGCATAATATAATATCTAAGCTATAAAGTTAAATATTTTGCCATAAGGTAGAGTATTTAACTTTATTCATATAGGCAGTTAAAGTTAAGGTTTAAAAATATTCATATATGATAGATAAACCATATCGAAACTCAATCTTTGAAGATGCTTTAAGTAATGGTAGTCGGTGATTTAATTCTAACTATCATATGTTTTATCTATATATAACCATATAATAATATTATAGTTGACTTCTTAATTTACATAAAAGTATAAATTATACTTAAAAATTTTTCTAATAAGTGGGGAATATAAGGTGTTGCTAAATTAAAATGCTAAACTAAAAATAATATTTTAATTTTTATAGTTAAATTTGCTTAATTATATTATGGAAAAGTATAAAAATATGATAAAATTATGTGTAATTATTTTATCATATTTTAGGATTTAGTTAGAAAATCATAATATTATAACTAAGTAGTTAAGAATAGATAAATGAGTACGAAAAGTATACTAAATAGGTATAAAGATTTAGTAGAGAATATTTAATATAAGGAGAGAGCTTATGATAGAAAAATTAAAAAACATAAAGATAAGTACAAGCATAGTACTAATTAGTATATTTGCTTTAATGATTGGGTTATTAATAGCATACGAAGGCTACGATGGAATAGATAGTATTCAAGTGAATGTAGAAAGTATGAATGAGGAAAGTGTTAAACCTTTAGGGTTAGCAGCAGGAATTAGAGGTGAGTTTGCAAATATAAGAATAGAGGCAAATAAAGCTTTAGCAGAGTATGATAAAAAATATGATGAGACTATAAAAGAGCATAGAAAAAAGATAGATGTGTACATAAAGGAATACAATTCTATAAATCTAAATCAAGAAGAGAGAATTATGGTAGAGGGAGTTAAGAATGATTTAGATGAGTATATTAAATTATGGGATCAGATAAAAGTTAAATTAGAACGAGGAGAAAATGACTTTGAGGATTTAAAAGATAGTATTAATAATATAGGAGTAAGTTTAGAAGATAAACTTTTTAACTTAAAAGAATACTCCTTAAAAAAGGGAAATGATATATATTTAGAGAGTAAAAATATTTATGATAAAACTGTAAAAAACTTTTTAATTATAGCAGTAGTAAGTGTAATAATATTTGCTTCTTTAGCCTATGTGGTACAAATGCTTATAAAGAAATCTTCACAAAATATGGTATCAGATTTAAATAAATTGGCTACGGGAGATTTTACTTTAAGATTAGATAATCATAGTGATAACGAATTCGGGGTAATGCAAAGAAGTCTATCTAAAATGACTGAAGATGTAGCTTCTATATTTAAAGCAATACAAGAAGGTTCAGAAAATATAGATAGACAAGCTTATGGTTTATCAAAAGTATCAAAAGAGATGAATAATGCCTCTGAAAATATAGCTACAGCTATACAGGAAGTAGCTAAGGGGTCTAGTAATCAGAGTGAAGATTTAATGACTATATCTGAACTTTTGGAGGACTTTAGTATAAAACTAGACTATATAGCTAGTGGAGTAAAGTATATAGAAGAAAGTACAGAAAATATTGAGGGAATGGCTAAGTTAAGTAACTCTAATATGATGGAGCTTATAGATTCTATAAATAGGGTTAATATATCCTTTGGAAATGTTAGGGATGAAATTGAAGGGTTAGACTCTAATATAAATAAAATAAATGATATAACAGATATTATAAACAATATAGCTAATCAAACTAATCTCTTAGCATTAAATGCTTCTATTGAAGCAGCTAGGGCAGGGGAGAGAGGTAATGGATTTGCAGTGGTTGCTGATGAGATAAGAAAGCTTGCAGAGCAATGTAAGGTATCCTCAGAAAATATATATACTTTAATTGCGGAAACTGTAACAGTAAAAAATACTTTATTAAAGACTACTGAAGATATGAATGGAGAAGTTAATGGTGAAATAGAGAGAGTAAACGGAACAGTTAAATCTTTCGAGGATATACTAAATATGATTGAAGAGTTTTCAGGAAAAGTAAAAAATGTTAATGAGGCTACAACAGAGTTAAAGGATAAAAACATTACAATAGTTGAAAAAATTGAAGGAGTAGCATCTGTGTCTCAAGAAGTTACATCTTTAGCTGAAGAGGTATCTTCATCTTCAGAAGAGATGTATGCGTCCTCAGAAGAGGTTTATTCTTCAGCAGAGATTTTAACAACAGAGGTTAAATCTATGGATTCTAATATAAAGAGATTTAAATTTTAAATGATAAATATAGGATTATATAATTAATCAATAGGATTAAAAGGAACTTAATGTATGTTAAGTTCCTTTTAACTATATAATTTGTAAAAGAAAAATAGTCGAATAAATTATATATATTTTGACAATACTATTAAAGGATAGGAAAAAAATATATTGTTAACGGAAAATTAACGTTGACATCTATATTTATAACGTGGTAAAATATAAAGTTTATTTGACATATATGATATTTTCATATATAATATAAAGTGGAAAGAGGGTGTTAAAAATGGAAAAAAGTAGAACTCTTACTTCCATAAAGAGAGATATAGAAAGCCATGTAGGTGAAAGAGTAACCTTGAAGGCCAATGGAGGAAGAAGAAAGATTTTAGTTAATAGTGGAGTATTAGAAAAAACATATCCATCTATATTTATGATAAGATTGGATAATGACACCCAAAGGACAGTGACATATAGTTATTCAGATGTTTTAACAAAAACA
>NZ_JBFNEO010000091.1:0-10803 GCF_040797585.1 Clostridium sp.
ACTTATTTCAGTTTGAGTTGCTTGTTGAGCTGGCTTATAATATCCTTTTTCTTTAGCTTTTTGATATAGATTATATTGACGTAATTCGTCTTGGTTTCTCATTTGCTGTATAGTTTGACGTAATTCTTGATTTTCTGTTTGGCTTATGATTCCACCATATCCAGTTAAACTGCTATTAATCATACTTAAATAATCATTTATCATATCTTTTTCTTGCATTTCGGCACCTCCTATTTTAAGAAAGATAATAATTTTTCTTTACTTTTCTTAGCGTCTTCAGCATCAGTTTTTAACATTTCCTTTAAAGTAGGATCTGTACACTGATTTGAGAAGTCAGTAAGCTTATTAGAAACTGTTTCGTGAGCTCCAATAAGATGACGAATATTTTGTAATTCTAGTTGATTTAAATTTGACATGGTATCACCTCCAAATTATATTTCAATAATATTATTAGGATTAACATTTAAAATTATTCTAGATAAGTTTTTAAATATTAAATTAGGTGTATTACTGAACTTTTTAACAATAAGAATAAGTTTATGTCTTATAAGAAAAGATATTAATGATATAAAATATGGAGGTGTTTAAATTTGTTTAAACATGATAAGAAGTTATTAAGAGAAGTAAGAGTAGAAAAACCTAATCCTCAATATGCTGTTTTGATGCAAGAACAACTAGGGGGAGGTAATGGAGAGTTAAAAGCTGCTATGCAATATTTATCACAAAGTTTTAGAATAAAAGATCCAGCAATAAAAGACTTATTCCTTGATATTGCAGCAGAAGAGCTTAGCCATATGGAGATGGTTGCACAGACTATAAATTTATTAAATGGCCATGACGTTGATTATAAAGGGGTAGATGCAGGAACAATACAAACTCATGTATTAGGAGGCTTATCACCAGTATTAACTAATTCTTCAGGGGCTCCATGGACTGCTGATTATGTAACAGTTACAGGAGACTTAGTTGCAGATTTACTTTCTAACATAGCTTCTGAACAAAGAGCAAAAGTAGTTTATGAATATTTACATCGTCAGATTGAAGATAAATATGTAAGAGAGACAATAATGTTCCTATTAGAAAGAGAAGAGGCTCATAATGCCTTATTTAGAGAGGCTTTAAATAAAGTTAAAGATACAGGATCTAATAAGGATTTTGGAATAACAGAAGACTCTAAGCTTTACTTTAATTTATCAACACCAGGAGAATATTTCAAATCACCAGATCCAACTGAAACATCTTTTAATAACCCAAGAAAATAATTATTGTAGTATATAAAATATATAACCTTCTTCATATTTTCTATATATAAGTAATGTAACATATAGTTAAAATGAAAGACTTTTAATAGAAAATTATTAGGAGGTTAATTTTAATTATGAATTGTCATGGTAATAACAAAGAAAACAAAGGAAATAAAAAACATAGCCATTTAAAGCACATGTTACACATGATTATTTGCTGTGGATTACCTATATTGCTCATTGTGGCACTCTTACCAAGTATAACTAGATACAGCCCAGGAGCTGGTAGGGTATTTTCAATAGTAATACCATTTTTATGTCCAATAATGATGATTTTTATGATGTCTAAGGGAGATAAAGAAGGAGGTTGCTGTGGTAATGGACATAGCCATAGTAATGCACCTAAACTAAATGAACCCACAGAATAATGTAAATTATAACTAAAAGCCTGCAGTTAAAGTCTGCAGGCTTTTAGTTTATTTTATAGATAGAAGCTTATAGGTTAAGATTTTATTCTAAAACTTATATAGGGTTTTTAGTCTAAATCTTAACTTATACATGTACTTAAATCCTTTAAAGTCTTAGATTTTAATCAGTGCATAAGATAAGTTTTGAATCAAAAACCCTATAAAACGCTAATAGTACCTATTTTTATGTCTTATTTTTAGTGAACTCCTTTGGAGAGTATCCAGTATACTTTTTGAATATATTAGAAAAGTATCTGTAGTCTGAATATCCTACCATAAGAGCTATTTCAGACACCTTAAGATTAGGATCTCTTAAAAGTTCTATGGATTTTTCTATTCTAAGAGAGTTAACATATTCGCTAAAACCTACACCAAGGGTTTGTTTGATTTTTCTGCTTAGATAACTCTCACTTAAATAAGCATGTTTTGCAACGTTAGATAGAGACAAATCCTTATTATAATTATCTTTTATATAATCAATAGCCTTAGAAATAGTTGTGTCTTCTGATTCTATGTATGTTTCTTTAAGGAGTCTTATAGAGTCTATACATATAGAATGTACTGAAGAGAAGGCTTCATCTATAGTTTGTAATTTAGAATCCTCTTTAAACATATTAGTTTCTCTTTCTATAAGAAAATCAGTATTTAAGTTATAACTCTTAAGCATAGTTTTTATTCTAAATATAAGGTTTAAGGTTATTTGATTTATAATATGTTCCTCTATCTTATAAGTTTTAAAAATATTAAAGTATAAATCTTTAAGTTTTTTCTCAAGCTTTACTTTATCTTTAGCCTTAATAAGCAGTATAATCTCTTCATGTTTTTTTATAAGAATATGGTATCCGTTAATATCTATAGAATTAATACTATTTATATCTTTAAAATAGATAATATTACCCTTACCTAAATATAGCTTTTCTTTCAAAGCTAGCTTACTTTCATCATAGCATTCTTTTATATCATATAAAGTATTTATATTAGATACGCCCATAGTTATATGTATATTATGATTATTAATAAGATTCTTCTGCATATAATTTAGCTTATTGTGAAGAAGGGCAAAATTTGTAGAAACATTAATAATTAAGGCAAGCCTGTCTTGGTGACATTCTACAACAAAACATTCCATATTAAACTCTTTATAACAAGCTTCTCTTATAAATCGATTATGAGTATATATTTCTTCCTCACGGCCTTCTTCAAGGATCTTACTATAGTTGTCATTCTCTATATTTACAATAATCATATCTCTAATATTTATATTATTAGAGGAGAGTATAGAAATCATAGAATCTTTATTAGATATTTTACCCCTCATGGCATCCAAAAGAATCCTTTCTTTTGCAATGGATGATTCAAATTTTAATTTATGTATAGCTTTCACAGAATTTTTTATAGATGATATAAGTTCATCTTGATCTAATGGCTTTAGTAAGAAGTCCATAGCCTTAAGCTTTATTGCTTGTTTTGCATATTCAAATTCATCGTATCCAGTAATAATTATAAATTTACAGTAAGGAAGAAAAGCTGAGATTTTTTCAGCCATTTCAAGTCCACTCATAGAAGGCATATTTATATCTGTTATTATTAAATCAGGCTTTAGTATTTTACACTCTTCTATGGCATCATTAGGATTATCAAAGGCTTCTAAAAACTCGCAATTTAAACTTTTCCAATCTATAGTTTTTTTCATACCTTCCCTTGCAAAGTATTCATCATCTACAAATACAACTTTTATCATATAATATTCCTCCAATGGAATAGGATTAATTAGAACCTAATATTATTTTTATACAGGTCATATTATCTTTAGTTTCTTTATATAGTCCAAAATCTTCTCCATAATGAATTTTAATTCTAGAGTTCACATTATCTAAGCCGATTCCTTCACCCTTATGCTTGCTATTTCCAAGGCCTACTCCGTTATCTAGGACTTCAAATATTAGCTTTTCTTCATCCACATATCCTCTTATGATGATTATTCCATCACCGCTTTTTTGTTCAAGTCCATGGACTATGGAGTTTTCAACTAAAGGCTGAAGAAGTAGTCTTAAAATTTTCTTTTCATAAATATTTTGTTCAATATCTATATTTACTTTGAACTTATTTCCATAGCGTATTTTTTGTATGGTTAAGTAATTATTTATTTGATTTATTTCCTCGGAAATTGTTACAACATCACCTTTTTTAGTAACGCTGTATCTTAAAAAGTTACCAAGGCAAGTTATCATATTGGAAACATTGTCATAATCTTTAAGCTTGGCCATCCAATTTATAGATTCCAAAGTGTTATATAAAAAATGAGGATTTACCTGAGCTTTAAGAGCTTTAAATTCAGCTTCCTTTAAAAGGTATTGTTTTAAATAAACTTCTTCTATAAGTTTATTTATCTCTTTAACCATTTGGTTGAAGCTATTCCCAAGATGAGCTATCTCATCATTCTCTTCTATGAAAGGAAACACTACATTTCTATTTCCTTTCTCTACTTCAGTCATAAGATTACTTAACTGATTTATAGGATTAGATATACTTCTAGATAAATAATAAGAGCAGTATACTCCAAGTAATACTCCTATTATTAGAAGACCAATAAAGGACAGTATAAGTATTATAATTTTATTATACATAGACATTAAAGGCACTGCTTGGACCACTTTAAATCCCGTTAATGGGGATGTAGTGAAGTATAATTTAGAGTATGAATTGTTTAATTTCATATATAAAGAGTCCTCATTACTACTTAAAATTTTAACAAGGGCATCTTCATCAAATTTAAATCCAGTCTCATTTTTATTTCTAAGATCTGTTACGATGTATCCACTTTTATCTAATATGTATATATTATCTTCAGGATATATAGAAAAGTTTTTAATAAGATCATTTAAGTAATCATCATATATATCTGTTATAACATAGCCAAGAATATCTCCATTTTCCTTTTGTCTAATTTGGGTCCCCATGGCCATAACTATATCTTTTGACTCCTTGCCATCTACTCTTCTGTGAATGTAAGATAAACTTTTACCTTCTACCTTATCTAAGATATCAAAAAAGTTTCCACGACCATCTTCATATATTGGAACTAAGTAATCTGTAGTACTAAATCTACTATTTCTATCTTTATCAATAATATGTATAGGTACATCTAAGGGTTGGGTAGCTAAGATACTATTAGTTATTTTATATAGCTTTTGAGTGTCATTAAATTTATCAAAGCTTTTAGAAGAATACTCACTAGAGAGAATTCCCTGAATTTCATCATTAAAGGATATATAATTGGTCATGGAGCTAAAGACAGTCATGGTAGAATCTACAAACTTACTAACTATTTTTAAGTTATTTTCTAATGTAATATTTCTTTCTGAGTTTGTGTAATTCAATGTATTGTAATAAGATATAAACATAAATATAAGGGGTATCGCCATTATAATAATATAGGTTTTAAACAATCGTTTCCTGAACATAAATATCCCTTCTTTAATTTAACTTGTGTTAAAAATATAGACAATATATGAAATCTTTTTAAAATTATTATAACACCAAAAATAAAAAAGACATAAGGGTAAAACCTTATGTCTTTAAATTATATTAAATTATGTGAACATTAACAGCATCAAAGGATACTTTAATCTGAGAGCCTTCTTCAAAGATATTCTTTCCTTGAGGGTTATTAAGCTGAATTTTAAGCTCACTATTTTTAGTTTTTATTATGTAATCCTGGTAAGATCCCATGAAGGTTGATAGAGTAACTGTTCCAGCCAGTAGACCTTCTTCTCCTATATCTATAGCTTCTGGTCTTAATACAATAGTACATGAATCCTTAGCTTTTTTATCGCCAGTATAAGTAACTGTAAGTTCTTGACCTTCAACAAGGATTTTAGCCTCGCCATTATTTACTTCTATAATTTCTCCATCTATAAAGTTAGCAGTTCCAATAAAGTCAGCTACAAACTTAGTTTTTGGAGTATAATAAATCTCTTTAGGAGTACCAACTTGTTCTATAATTCCTTTATTCATTATTATTATTCTATCTGAAAGACTCATAGCTTCAGATTGATCATGAGTTACATATATAGCTGTTATACCAACCTTTTGTTGAATTTTTCTTATTTCTGTTCTCATGTATACTCTAAGCTTTGCATCTAAGTTAGATAAAGGTTCATCGAATAAAAGAACTCCAGGCTCCATAACTAAAGCACGAGCTAGGGCAACTCTTTGTTGTTGTCCTCCAGATAACTGATTAGGATATCTATTTTCCATTCCTTTAAGACCAACAAGATCGATTATAGTAGTTACCTTTGATTTTATAGTTTCTTTATCTAGCTTCTTAAGCTTTAGTCCATAGGCTATATTATCAAAGATATTATAGTGAGGGAATAAAGCATAGCTTTGGAACACCATAGATGTATCTCTTTTATCTGGTGAAAAATTATTTATAACTTCCTCTCCAAGAACTATATCTCCAGAGGTTGGAATTTCAAAACCTGCTACCATTCTTAAGGTTGTAGTTTTACCACAACCGGAAGGTCCAAGTAGTGTTACAAACTCACCAGGCTTAATATCAACTGATATATTATCAACTGCTTTAAAGTTGTTATTACCTTCATATATTTTAGTTAAATTTTTTATTTTAACACCTTTGCTTGACATAGTTATACCTCCGTATTATAAAAGTGAATATTTAAATTATATATTTTATGGGTTTAAAGATCTTCTTTGCTTACTCCTAGCTTACTTAGTGCAAGGTACATTATTGATATAGCGATATAAACAATTATTATTAGCACTGTTGCAAAAGCACAGGCAACTCCGAATCTTCCTGTGTCCACTTGGGAAAGAACTTGAACAGTTAACAGCTTATAGTCAGCAGATACTAAGAATACCACAGCACTTACAGCAGTCATACTTCTAACAAAGGTATAAACTAGTCCACTAAAGAATGCTGGTTTAATTAATGGTAGTGTTATAGAGGTAAATACTTTTCTAGTATTAGCTCCAAGGTCTGAAGCAGCTTCTTCTATAGCTGGATCTATTTGCTGAAGGGATGCAACCCCAGATCTAACCCCTACAGGAACACTTCTCATTATAAATGAAATTACAATTATAGTGGCAGTTCCAGTTAAAACAAGAGGCTTAGAGTTAAATGCAGATATATAACCTATACCCACAACAGTTCCAGGTACTGCCATGGCAAGCAATGAAGTAAATTCAATAAAGCCTTTTCCAAGGAATCTCTTTCTTACAATTAGGAAGGCTATTATCATTCCATAAATTCCAGTTATAGGTGTTGCTAAAGCTGCAAGATAAGTTGTATCTTTTAATGAATCAAGCCCAAGCTCAAATACATATTTAAAGTGATCTAGTGTTAATGAGTAATCAATTCCCACAACTTTAAATAATCCACCTAAAGGTATAAGTATATAGAATAAGAATACAATTAGTGATATTATTAAGCAGAAAATATCTATTGGCCAAACTATTTTTCCTTCAGTTATAACATCACGTTCTCTTGAAGCCTTACCTGTAACAGTAACATAAGATTTTTTCTCAATCCAATATTTTTCAAGAACAAATAATAATATGGATATAACCATTAATATAACTGCAATAGCTGCTCCGCCCTTCATATCATAGTTACCAATGGCTTGCATGTATATCTTAGTAGCTAGGGTAGAGAAGTTACCACCTATAACCATTGGGTTTGAGAAGTCTGCTACAGATTCTATGAAAGTTAATAAGAATGCATTAGCAATTCCAGGAGCCATAAGAGGTAAAGTCACAGTCTTAAAGGTTGTCCATCTAGATGCTCCCATATTTCTAGCTGCTTCTTCAAGAGATGGATCTATTTTCTTTAATAGACCAGTTAAAAGAAGATAAGCAACAGGGAAGAATGTCATAGTTTGAACTATAACAACACCTTTGAATCCGTATATATTAGCATCCTGTATTCCAAGTAATTGTCTAGTTATAATTCCATATTGTCCAAATAATATAATAGAAGATAATGCCAGAACAAATGGAGGAGAAATTATTGGCAATATAGATACTACCTTAAATATTTTCTTAAAGTGAGATTTTATATAAGAGTCTGCATAGGCAAATATAAATCCTATGATTGTAGATAATATACCAACAGTAAATCCTAAAATTAATGTATTCCATAAGGCGGATTTAAAGTCTGAGTCATTTAAGGTATTTATATAAGCATCCAGTGAAAAGCCACCGTTATCCAGAAAACTAACCTTAAGTACTGCGATTAAAGGATAAATTATAAATATTGCTAAGGTTAATATGACAAAAATTATTGTAATTAGAAGCAGCGGATCACGCCAAATTTTTTTCATGTCCGATTTGTTTAACATATTGCTTCTCCCTTCATAGAAAATAAATTTAATATTTAATTTAAAGTCTTAAAAGAGACCAGAAAATCATTCATTGTTCTGGTCTCAAATTAATTACTTAATAGCTTTGTTCCATTTTTCAACTAATGAAGTTCTATTTTTACCTGCCCAATCTAAGTCGTATTTTATAAGCTTTGTATCTTTTACTTCTGTAGCTATTTCAGGAGCTTTAGCGTCCTTATTAGTTAAGAATTGATAAGCACCAACTGTTTGACCAATCTCTTGAGCTTTTTTAGTTAAGCACCAATCTATAAACTTCTTGGCAGCCTCTTGGTCTGGACCACCTTTTATAATACCAGCAGCACCGATTTCATATCCTGTTCCTTCTACTGGAGCAGTCATAACAAGATCTTTCATGCCTTCTTCTCTATACTTTATACCGTCATGTAAGAAGCTTATTCCAACCATAGCTTCCCCTTGACCTGCAAGTCTAGCTGGTGCAGTTCCTGATTTTTCATAAGACCTTATTTGACCATTAAGTTTTTTCATGTAGTCTAAGCCTTTTTCTTCTCCCATTAATTGAACTACTGTAGCTAAAGTTGTGTAAGCAGTTCCAGAAGATCCAGGGTTAGCAAGAGAAACTTGTCCCTTAAATTCTGGCTTTAATAGATCTTCCCAAGACTTAGGAGCTTCTACTCCTTTTTCTTTTAATAATTTTTCATTGGATATGAATCCTAAGTATCCTACATAGATTCCTGTCCAATAACCATTTTTATCTTTATATTCATCTAATATGTCCTTAGAATTTGGAGATTCATACTTCTCTAAAAGGCCTTCCTCAGAAGCTTGTATGAAACCATCAGCAGGGCCACCAAACCATACAGAAGCCTTTGGATTAGCTTTTTCAGCTCTCATTCTAGTTAGTATTTCTCCAGAGCTCATTCTTACAGCTTCTGTCTTTATTCCAGTTTCCTTTTGAAACTCATTTACAGCTTTAACCATATAGTCTTCCATAAGACCAGAGTAGATTGTAAGTTTTAAATCACTGTCCTTGCTTCCGGACTCTTTACTTCCACATCCAACAAAAGCAGTCATAGTCATTACAGCTCCAAGAGCTAGAGCTAATAATTTTTTCTTATTCATCTATTTTTCTCCCCCTAATATATTTAGATTATTGTT
This sequence comes from Clostridium sp., assembly GCF_040797585.1. Classification (GTDB taxonomy): domain Bacteria; phylum Bacillota; class Clostridia; order Clostridiales; family Clostridiaceae; genus Clostridium_Z. The sequence goes on from NZ_JBFNEO010000091.1 coordinate 9,232, forward strand.
TTATGACTTTTTAGCCATAATGAAAATAGATTTTAACAATTTGTGAATACGTTTTTCATTATAAAGTATAATTTCATAAAGAGCATAATATAGAGCAAAATTTTATACATAAAGGTAAAAAAAATTAACATTATAATATTTTTAGGGAACATTTTACAGGAATTACATGTCTAATTAGGGGGAGGGATGAAGGTGGAATCTATTATAGAATTAGAAAACACAGTGGAATTTCAAGTTACTCTAGCAAAGAATGGGGATAAAGAAGCCTTTGCTAGAGTTATAAGACAACATAAGGAGTCTATGTATAGAGTGGCTAAATCTATACTAAAAATAGAGGAGGATGTAGAAGATGCAGTAAGTGAAGCTATCCTGAAGGCTTATACATCCATAAGAAACCTTAAACATAGCTCTATGTTTAAGACTTGGGTCATTAGAATAGTGATAAATGAAAGTAATAACTTACTAAAGAAGAGAAGAAAGTTGATATCATTAGATAAGATATTTATGGACAATGAAGGAAAAGAAGATACTCATAAAGATATCTCTTTATATGAGGCAATAAATTCCTTAGAGGAAGAGTTAAGGGTTACTACTATATTGTTTTACTTTGATGATATGAGTTATAGGGATATTGCTAGTATTTTAGATATTAAAGAAGGAACTGTAAAGTCAAGGCTTAATAGGGCAAGAAAAAAACTATATATGTTACTTAAGGAGGAATAAGTATGAATGAGTCTCATATTGATGATAAATTAAAAAGTATTGCAAGAAATAGCAATATAAATATTCCTCAAAGTTTTAATGAAAGATTTGAGGATACATTAAATGGTTTAGATAATAGAAAAGCTAGGAATATAAGATTTAGGAGAAAGTATTTAATAGCCTCAGCAATTTTTATTGTTATATTAACAGGAGTTATTTTTACACCGAATCCTGTTTCTGCATATATAGATCAGGTATTTTCCATGTTAAAAGAAGATAGAGGGATAAAGAAAGCAGAGGAAAAAGGACTTATACAGAACTTAAATGAAAGTGATGAGGATAAGGGAATAGAGGTAAAGGTTGAAAAAATGTTTTTAGATAAGGAAAGCATAGGGATATTCTTAGAATTAACCTTAGATAAGAAGTATAGGAAGGATTTTGATAAGATATCCTTTGGTAAGGCTTTATTTAAGGATAACAATGAGAATGTATTTTATTATGGAGATAATGATGAATTATATGATGAAGAATATCATAAGGGTAATCCAGTGTTCAAGTATGGAAAGCAAGATAATATTAACTTAGATGGACTTAAAGACGATGGTAAAATTAAATTAGAATATAGATTTGGGGTTAATTTAAAGGAGATACCAAAGGAAATAAATTTAGACATAAGGAATATACAGCTATCTAATAAAATAGGGCCTGTTAGGCGTGATCAAAAAGAGAATAATGGAGACGAAAAACATGTTAATATAGATGGAAATTGGAATGTTACCCTTAATGTTAATGAGGAGATGACAAAATTTAAGGAGTATATATTTACAGGAGAAAGTGATTTAATAAAAGATATTAAGTTAAGTGTATCAC
>NZ_JBFNEO010000092.1:0-10538 GCF_040797585.1 Clostridium sp.
GGATCTAAGTACATGTATAAGTTAAGATTCTAGCTAAAAACCCTATAGATTTTAAAATTATATATAACTTACAATTTAAAGTTTTAAAACATAGACATTAAATTTCTAAAGGTTAATAACTCCAAGATGATAACTTAACTATCATAATGAGTTAATTCAGTAACTAAATCATAGCCTCTATTTTATTAAGCATAAACTCTGCAAATCCTACTAACTCCTCTGAATTAAATTTAATATCTTTATTGGGATCTTCATATAACTCTATAGCTGATTTAATAATATATCTATAACTTTTCTCTATATTACTATAAGCCCATTGTCCACCTTCCCTTTTAGAAGATACATACCCTTCCTGTAAATAATATAAAACTCTACATAGATTCAAAATATTATATATAGGATTCTTTATTATATTCTCTCTTGCTCCTTCAATATCACCTATAATAGAATCAATATAGTATTCCTTTGGCACTTCCTGAAATACTTCTTTTATAGGCTTTCCAAATAAGCATATTCCTCTTTCTCTAGTGACAACTATATGGGTTGCTAAGTCCTTGTCAACAGAATCCTCACAAAGAAATTCTGGATTATTTAAATAGTTATTATGATATTCCTTTGAATAATGGATTAGAAAAGGTGTTGGATAAATAAAATTCTTACTATCTTCTTCAAGAATAGCACTTAATTCAAATCCATTTTTAGGGCCATCCTTAGATAGTTCTAAAATAATATCAATAAGTTTCCTTTTTGTTTTAAAGTCCATATTTCTCTTCACTACTACTAAAATATCTATATCACTGGAGTAATAATTAAAGCAGTTCATAGCTAAAGACCCATGAAGGTAAATTCCCACAAGGTTTTCCTTAAGTATATTACAATATCCATTTATCACTTTATTTAATATATTTTCTATCTCTCTCATAAATACCTCTTTCTAAATATCTTATTTAAAATTAAACTAAGATTTAAATATATTTTCAGATAATGCCATTAAACTAATTGTCTAAAGAATAAATACTTGACACTTATTTATTATACTAAAAATATTTCTCCCTAATATTTTATATACCTCCATATTCTTATATATTAGAATTATATCTTTTCTAAATCCTCTTAATATTCATATCTAAAGTCTATAATTACTTTTAAAATAGCTCATATGCCTTATTTAATCTTATAAAATCTTAGTACCTTCCAAAACTCTTATCTTTAATCTAGTAAGATATTAAGCCTAGAAATCAAGTAAATTTTCAGACTTAATCCAATACTTTTATAACTATTATTAATTTCTTAGCCTTTAATTAATTTTAATTTATATATACAATAATAGTAGTATTACATAATAAACTACTAAAGGAGGATATCTAGTGGAAAGACTTTATTATGAAGATCAATATATTAAAGATTTTGTAGCAGAGGTTTTAGATATAAAAGAAATAGATAACAAATTTCACATTGTTCTAGATAAAACTGCATTCTTCCCTGGTGGGGGAGGGCAACCTTGTGATGAAGGTTTTATAGAAACTTTTAAGGTTATAGATGTATATGAGAAGGATGGAACCATATATCATGTTACTGAGAAAAAGCCTATTAAAATTCATAGGGTTAAATGTTCTATAGATTGGAAAAAAAGACTTGATGGTATGCAACAACACTTAGGTCAACATGTACTTTCTGGATGCTTTTTTAAACTCTTTAATGCAAATACTTGCGGCTTTCACTTAGGTAAGGATATTAGCACAGTAGATATAGAGGGTATATTAGATGAAGAAACCATAAGAAAAGCTGAAGCTATGGCAAATGAGGTTATTCACAGCAATATAAATGTGGAATTCCTAACACCAAATAAAAAAGAACTAAAAAAATTAAATCTAAGAAGAGATCTTCCAAAAACTGATGAACAAATAAGAGTAGTTAGAATAGAAGATCTAGATATAAATGCTTGTTGTGGTGTTCATCCATCCTCAACCTTAGAGCTTCAGGTAATAAAAATTAGAAGATGGGAAAAGCATAAAAATGCTACTAGAATAGAATTTTTAACAGGTAATAGAGCTGTTCAGGACTATCTAAAGAAAGATCATTATCTGAATCTTATATGTAGATACTTAAATACCAATGAAGAAGATGCTATAAAGGGTATTAAAAGCTTACATGAAGATCTTAAAAACGCTATAGAGGTAAATAAAAAATCTATGGTTGAGTTAACTAATTATAAGACTCGTGAAATTATAGACTCTGCTGAGAAGATAGGTGATATATCTGTAGTTAAAGAAATATATGATAATGAGGATATGAAATACATAAATAAGTTAGTTTCAAGGATTACAGATAGCCCTAAAACCATTGCTTTAATTGCTGTTAAATCTTCTGATAAAGCTAACTTAATTTTCTCAAAATCAAAAGATATAAAAAACTTAAATATGAATACCCTTCTTAAGGATGTAATTACCTTAATCGATGGTAGAGGCGGTGGAAGTGAGTTCCTAGCTCAAGGAGGAGGAAAAGATAACGGAAATATAGACTCTGCCTTAAACACTGCCTTTATAAAAATAAAAAATAGCTAGATTAAATCCTTATAATAATTAAATTAGCATGTTAAATTCTTAATTTTCGTCTATTATAAGATTTTGATATAAGCTTAACTCATCAATGATTCTTATGTTAAATCTCTAATTAACAAGTAAATCAAATTAAAAAGAGTACTTAAGATTTAAGTACTCTTTTTAATATTAATTATTATGGTCTTTCAGGCTCTCCTGTTTCTACAGGACCTGCTGGATTTCCAGTGTTTCCACTCCATTCATTCCATCCGCCATCATAAATTGAAACATTTTTCACTCCAATAACCTCAGCATATACTGCTGCCTCTGCCGCTCTCCAACCTGTTCCGCAGAAGAAAGCTAGTCTTTGCTCTGGTGTAATACCCCATTCCTTCCACATAGCTATTATTTCATCTTTATTACGCATAGTATTATCTAAATTTCTATAGTCTTGAAGGCTTGAAGAGTCTTTACCTCCATGACCCCACACTGCTCCAGCTGGACGTCCTTTTGGTTCAATATAATCATATCCTGATATCTTACCTATATGCTCATCCCAGGCTCTTATATCTACTAATCTACTTCCATTTTTATCTTCTAGTATTTTCTCAGCTTCTGGCATATCAATGATATATTCTTTATTTAACGGTGTAGTTATTCCAAAAGAGTCTACTGGGTTTGCCTTATTTGATTCCTTTTCTAACTCATATCCAGCTGCTTTCCACTTCGCAGTTCCACCATTTAATACTCTAACATCTTTAACACCTAAATACTTTAATATAGAAGCAACCCTATATGCTGCTGTTTGATCTGGTCCATATAATACAACTGTAGTGTCTATTGTAATTCCTTTACCTTCAGCAAATTCTATAAGCTTATCATCTGAAAGACGGTTCCAAAGAGGACCTTCTTCAACTTCATCAGTATTTATATGTACTGCCCCTTTTATATGTCCATCTTTTAAATAATCTGGTGATTTTGTTTCATCTCCCCAGCTAACTTCAAAAATTTTAAAATCTTTTCCATTGTAAGTTTCAGGATTCTTTCCATCTACTAAGTCTTTTACCCATGATACAGGAACTATCATCTGGTAATTTGGATAAGCTTCCATTTCAAGACTTGTATCCTTAGTCCATTCCTTAACATCATAGGTATATAAGTTTTTATATCCCTTTTGAGCTAAATAGTCTGCTACTTCCTTAGCATCTTTTCCATTAGCATCATAAAGAACTATATTTTTTTCAGTTGATATTCCCTTGGTTTTTAAAGCTTCATCTAAAGTAGCTTCCTTCTCTTTAGAATCAACTTTTAGCCAAGCAGCAGAAAAGTCCGTTGCTCCTTTTATATGGCCTCCTCTTGTTACACCATCAAGTTTCCAACCATTAAAAGCATCATTCTCTCTTGTATCTACAACTACCCAATCACTTTTATTAATGTTATCTTTAAGTTCCCTTGTAGAAATTGTTTTTGTATCAGCTTCTACTTTAGGGGCTTCTTTTTTGCCACAAGCTACTAAAGCAAATACTGATAAAGCTAAACATAAAACAAGAGCTAAACCTCTTACTTTTTTCTTCATCTTAAATTCCTCCTAAAAATATATTTCATATATCCACCAAATATAGTATTTAACGTAAAAAATCTATAATATCTTAAAGCCTAGAAACTTTATCAAAATTATTTCATTGATTTTATATTTCCTTATTTATAATAACATTTTTTTAAAAAAGTGGTTATTTATTTATTAAATAACTCCAATGATACCTATAGATATTATCAATAATAGGGATATCAACGAATAAGTTTCCTTATATCCCTATAATTATAGAGTTCCAATATTAAAGGCTAGTTTATACATACCTTGAAGTTCTAAGTCAGTCTATAAAAAATCATAGGTATAAATTAAGAACTCATATAGGAATCCTCTATGAGTTCCATTGTATTCTTAATTAAAAATAAAAGTAGTTATACTTTAATGCTATTATCAATTTAATTGCACTAAAATATAACTACTTATTAATCACTATTTTACAAAGGATATATTAATATTATTGATTTTCTCTGGTTTTTGATCTATATTATTTTCCTTTGCAAAGGTGATATTATCTCCCCTAGTTATCTCTACCTTAAATCCGGCTCTATTGATTCTTCCTTCTATACACTGTCTACATTCTGCTGCCTCATCTCCTGTGCATATCTTTCCATCATATAAGGAATATTTTTCACGTACATTAGTTGGAGAAAGGTTAGGCATAACTACATTTCCTCCAGCTTTTATTCCCTCTTCCCTTCCTTGTGGATCAATACTTCCAAGGGAGGTGGTGGCTGGAAGAAGTACATCTGGAAGTAAAAGCCTAATTATAGCTAACATGGTGGTTGTATCTTCAAGGCTTCCCCCCTTATAATCCTTAAATGGAGTATCCTTATGAGGTATAAAAGGTCCTATTCCACACATGTGGGGCTGAATTTCTTTTACGAATAAAAGATCCTTTACTAGGTCTTCATTAGTTTGTCCTGGTAGCCCTATCATAAATCCAGCTCCAATTTGATATCCTATTTTCTTTAAGTCTCTTAAACACTTTATCCTATTTTCAAAACTAGAATTAGGATGTAGCCTTTCATATAACTCTTTTGAGGCAGTTTCATGCCTTAAAAGATACCTGTCAGCCCCAGCCTTAAACATTTTTTCATAGGACTCATAGCTTCTCTCTCCTAAAGAAAGAGTTATTGCGTTTTTAGGGTGTCTTTTTTTTATATCTTTAATTATACTTATCATTCTCTCATCAGTGAAATACGGATCTTCTCCCCCTTGAAGTACATAGGTCTTATACCCAAGGGCATCTCCTAAATCAACACATTCTAAAATTTGTTCTTCTGTTAATCTATATCTATCTGCATATTTGTTCTCTGCCCTAATGCCACAATAAACACAATTCTTTACACAATAATTAGTAAACTCAATAATACCTCTCAAATAAACCTTATCGCCATAGGTTCTCATTCTTGTGTCATGAGACTTTTCTAGTAAATATTTTTTATCCTGAGAAGTTAAATTATCTAAGATAAATAAAAGCTCCTCACCAGCGGCATTATTTTCCCTATATAGCTTGTCTATTATATCTTTCACCTTCATAATTACACCTCAACTACTAAAACATAATTATTTCCTCAAAGTTAAACCTATACTATATACATCTTTATCTGAATGAATATTCCTTCTACTTTATTATAACAAATGTAATTAAGTAATTATAATACTTAGCTAAAATTTTTATAGCCACGGATATAATTTATTGTATGAAAAAATAGTAGTTATCCTTTTACAGATATCTACTACTTTCATTTTTGTATATTTTTTATTTTCCACCTTATAATTATGCTAAGCTTCCCATCCCTTAGCTCTGAAGAGATTTCGTGCCCCATCTGCTCAACTAATTCCTTAGTTACTGCAAGTCCTATCCCTGTGCTTTTACCACTTCTAGTACGATCTGCCGTAAAAAATCTTTGGAAAAGAAGTTTTGAATCTTCTTCACTTAGATTCTTAGCCCCATTAGTAAAAGTAGTAATTATTGAATCCTCTTTTTTCTTTAGACTTATCTCTGCTAAGTCTTCTCCATGCTTTAATATGTTCTGTATTAAATTAAATAATATTCTATTTACTCCGTTTTCATCTCCAAGAACCATAGGTACATCTTCATCTATATTAATAGAAGGCTCTATGCCTTTACTTATAAACTCATTATAAAATGAAGCCATAGAATCACAAAGCAGGTTAGGCAAGTTAATTAATTCAAACTGAAACTTATACTCTCTCCCCTCAAGCCTTGATAAATCATAAAAGCTAGTTATTAGCATCTGTAGATCCTTCGTTCTTTTCTTTACTATATTTATGTAATCATATCTTTCCGCTTCACTTATATTAGGATCTTCCATAAGCTGAATGTATCCCATTATTGATGTTAGCGGAGTCCTTAAATCATGAGATATATTAGAAATTGATTGCTTCATCTCTAAGTTCATTTCCTTATACTTAATTTCACTTTCTTGTTTTAGACTTAAGGTATTATTTATTTCTAAAATTAATTTTTCTATTTCATTTCTTCCTGTTTTTAATAGTATTTTTGAATTTGTTTTGTTTCTATTTATGGAACCAAGCTGACTTTTTACACTTTTCATCTCTTTTCTTAATAAGAAATAAAGGGTGACAAATATACCCAATGTAATTGAAAGAAAAATAATTATTATCCAAAGCATATAAGTCCCCCCCTTCTTATAATCCTTATTTAATTCCTAAAGTTATTACTTAATCTCTTTATTTCTTAATAATATCATACTAAGAACAGTAAATACTATAGTATATGCAGCTCCTAATAATATAGCATCACTTACATTACTAGTACTTAAAGGTTGTTTAATTATATTAGTTAACTTAGAAGTAATAAGTATTTCACTAATATAGCTAAACTTATCAGATACAAATATTGATAATAATTTGATAAGATTTGTTGTAATTAAAAACACTCCTGCATATGCAAGGGCAAAGATATTGCTACTATTAAAAAACAATGCCATAAAGTTTCCTAAAGATAAAGCTCCTATCCATAATACACTAGAGTATAAGAACTTTAGCATAAATTCTAATAAAAGGTCACTTGGCCCTCCTAGAATTGTTAATCCACTTATCAAAAATACTGATAATATAATAAGGGCTGATGCTGCTGCAAGAAGAATTGTAGAAATAAGTTTAGAGATTACTACTGTATTTCTTTTCACTCCAAAAGCTATCACATTCTTAAAGGTCTGATTTTTTTGTTCATCACTAATGGTCATTTCAATAAAAGCTGGAATTAAATATATTGCCAAAGCCAGATTTATAGTAGCAGCCTCCAGTGCAGTATTTAAAGATATATTTGGTATAAGTGTGTTAGTTCTACAAACTATTACAAACAAAAAGGCCAAGAGAGACATTATCCCTGTATAAATCCAAAAGTATTTTCTATTAAAGTTTCTATAAAGATCTGCTCTTATATAATTAAGCATTATGTCCACCCCCAATTAAATCTATAAAGTAGTTTTCTAGATTTACTCCTGATGAACTAATTGAGTAAAGCATAATATTATTATTTATAATAGCCTTAGATACCTTCTCTGGGGTATCTATAAGTTCATATAATCTTATTTCATTATTATTTATAACTTCATATTCACTACAGCCAAGCTCTCTCTCTAATATAACAGCTGCTTTAGCCGCATCATCTACCCTTATAGCTAATGCTCTTCTGCATTTATCATCCAACTCCTTAGCAGATATCTGTTCTATAAGTACACCATTATTAATAAATCCATAGGTAGTTGCAAGATAGGAAAGTTCACTTAATATATGACTTGATATAAGTATTGTAGTATTTCTTTCCCTATTAAGTTTTAATAAAATTTCTCTGACATCTACAATTCCAGTAGGATCAAGTCCATTTATAGGTTCATCTAAAATAAGTAGATCTGGGCTAGACATTATGGCAAGGGCTAGCCCTAATCTCTGCTTCATCCCCAATGAGAAATTTTTAAACTTCTTCTTTCCCACATCCTGAAGGCCTACTGCCTTAAGTGCATAATCTATAGAATCTTTTTCTACTATTCCTCTTTGGATTCTATAATACTCAAGATTCTTCTTTGCAGATAAGTATGGGAAGAAGCTCGGAGTTTCAATTATAACTCCTGTCCTTCTTCTAGCTTTATTCAATCCATCAGAAGAAGTTTCATTAAATAAATCCATTTCCCCACTAGATGGAATTGTAAGTCCACTTATCATTCTAAGTAGAGTTGTTTTTCCCGCTCCATTTTTTCCAACAAGCCCATATATATCCCCTTGTTTTATTTCCATATTGACATTATTTACTGCCAATTGATTATGATACTTTTTAGTTAAATTCTTGGTTTTAAGTATTGTATCACTCACTTAAACTCCCCTCCCTTTCTTGTATAAGGCAACCTAAATCAACTACTTGTACAAATATCTATAACAAATATTTTAAATAATATAGAACGAATCTTCTTTTAGATGGTGTTTTTTCAACCATCTAAAAGTTAGATGAGTTAATCTAGGGGCGTAGCAACTGTTATCCCCACCTTTCACACGGATGGGGGTGTTACAGTTCCTAGCCATCAGATAAATCTACTAATTATCATAAGTATTAGTAATCTCAGTAGCTCCCACTAAATAAGTACTACATAAATTCTATATCTAAGACCTACTAGTACTTCTTCAAAGTGCCTAACTATATATTAAAATATAAAATACAAGATATCTTAAAGAAAAACTTAAGAAAGTATTAAGTTCTATCACTTATCTTAAAACCGATTCCCCACACCGTATGAATATACTCCACATTAGGTTGAATTTTAGAAAGCTTTGAACGTAGATTACTTATATGGACATTTACCGTATTATCATCTCCTAAAAATTCTTCATTCCAGACCTTTTCAAACAAATTTGACTTTGTAAATACCTTGTTTGGATTCTCCATTAGAAGCTCTAATATGCAAAACTCTCTTGCTGTAAGAGTCACAGTTTCTCCATTTAAGGTAACCTCTACAGTGTCTCTATTTAAAATTAAATCCTTATGCCTTAATATTCTTTCCTTAGAATTAGAATTGGAAAATACCATATAACGCCTTAATTGGGCCTGAACCCTGGCTAAAACTTCATTGGTATCAAATGGCTTGGATATGAAATCATCTGCTCCAAGTCCAAGGACTTCCACCTTAACTTCTTGATTTTCCTTTGCAGATATAACTATTATAGGCATGGTTTTTAACCTTCTTATATCTTTTATAATATCCTCTCCATTTATCCCTGGTAACATCAAATCAAGTAAAACAAGCTGAAAATCATATTGCTCCATGCACATAGTAGCCTCTGTTCCTGAGTAAGCAGCTCTTACATTATACCCTTCCTTAGTTAATATTTTGCAAAGAAGATTGTTTATATCTAAATCATCTTCCACAACTAATATATTTATATTGTTATTATTCATAAACCATCTTTAGTGTAGAATGAATTATACTCATCATACTCCACTAAAGTCCCCCTTTCATTTTATAACTATAAAGTTTATATAAACTTAAATTGAAATTCTACAGTTAACTTATCATAAAATGATAAAATTTAACAGTAGATTTTATAAAACATACATATTAATTTCTCTTAAAATATAATTTATATGATAAAAAAGGGCTGCCCCATTAAGAATAAATACTACAATATATTGTGCTAATTTTAAATTTGCAAATCAATATATTCTATGTAAATTCCTTAATGCTACAGCCCTTTTAATATATTTAACTTAAACCGGATCTTACTTCATATGGTGTTCTTTCCACCATATGAAAGTTAGATACGTTAATCTAGAATCTAGTGGCGTAGTAACTGTTATACCTCTCCTTTCAAAAGGCTGGAGGAGTTACAGCTCCTGGCCACCAGATAAATAATTCTATCTTAATAATTTCTCATACTTTTTATGATTTAAGATGATCCATATATAGACTTACTATTTATCTTCTCTTAATAAATAGTCATTTCCATCCTGATCTTTAAATGAGAACATCTTTCCATAAGGCATAACCATTAACTTTCCTAACTCTACTCCCTTTTCCTTCATTTCATCATAAGCTTTCTCTACATCAGTTGTGCTTAATAGTATTGATGGATGCATAACGTTAGCTTCTGGATTTTGAGCCTTCATTGCTTCTTTACTATATAATACAAAGGTTGTAAACTCCTCTTCACTTGGACCTACTTCTATCCATTTCATTCCTGGAGCCATTTCTTGTTCAAACTTAACTACAAATCCAACCTTTTCAGTCCAAAACTTCTTAGCTTCCTCTTGATCATTTACGTATATTGTTATTTTTCCTATTTTGTTTATCATTACTTCATCTCCTCCTAAAGAACGTTTGTTCTTATTTTAATACAGTTTATTAGAAATGTCTACTATATTATCC
>NZ_JBFNEO010000093.1:0-10414 GCF_040797585.1 Clostridium sp.
ATTGTTGAATAGATGTTTTACTGTATCCTCGGGGGTATCAAAGTAAATATACCTATCAGGCAGATTTATTCTATCATTAACAGCGAAGTAAAAGGCACAGGAAGCTGATATTAAAATCACACTTAAAAACACAATAAGTTTTTTCATAGCATCCTCCTAAGTATATATTAAATATTTAAAGTTCCATTTAAAGTTATAACATAGCTAAATATTCACTGTCAATTAACTTACACATATGTAAGAATATCTTAATTAATAGGTATTACAACACTAAGGATCATTATAAAATAAGTTTTGAGCTTAAAATTTTTATAGGGTTTTTAGCTTGAATCTTAACTTATACATGCACTTAAATCCTTTAAAACCTTGAATTTTAAGTAGTGCATAAGATAAGTTTTGAATCAAAAACCCTATAGTAAAAATAAATTATCATAGTTACAACATATCTGGTATAAGAGAATAGATATAATAGTTATTATATCTGTACTTAAAAATTTTAAAGTACTTAAATATTGTATATACCACAGAATCTTCTTAGGATTAAATAATACCTATAATGTTATAATTAAGATATAAATAAGTATTGAGAGGTGAAATCATTGAAATTTATTCATACAAGCGATTGGCACATAGGAAAAATAGTTAATGAATTTCATATGACAGAAGATCAAGAAATTGCTCTAAATGAGCTTTTTGATATTATAGAAAAAGAAAAACCTAACGCTCTTGTGATAGCAGGAGACTTATACGATAGATCAGTGGCACCAGTAGAGGCTGTAGAGCTTCTAAATAAGGTCTTAAATAAGATAATAATAGATTTAAATACTCCTATAATCGCCATTGCAGGTAATCATGATAGTGGGGAAAGACTTGAGTTTGCAAAGGTATTAGTAAGAAATAAGGGACTTTATGTAGAAGGAGTGTTTAATGGAGAGGTAAATAAGATTACTTTAGAAGATGAATATGGTCCGGTAAACTTTTACTTGGTTCCTTATGTAGACCCACCTGTGGTTAGAGAAATCTATGAGGATGAAACTATAAAAGACCATGATAAGGCAATGAAGGCTATATTAGATAGAATAAAAGAAACCATGAATAAAAGTGAAAGAAATGTAGTTATAGCCCATGGATATGTTACTTATATGACTGATAAGGTAGAAGAAAAGGGAGGGCTTAACACTAGCGACTCTGAAAGACCACTATCTATAGGAGGATCTGAACTTATAAACGCAGGATATTTTGAAGATTTCAATTATACTGCTTTAGGACATCTTCATGGGCCACAAAAGGTTGGAAGTGAAAAAATAAGATATGCAGGGTCTCTTCTTAAATACTCTTTTTCAGAGGTGAAGCAAAGAAAAGGAATAACTATAGTGAACATGGATAAGGATGGCGAAGTAAATATAGAACTTAGAGATATCCCTATGAGAAGGGACTTTAGAATAATAAAGGGAGAGCTTAATAGTCTTATAGATCCTTCAGTTTATAAGGAGGGTAATAGAGAAGATTATATAAAGGTAATCCTTACAGATCAAGGGGAAGTATTAGAGCCTATGGCAAAACTTAGGGCTATATACCCTAATATAATGGAGCTTTCTAAAGAGATAATAAAAAGTAATGAAGAGGCTCAAGACTCTAGAGAGAGAAATTATAAGAATAAATCAAAAATGGAGTTATTTAAAGAGTTCTATATAGATATTACAGGTAGAGAATGTGATGATAAAAGACAAAAGGTTATGGAAAAAATCATTGAGGAAGTAGAGAAAAGAGGTGAATAGTAGATGAAGCCATTAAAATTAACTGTCAGTGCTTTTGGTCCTTATGCACATAAGGAAGTTATAGATTTTTCGAGGCTACAGGATAAAAACATATTTTTAATAACAGGACCAACAGGAGCTGGAAAGACTACAATCTTTGATGCTATAGCCTTTGCATTATATGGAGAGGCTAGTGGAAGTGAGAGAGAAGGGACAGCCTTAAGAAGTGATTTTGCCAAGGCTGAGGTTTTAACAGAGGTAGAATTTTGGTTTACTTTAAGGGGTAAGGAGTATTACATAAAGAGAATCCCGCTTCAACTAAAGAAAAAGGTTAGAGGAGATGGATTTACAGAGCAAAAATCAGATGCAGAACTTAAACTTCCGGAGGGAAAGGTTATAACTGGGGTAAAGGATGTTAATGAAAAGGTAGATAGTATACTAGGGATAAATAAGGCACAATTTAAGCAGATTGTGATGATACCTCAAGGAGAGTTTAGAAAGCTTTTAACCTCTGATAGCCTTGAACGTGAAAAAATATTTAGAAAAATATTTGGTACTGATGTATTTGATACCATTCAAAAAAGAATATCAGAAGATGCATCTATCTTAAGAAATGATATAAAGCTTGTTCAAGAGAGAAGAGATACGAAACTTAAGAGCTTAAACTGCAGAGAAGATTATGAAGAGCTATATACTATGATAAATGAGGAACATCTTAATGTAGCGGAGATAATAGAGAAGGCAGAGGATGTTATAAAAAGTGATAAGGAAATACAATCTAATTTAAAAATAGAAATAGATAAAGTTAGATCATCCATAGAAGAAAATAAGTTAGCTATAATAAAAGGTGAAAACATAAATAAAAAATTATCTGATTTAAATAATTCAAAACTTCAAAAAGAAAACTATGAAGGACAAAAGGATGATTATATAGATAAAGAAAGAATCTTAAAAAGTGCTAGAAAAGCATTAGAGATAAGATCTTTAGAAGAGTATTATGAGGAGAAAAATCTAAGTCTTAATAAGGCAAAAGATGATTTAAAAGCTTCTATAGAAAAGGAAAACTTCTTAAAGGAGCAATTCTTAAAGGCTGAAGAAGCTTTAAAGATAGAAAAGTCTAGAGAAGAAGAAAAGAAGAATTTAGACCTTAATATAAATAATATTGAAAAGCTTTATGAAAAGCTTAAAGGATATGAAGAGTCTAAGAGTAAGGTTAATAGTTTAACTTTAGCCTTGGAGGAGTCTAACAATAAAATAACTAATTATAAAAGTAGTTTAAAGATAAACAGAGAAGAAATAAAGAATATCCAAAATATTATTGAAGATATAAGTAAAAAGGAAAAAGAAAAAGTAATATTAGACTCAAAGTGTGAAGAAGCTAAAAATAAAAGAGATAGATTAGCTAAATTATATAAAGAAATAGATAAAGCTTTTAAAAATAATAAGGAATTTGAAGCTGTTAAAGAAGAGTTTCAATATAAAGAAAAGGAGTATAAAGAGAGTAAGGCTAGATATGAATCTTTAGAAGAAATCTTTAGAAAGAGTCAAGCAGGTATATTAGCTTCAAAATTAATCTCTGGTGAGCCTTGTGCTGTTTGTGGATCTACTCATCATCCAAGTCCAGCTAAGTTTGTAGAAGGAAGTATAACAGAGGAGAAACTAAAGGAAGAAAAGAGAAATTTTGATGAGATTAAAGAATATTATGATAGGATTTTAAATGATCTTACAGAAAAGAATGCAGTTTCATCTTCACTATTAAATGGGGTTATAATCCCTATGGCAGAGGAAGTATTTAAGGGATTTAGCTATGTAGATCTAATGGATATTAAGGAAAGAGTTATAGCCTCAGGAGTAGAAGCGAAAGAAACTATAAATAAACTAACTAAAGATATAAATGACATTTTAGAGGAAATAAACAAACTAGATTCTTTGAAGCATTTAAAGACTAAGAAAGAAAAAGATATAGAAGATACGGAGAAAGCTATAGAATCAGAAGAAATCATAAATAAAGAGAAATTAATAGAGCTCCAGGGATTAAAAGAAAATCTCAGAATTCTAGAAGAAGAGTTCCAAGGGGAGATAAAACCTTTAAAAGATATAGAAGAAGAACTTTTACTAATGAAAAGAAAAGCAGATAACTTAAAAGAAGCTTATTTAAGAGTAGAAGAAGAGTTTAATACTTCAAGTAATAAGTATTTTGGAGTTAAGGGGGATAGGGAAGCTAAAGAGAAGAATTTAGAGGAAACTAATATAGAAAGAGATAAGGCACTAGAAAAGTTTAAGGAGAAAACTATAACCCTTGGCTTTGAATCTTATGAGAAATATAAAGCCTCTATATTAGATGAAGAGAGTATAGAAAGGTTAGAGAAAGGGATACAAAACTTCTATAATAACCTTAAAATTTCCGAGGAAATTTATAAGAAGCTCTTAGAGGAAACTAAGGACTTATCTATTATTGATCTTACATCTACAAGAGAAAAGCTTAAGGAAAATGAAGATGTAGAAAAAGTTTTATTAGATAAGGATAAAGTTATTTATTCAAGAATAGAAAATAATAAGACCTTATTAAAGGATGCTAAGGAGTTAAATGAGAAAATAAAAGAGAAAGAAGAAAAATATAATATAATAGGAGAGCTCTCAAATATATCTAAAGGAAATAATAGTGAGAGAATAAGCTTTGAGAGATATGTTTTAGCTTCATATTTTGATGATATAATAGATGCTTCTAATATAAGACTTAGAAAAATGACTAATGGAAGATTTGAACTTCTTAGGAAAAAGGATAGGGGCAAAGGAAATAGTCAGCAAGGCCTTGAACTTGAAGTATTTGATAACTATACAGGAAAAGCAAGACATGTAAAAACATTATCAGGAGGAGAAAGCTTTAAGGCATCATTATCCATGGCTCTTGGACTTGCAGATGTAGTTCAGAGTTATGCCGGGGGAATACAAATCGATACTATGTTTGTGGATGAGGGATTTGGAACCCTAGATCCAGAGTCCTTAGATAATGCTATACAATGTTTAATAGGACTTCAAAGTGGAGGAAGACTTGTTGGGATAATATCTCACGTTCCAGAGCTTAAAGAGAGAATAGAGGTAAAGCTTGAGATAATACCAGCTAAGGAAGGTAGTAGTACTAAGTTTAATATATAGGATAGTAAAAGCACTATGAATTAAATTTGAATTCATAGTGCTTTTATATAATTATCAAAGTAAGATATTAAATTATTGCTAAGTTTTATATTAAGACAAATGGATTAACCTTTGGTATCATACATAATCTCAAAATAGCCTTGAGGATATTTACAAGCAGGACAAACTTTTGGAGCAGCTTTTCCTTCGTGAATATATCCACAATTTCTACATTTCCAATACTGCTCAGTATCCATTTCGTATAATCTGTTACTGTTCATTCTGTTATGCAAATCTAAGTATCTTTGTTCATGATGCTTTTCAACTTCTATAATTTTCTTAAAAGCAAGTTCAACTTCAGGGAAGCCTTCTTCTTTTGCTGTTTTAGCAAAGTCTGGATAAGCAGTTCCCCATTCTTCCTTTTCTCCTTCTGCTGCATATTTTAGGTTTTCAGCAGTAGAGGATAAACCTATAGGATAATCCGCATCAACATCAATTTGAGCTTTCTCTCCTAGCCCTTCGATTAACAAATTATAAAACATCTCTGCATGAGCTCTCTCATTATCAGCAGTTTCTGCAAATACATGGGCAACATGATGATGACCCTCTTTTTTTGCTAAATCACTATAAAAAGAATATCTGTTTCTAGCCTGAGATTCCCCTGCAAAGGCTTTAGCCAAATTTCCAGCTGTTTTAGTACCAACTAAGCTTTTCAAATCAATCACTCCGTTCTGATTTATTTTTACTTAGTTAGCTTTCCACTAAATATTAAAATTATGCATATCTTTCCTTACCTAAGAAAAGTATAGTAAGAGTATCTGGTCCACTATGAGATCCTATGCAAGGACCAATAGAACTAATTATAACTTCCTTTACATTGAATTCATCACATAATAGCTTCTTAAGATGCTCTGCATCACTTAAGCAATCTCCATGACTTATAAATACTGTTTGATCCTCAGGAGATTCTACATTATCTCTAAAGTAATCAACTAGAGTCTTTATGGATTTCTTTCTTCCTTTTATCTTATTTATAGAAACAAGCTTTCCTTCAGCGTTAACGTAAAGAATGGGTTTTATATCAAGAATAGTTCCAATTATAGCAGATGTAGAGGATACCCTACCCCCTCTTTTTAGGTGATTTAAATCATTTACTGTAAAATAATGATTTACTCTAATTAGGTTCTCATTAACCCATGAAATTATATCTTCTTTTGATGATCCATTATTTTTCATTTCATTAGCATGATAAACTAAAATTCCAAGTCCAGAAGATGCACACTTCGAGTCGATTATTGTTATGTCAGCGGTAGGATATTTTTCAAGAACAGATTCTTTAGCTATTAAAGAACTATTATATGTTCCACTTAAAGCAGAGGAGAATGCTATATAGATTATTGCTTTATTTTCCTTAACATGTTTCGTGAATTCTTCTTCAAACCTAAAGGCGTTTACTTGAGATGTAGTTGGAAGCTCACCAGATCTTACCACATCGTAAAATTCAGAGTAGCTTATGGTTTTACCGAAGTCATCTACATAATCTTTACCTTTAAAATGATATACAAGACCTAAGGCTGGTATATTATTTTTATTTAGAAATTCTACTGGTAAATCACAACTTGAGTCAGTTAATATTACGAAGTTCATCTTTCACTCTCCTTACATAAATTATTTATCTGATGGCTACCAACTGTAACACCCCCATCCTATTAAAAGGTGGGGGAGAACAGTTGCTACGCCCCTAGATTAACTCATCTAACCTTCAGATGGTGGAAAGAACACCACCTGAAGGAAGATTCGTTCTATTTAAAAGTTCAATTAATTTCTCCTTAATGTACTCTTCTAGTATAGTATCTCCTATAAAAGTGTTTTCATCAAAATCACTTGGCTTTACTCTAAAAAAGTTTATTATAAGATAGTTATCTTTTACCATATAATCATTAACATGTAAAGGTGCAAATATAACCTCTATTTCATCATATTTAGAATTTGGTACGATTTCATTTAACTCTTCTACTAAATGATTTAAGTTTAAAGTTTTTATTGGAGTAACCATGGACATGGTGTATTCAAAGTCTTCCATAACCCACATATTATAATTCCAAAATCTTTTTTCTTTTAGATTAGCATTAGATAAAAGTTCCCTATTCTTTATAGCACTTAAAACTAGACGTACAGATTCAGCAGTGAATTCATCATCATAGGAAAGTTTCAAACCCTTCATTCCAGCTAAATCATAAAAGAATGATTCAGGAACATTATCCTTTTCAGATACAGCTTGCCAGAAATAAAGCATTGCTTCTATGGTTTCTAAGTTGATTTTTAAATTAGTTATCATAATAAATACGCCCCCTAAATTAACATAAACTTACATAAATATAATATTCAACACATAGAAAATAAAACCTCTAAATTAGTGTATTAGATTTAAAACAATAAAATTACTTATAAGTCGCTTAGGGTTTTCCATATCTAAAAATGTTAAGTATAGTAAAATTTAATATAGTTAATCTGTTGTACTAGTTAAAGATTAATATATTAATAAGTTATAATTTAAATCTCCACCCTAATAATTTCAATGTAATAATTTAACTAATACTAAAAATTAGCTAATAGGATACTAGAAAAATAAATATATATTTTAAGGAAAGTAGAAAAATTCTTGTAATATTTTAAAACATAAAATCATAGTTATTAATATAGTGAAAAATTGTGTATTAAAATAACAGAGAGTAAGGAAATTATTTGTAGAAATATAATATAGGATTCACTAAATAACTAATTTATATTAAGGGGATAAGGGGTATGAGTTTTTTAGATTTTCATGAGGAGATAAAGCATATAGATATATTGGAAGAAGAAAATAAAAAACTAAACAATAGAATTTTAGAATTAAAAAGTGAGTTAGAAGAGCTAGGTATAGATAATAAAATAAAGGATGAGTTTATTGCCAATATATATCATGAGGTAAGAACACCTCTTAATATAATCTTGTCTGTTGTTCAGCTTTATGAGAGTAAACTAAGTGATAAAGGTTTTATAAATGAAGAGAAGAGTACTGAGTATCTAAAAACTATAAGAAATAGCTGCTACCTTATGCTAAAGATGGCTAATAATATAATAGATACAAATAAATTAGAAAGTGGATATTTTAAATTAGAATTAAAGAATCATAATATAGTATCTGTAGTTGAGGATGTTACTATGCTTACTAGAGAGTATGCTAAAATTAAAGAAATAGAAATTATCTTTGATACAGAAGAAGAAGAGATAATATTAGCCTGCGATATAGATAAAATTGAAAGAGTAATTATGAATTTATTATCTAATTCTATTAAGTTTACTCCTAAAGGTGGAATTATTATAGTAACAATATATAAGAATATAAATAATATAGTATTAGCAGTAAAAGATAATGGTGTAGGGATAGATAAAGAGAAGCAAGAATTATTATTTAAAAGATACTATAAAGCTCATGATAAAAATAAGATTATAGCTAAAGGAAGTGGAATAGGATTATCCTTAGTAAAACTATTGGTAGAGATGCATAGAGGAAGCATAGCGGTAGATAGTGAAGAAGGTAAGGGAACAGAATTTAAACTATATTTACCGAGTAATATCTTAAATGAAGAGGTAAATTATAACAGTAGTAGAGAAGACAAAATAAAAGAGGAATTATTTGTAGAGCTTTCTGATATAATTTAGAGTAGAAGAATATTACAATAATAAACATTGATTTTGAAAAAGAACTATGATAATATAATTATGTTAAAAACAAAATATGCGGCAGTAGCTCAGTTGGATAGAGTAGCTGGCTACGAACCAGTTGGTCGGGGGTTCAAATCCTCTCTGCCGTACCATAAAACCTTGCAATATCAATAGTTGCAGGGTTTTTATTTTTGTTTTGAAATGAGTTTGCACCATTTTTTGCACCACCTAGAAAGTAATAAAATATAAATACTATTCCTCTAAATCAAATATATTATTAATCTTTTCAATTGCTTTAAGTTTTTCATCATTCATTACATGCAAATAGGTATTAGCAGTAATTTGGATATCACTATGCCCCAATAGTATTTGAATAGTTTTTAATGGGACATCTTGCTCGAATAACCTTGTAGCATATGTGTGTCTTAAATCATGAAATTTTTTGTTTTCAATTTTAGAATTTTTTATAATAGTTTTATATCTTCTTCTTAGATTACTCTCATCAATAATTGTTCCTAGATTAGTACAGAATACTAAGTTATTATTTTGAAATACTTCTTTAAATTTATTTTTAAGAATGTCCTGTTTACTTTTATGTTCTTCTAATTCTGATAAAACGTTTTTAGGAATAGGTACAGTTCGTTTACTGTTTTTAGTTTTAGGTTCTTGTTCAATAGTAATAGTTTTACCCCTTCCATTTTCAGTTACTGTAGTTATGGTTTTAAATGTTTTCTCAATTGTTATGGTTGAATTTTCAAAATCTATATTTGCCCATCTTAGAGCTAAAAGTTCCCCCATACGCAAACCAGTCCCAAGAGCTGTTATATATATAGCTCTTTCTTTATTATCCCTTAATGTCAATAAGAATCTTTTTTGTTCATCTAATGTAAAAGCATTTACTGTGGCTTTTTTGTCTGAATTTATTTTAGGTACTTTTAAACCTTTACCAAAATCTCTTGTTGTTAAGCCTTGATTGTACGCATAGGTTAAGCAAGGTTTTATTAGTTTATTCAACATTTTTATTGTTGATGGAGTTTTATTCTTATCATATATAAGAGAGTTATAAAACTCTTGGATTTTTAATGAGTTAATCTTTTTAATATCTATATTGGAAACTAATGAATTTTTTATATAATTTCTATATAAACCTTCATATCTTTCTTGAGTAGAGAGTTTTTTATTTATAAAGTGAACACTAAATAACCAGGTTTTGAAGAAAGCTTCAAAAGTTATTTTTGTATTAACTTTAACTCCTTCATCTATTTGTTTTAGAAGTTCCTTTCTTTTCTCTTTTAGCTCTGTAACTGTTTTAGCGTATATAAATTTTCTTATTAATTTACCTTTCGTATCCTTGCCTATTGTTATTCGGTCATAATAATATTGAACACCATTTCTAATAACTGTTTTTTCAGCTTTTTTAGCCATAAAATCACCCCTAAATTAGTTTTTATTATCTTTAAAATAGCATCTAAAGTTATAACTTTGTTATCAATTTTACTCACCCCCTTTACAAACATATGTTCTTGAATTGTTTATAAAAAATACCTATAAGTGCTTGTTATCACTACTTAACATTTCATAACGTAGCTTTAAAAGTTCTATAGGTATATATTCAGATTTAGAAATATATTCAAAGGAATATCCTTGATAATATAGAAAAATATCAGAATTAATTAATAAGTAGGCGGCAAACATATTAGCTTGACGCTCGAGTTTATTTATTGAATAAAATGTATTATTTCTTAAAAATGGTGTATTTGAATCTTCATGTAGTATAGCATGCCCTAATTCATGACCGCATGTAAATATTTGTC
>NZ_JBFNEO010000094.1:0-10390 GCF_040797585.1 Clostridium sp.
AACGTGTTATATTTAATTTAAACAAGAGCAAAACAGTTTTAAACACATGGTATAAATACCCTAAAATAAAGGGTTTAACTGTATTAATTACAAATTGAAACTGTTATAATTTAAAGTTATACATCATAAGGGATATTAATGATGATGAAAGAAAAATATCTTGTTTTTAACAAATAATCTTAAGATAAGGTTAAAAAAATAACAATCATTGATGAAAACTTAAAAAGTGATACTTTTAAAAATCTAAGTGTTTATCTAAGGAGGAGTAGTAGATGTTTAAGCAATGGGATGGATTCAAAGGAGAGTCATGGAGACAAGACATAGATGTTAGAGGGTTTATACAAAAAAACTACACTTTATATGAGGGAGACAAGAACTTCTTAGCTCCTGTTACTGAAAAGACTAAGAAGGTTTGGGATAAATGCAGTGCTTTAATAATAGAAGAAATAGAAAAAGGAATATTAGGAGCTGCAACTGATAGAGTATCTGGTATAGATGCTTATGAGGCAGGATATATAGATAAAGATAATGAAGTGATAGTTGGACTTCAAACAGATGCACCACTTAAGAGAATAGTAAATCCATGGGGTGGATGGAGAGTTGCTAAAAACTCTTTAGAGGCTTATGGATATGAGATTGATAAAGAAGTAGAGGAAACATTCCCTAATTATAGAAAGACTCATAATGATGGAGTATTTGATGCTTATACTGCTGAAATAAGAGCAGCAAGATCAGCAGGTCTTTTAACAGGACTTCCTGATGCTTATGGAAGAGGAAGAATAATTGGAGATTATAGAAGAGTAGCTCTTTATGGAGTAGATTTCTTAATAGAGAAGAAGAAAAGCGATTTAGCAGAACTTCAAGGAGATATGTTAGACGAGCTTATAAGAAGAAGAGAAGAAGTTTCAGAGCAAATAAAGGCTTTAGAGGCTATGAAGAGTATGGCATCTAAGTATGGATATGATATATCTAAGCCAGCAGAAAGTGCGAAAGATGCAGTTCAACATCTTTACTTTGGATACTTAGCAGCAGTTAAAGAAAATAATGGAGCAGCAATGTCCCTTGGAAGAACTTCTACTTTCCTTGATATATATATAGAAAGAGATATAGAAAATGGAAACTTAACAGAAGCGGAAGCTCAAGAGATTATAGATCAGTTTATAATAAAGTTAAGACTTGTTAGACACTTAAGAGCTCCAGAATATAATGAGTTATTTGCAGGAGATCCAACTTGGGTAACTGAGTCAATAGGAGGAGTGGGCATAAACAGTAAGCCACTTGTAACTAAGAACTCCTTTAGATATCTTCATACTTTAATAAACTTAGGATCTGCTCCAGAGCCAAATATGACAGTGCTTTGGTCAGAAAAATTACCAAGAAACTTCAAGAAATATTGTACAGAAATATCTATATTAACAGATTCTATACAGTATGAAAATGATGATATAATGAGACCTATATATGGAGACGATTATGCTATAGCTTGTTGTGTATCTGCAATGCAAGTTGGTAAGCAAATGCAGTTCTTCGGAGCAAGATGTAATTTAGCTAAGGCTTTACTATATTCTATAAATGGTGGAATTGATGAGAAGAGCGGTAAGGTTGTTATAAAAGGTATACCAGGAATAGCTGATGAAGTTCTTGATTATGAAAAAGTTAAGAAAGCATACTTTGAAGTTCTTGAAAGTGTTGCAAAGATTTATGTAGATACAATGAATATAATCCACTATATGCATGACAAATATGCATATGAAGCAGGTCAAATGGCTTTACATGACACTGAGGTAGGTAGATTAATGGCATTTGGTATAGCAGGATTATCAGTTGTTGCAGACTCATTAAGTGCTATAAAATATGCAAAGGTTAAGCCAATAAGAGAAAATGGAATAACTGTAGACTTTGAAATAGAAGGAGACTTCCCTAAATACGGTAATGATGATGAAAGAGCAGATGATATAGCTGTAGAATTAGTTAACAAGTTCTCTAAAGAACTTAAGAAGCATCCTTTATATAGAAATGCAAAGCATACTCTATCAGTTCTTACTATAACTTCTAACGTGGTTTATGGTAAGAAAACAGGAGCTACTCCAGACGGAAGAGCTGCAGGAGTTGCATTTGCACCAGGAGCTAACCCAATGCATGGAAGAGATAGCCAAGGTGCTTTAGCATCATTAAACTCAGTAGCTAAGGTTCCATACAGCCCATGCTGTGAGGATGGAGTATCAAATACTTTCTCAATAGTTCCAGAAGCTTTAGGAAAAGAAAGAGATGCTCAAATAGATAACCTAGTTAATGTGTTAGATGGATATTTTGGACAAGGTGCTCATCACTTAAACGTTAATGTACTTCAAAGAGAGACTTTAATGGACGCAATGGAACATCCAGAAAAGTATCCAACACTTACAATAAGAGTTTCAGGTTATGCAGTTAACTTTAATAGATTAACAAAGGATCAACAAAAAGAAGTTATATCTAGAACATTCCACGTAAAGATGTAATAATATTAAAAGGGAAGGGGTTATCCCTTCTCTTTAATATATTAGAAAAGGAAGGATAACATGAAGGGAAGAATTCACTCTATAGAGAGTATGGGACTTGTAGATGGACCAGGAATAAGAACTGTAATATTTTTTCAAGGATGTGCTATAAGATGTGCTTATTGCCATAATCCTGATACTTGGAAGTGTCAGGGAGGTACAGAATACACACCTAAGGAGATTCATGAAAAGATATTAAAGTATAAACCTTATTTCTCAAGAAGCGGTGGTGGAGTAACTTTCTCTGGAGGAGATCCTCTTCTACAGCCAGAGTTTTTAATAGAAGTTTTAAAACTTTGCAAAAATAGTGGAATTCATACAACTATAGATACAGCTGGTTTTGGACTTGGAAATTATGAAGACATATTAAAATATGTAGATTTAGTTTTATTTGATATAAAGCATGTATCTGATGAAGGATACAAGACCTTGGTTGGCAAAGATGGCGAAGAAGCAAGAAACTTTTTAAAGGCATGTGAGAAAACTTCTACTAAGCTATGGATAAGACATGTAGTTGTTCCAGGAATTACTGATGGAGAAGATCATATGGAGGCTTTAGCTAATATAATAAAAGACATAGAAAATGTTGAAAAGATAGAACTTCTTCCTTATCATACTATGGGGATAACTAAATACGATAATATTGGATTGAAATATAGGCTTCAAGGAATTGAAGATATGGATAGAGATCTATGTAAGAGTATGGAGAAAAATCTTATTAATAGGGTGAATGAATTAAGAAATATTGAAGGAAAGAAATAGTTAGACTATTTCAGATTACCAAAATAAAACAATTATACTTATGATAGACTACTACAATTTTGCTAAGAGCAGACAAAGTAGTTTAATATAAAGGCTTTCTAAAAAAGACCTTCTAGATATTATCTAGAAGGTCTTTTTTCATATTTGGGTTTAGAGGTGGTATATCTTTAATAAATATTTTACTCTAAGGGAATAAAATTAAACTTAGAGAATCCACAAAAAGGACATAGCCAGCTTTCAGATAAGGAATTAAAGTCTGTATTACTGGTTACTCCGGAGTAACTATCTCCATCTGAAGGGTTATAAACATATCCACAAACTACACAAACATAGGATTTCATAAAGGGACCTCCTTTTAAATAAATTTTATCTGATGGCTAGGAACTGTAACACCCCCATCCCATTAGAAGGTGGGGGATAACAGTTGCTACGCCCCTAGATTAACTCATCTAACCTTAAGATGGTGGAAAGAACACTATCTTAAGGAAGATTCGTTCTATCTAAGAGTTTACTTATATAATTTAATAGAAGCTTTTCATAGGATATAAGTATAGAGCTAAATTAATTGGTATATTAAGGAGAGAATATAAATCTATATTTAAATAACCTTATCCTTAGATAAAGAGAATATACTTAATGATCCTAAACACTTATCCTTAGTATATGAAATTTATATTTAAATTAGATTCACTTTTATTTACCGTAATGTTTTAATCTTCATTTTATATGATATTTTATGAAGAATATCATATAAATGTGAATCTAATAATTAGTATTTATTCATTATGCTATATTTATACATAAAAATTAATTCTATTGAGAACTATATTCAAGTTTATAAGGGATGGTGTATAATATGAATTAAGAGGAGTTAAGAGTAGAATTTTTTTTATATAGTATTTATAGGGAGGTAATATGAGTAAAAGAAAAAGACCAATACTTATTATAGTTATAGTTTTAGTTATTGGATTCTTAGGAGGAACTGCTGCTATATATTCTTTTGTTTTTAATAAAGAAGATATAGAGGATAAAAAACAAGATATTCTTCTTAATAATGGAAATAAAGAAATAAATGAAAAGGAAACTCCTAATAATGAGGAGAATAAAATAGAAGAAAATAAAAAGGATAAAAAAGAAATAAAGCAAGAAGTAGAGAAGAAAAAGGAAGATAGTAAGCCTAAAGTAACAGAAAATATAAAAGATAATAATAAGTCTAATAAGAAAAATAGTTGGTATTTTATGGCTAAGGGAAATGGACAAGCGCCTACTCCACCTGAGGAATCAGAATCATATTTAAAGGCTAATAATGGAGTTTATTTAGGAGATACCAGCAAAAAGGTTATATATCTTACTTTTGATGAGGGATATGAAAATGGGTATACTAGTAAGATTTTAGATATATTAAAAAGCAACAATGTAAAGGCAGCTTTCTTTGTAACAAAGCCTTATATAAAGGATAATAAGGAATTAATAAAGAGAATGGTAAATGAAGGACATTTAGTTGGAAATCATAGTGTAACACATAGTTCTATGGATGAGATAGTTACTAAAGGAATAGATGCTTTTAGAAAGGAAATTAAAGATGTAGAGGAAGAATATAAGTCTTTAATAGGAAAAGACATGATAAAAGTTTTTAGACCACCTATGGGTAATTATAGTGAAAAATCCTTATCCTATACTAAAGCTTTGGGGTATAAAAGTGTATTTTGGAGCTTTGCTTATGGGGATTATGATGTTAATAAGCAACCAGATAAGACCTATGCAAAGAATCATATATTAAAAAGTACCCATAATGGGGCTATATATCTTCTTCATGCTATTTCTAAAACAAACTTAGATATTTTAGATGAGGTTATAAAGGAATGGAAGTCCATGGGATATGAATTTAGATCTTTAGAAGAGCTGTAGAAGAAATCTTCCTTAAGATGATGTTCTTTCCACCATATAAAAGTTATATGTTTTTAAGTTATGAAATAAAATTAAATAGCTTATAGGTTTTTTAGCTTGAATCTTAACTTATACATGTACTTAAATACTTTAAAATCTTAGATTTTAAGCGGTGCATAAGATAAGTTTTAAATCAAAAACCCTATAGGATTCCTGACTGAATTTTTAACTTATACCTATGATTTTTATTTTGTCACATTACGTCTTGAAGCCAAGTATAACTTAAGATATAGATAATAAAACAAAAAATGAGTTATGTAATAATAACTCATTTTTTATTGCACTTTAATGTGTAATAATAGTTAGACATTAAGTCTATTTTATCATAGATGTAAAGTGTTGCTTAGGAATAAATCCTTTTTTTATACCTTCTGTTACTATAAGATATGTAGCAGCAGTGTCAAATCTAGCATCATGATAGTTACCACTACCTTCAAAAAGTGCCTCAGATTTTTGTGATATCATCTCTTTAGTTATACCAAGGAAAGTTATAACTTCTTCAAGTTTCGGATTTTTTATATCACCTCTAGCATTACACAATCTGCATATATTTTTATAGTAGGCCATAGTACAAAAACTTAAGTTTGGTTCGAAGAATTCTCCTATGCCAGAAAGTTCATGACTTAAGAATTTTATATCAAAGGATACATTATGACCAATTAAAATATCCGCCGTTAAAAAATCATTTATAAAAGATTCTACCTGGTCTTCAAAGTAATTACCTTCACTTAATTCATATAACTTTTCTAAAGAAAAGCCATGAACAGCTTCTGCAGAAGGGGACATATTATCTACTGTAAAGAAAAAGTTACGTCCTACAGTTGTATTAGGTTTTGTAGAAGTATCCACCATTATATAACTAAGCTGACATATACTGCCCTGTTCAGGCTTTATGTCAGTAGTTTCTGTATCAAAGAATATAAGTTTCATAAAATCCTCCTATAGCTTTATTAAATAACAATAAGAATATTATATAAGAATAAAGATAATATGTATATAAAAAGCCCCTACTTTTTAAATAGGAGCTTTTTTACTATTTTAAACTAGAAGATATGGTATCTAAAAGTTCTAGGGCGACCCTTAAAGTAGAATCTTCTTTATCTATTTTAGTATTTAATTCTACAAAATCCATAGATTTTATAAATCCACTAGAAAGAAGATTTTTAAGTAAATCATTAACTTCATCAAGGTAAAGTCCTTGAGATACTGGGGTTCCAGTACCAGGAACAAGAGCTGCATCTAGGGAGTCTATATCATAGCTAAGATGAACATTAGTTATTCCTTTTGAATTAATATCCTTTAATATAGAATCTACTACATTTTTGCAGCCCTCTTTCTTAACATCTGAGGTTGTCCAGACACTTAAATTTAAATCTTCTATAAGCTTTAGTTCACCTTTATCTAAGTCTCTAGCACCTACTATATATACATTTTTAGGATTTATTTTTCTCCCTTTAAAATAAAGATTAGTAAGATCAGAAGGTCCTTCACCCATTGCAGAGGCTAAAGGCATTCCATGGACATTACCGGAAGGAGAAGAAGTATGAGTATTAATATCTCCGTGAGCATCTATCCAAATTACAGCTAGATCCTCGCCAAAAGCTTTGCTACAACCACTTAAACTTCCAAGACCAAGAGCGTGATCTCCTCCTATAACTAGAGGAAAGGAACCAGTGGATAAAGAGCTATAAACGCTGTGAGCTAAATTTTTATTTACATTAACTATAGGATTTAAATATTTCATAGACTTATGACTAGAGAATTTTTCCTTCTCTTCCATAAACTCTACGTAAATATTACCTAAGTCATAAACTTCTTCATGATGTTTTTCTAAGATTTCAATTAAACCGTGTTTTCGTAATAAATTTGGGCTAAGATCTACGCCCTCTCTATCGCATCCAAAGTATAAAGGAACACCTATTACATTAATTTTCATTTTGGTACCTCCAATAACATATAAAAATTATGTGATCTGTACTTTTGGTACAGTATGAAGTTTTAATTTTAAATCTCTTAATAATAGTATGTGTATAGTCACATGCTATTATTAAGTATAATCATAGATTTTTATATATTTTAAGTTATATTTATAAGCAATTTTGGAACTTGAATATCATATTTTTAAATATTGGAATTTAATATTTTTTAATATCAATTATTTATATCATACTAATAGTATTGTTTCAATAAGAAAAGTTAATAATAATAGTTAAAATTAATATTAAAATCATTATTTTTGATTGATAATATATATTATTAGATATAATATAGTAATTAATATAAAGTATCTATTTTAATACAGCAAATATAATATTAATATACAGCAAAGGAGGATTAATTATGATAAAAGAAGCTACAAAGGTATCAATAATAGGGGCTGGGTTTGTTGGATCTACTACAGCCTATGCTTTAATGCTAGAAGGGTTAGTATCAGATTTAATTATAGTAGATATAAATAGAGATAAGGCAGAAGCTGAGGCTATGGATTTATCTCATGGAGCTGCATTTGTTAAGGCAACAGATGTAAAGGCTGGAGATTATGAGGACACTAAGAATTCGGATATAATAATAATTACTGCTGGGGTTGGACCAAAGCCTGGAGAAACAAGATTAGATATAGTTAAGAAAAATTATAATATATTTAAAACTATAGTACCTGAGGTTGTTAAATATAGCCCTAATGCTATACTGCTTGTAGTATCAAATCCAGTTGATGTTTTAACATATATAACATACAAACTATCAGGACTTCCATCTAATAGAGTAATAGGATCAGGAACTGTCCTTGATACTTCAAGGTTTAAATATTCATTAAGTGATAAGTTTTCAGTAGATGCAAGAAATATTCACACTTATATAATAGGAGAGCATGGAGATTCAGAGATGGCAGCGTGGAGCTTAACTTCAATAGCCGGAATGGGAGCTGAGGAGTTCTGCTTAGCTCAAGGAGGAATCTGTGATGAGGAATTTAAGAAGGCTACACTAGATGAGGTTAAAAATGCTGCATACGAAATAATTAATAGAAAAGGTTACACTAACTATGCAGTTGCCTTAGCAGTAAGAAGAATAGTAGAGGCAATAATAAGGGATGAAAAATCAATACTTACAATATCAAGTCTTTTTCAGGGACAATATGGAATAGAAGGAATGTACCTTGGGATTCCTACAGTGGTTGGAATAGAAGGAGCAGAAAAAGTATTAAATGTACCTTTAAATGAAGAAGAAATAAATGGATTAAGAAAGTCAGCAGATGTATTAAAGGAAAGTATAAAAGATCTAGAATTTTAATTGTTAAGGTAGATGATTTATAATTATGCTAATTATAAATCATCTACCTTATATTATATAAGTATCATTAAGAATATGTATTTTTTAAAATGTAAGCATTGGTATTCTAGAATACTTATTTAAATTAAGAGAATAGTTTTAAGTAGTAGCTGCATGGATATAAGGGTAATGGGTATATCTATATATTACTCCACATATCCATATAATCCCCTAATAGAAACTTCACCAGAAATGATTCTTTTCTCTGATCCATCCCCAAGGGTAACTAGAAGTTCACCATCTTCTGTTATATCACAAGCTTTGCAGGTAAAGTTAGTATCCCTATTTATACATTGAATCTCTTTTCCAATAAGTATAGATGCCTCTCTACTTATATCTAGGGTTTTATTAAGTTTTCCAGTGGATAAAAAGTCATCATAAAGTTCTTCAAAATTATTTAAAATATAAGCTGTTAGCATTTTTCTATCAAAGTCTTTTTTAAACTCTCTTTTTAAAGAAGTAGCTATGGATTTAAGCTCATCACTAAATTCCTCTTCTAAGGTATTTACATTAATACCTATTCCCATGACCATATAATTTATGTTGTTCATTTCTCCACTAATTTCAGTAAGAATTCCACAAAGCTTTTTGTTGTTTAAAATCACATCATTAGGCCATTTAATATGACTTTCTACACCAAGATTCTTAAGGGCTAAATATACTGCTGCTGACCCAATAAGGGTTGTTTTAGAGACCTCTAGAGGAGGTAGATCAGGAGTTAGAAGAATGCTTAGCCATATGCCCTTATGCTTTGGAGATGACCAAAGACGACCAAGACGACCACGACCAGTTACTTGCTCTTCGCTTATAAATACGGAACCATTAATTAGGTTATCCTTTGCAGACTCCTTTGCTATAGAATTAGTTGATCCTAGAGTATCATAGTGATTATATTGTCTTCCTATATATTTAGTTTTTAAATAAGGCTCTATCTCTATATAATTTAAAACATCAGCTTCTTTTATAAGTTTATAACCAACCTTTGTTGAGGATTCAAAATCATATCCCTCATCTTTTAGAGCTTTTATGTATTTCCATATGGAGGCACGACTTACTCCAAGATTTTTACTTATTTCCTCTCCGGATATATACTGGTCTTTATTATTTTTAAATAACTCTAAAACCTTATATTTCAAATTTATCAGTCCCTTTATATAAAATTAAAGCTCTAAAATTTAACATTCTAGAGCTTAATCCTATTATATAATTTAAAAAAATTTTAGTCTATATTTAATGAAAGAATATTTAACCTTTTAATATTCTATGATGAGAATCATCGGTCTTTATATAAGTAAATTCAGGGTTTGCTGATTTTATAAAAGAAGAAGTAAAGGCTTCTCTTAAATCATAGAATACTTTAACATCTCCAGAAACCTCTTCCCAATACTTTTTGTGTATACAGGTAGTTGTTTCCCATTCTACTAAGTCCTCAGTTTTTATTTTTAAGCTATTAACATGGTCACAAGGCATTCCATCTAGGACATAGTTATTAAGGTTTTTAAATAGTAGAAGAGCATTTTCATTTTCTCCATTATCATTAACTTCTTTTCCGCACTCTTCTCCATGTTTTTCATAAATCTTCAAAGCTATGGCAAGAGCTTCATCACCAAAAGCTTTTATGGAGTTAGTTATAAAATATGAAAGTCTTCCTTCAGTTTTAGAAACCTTGTCTTGAAGCCAACCGTGAATATTTGAAGTATCTATCATAGCATCTAGAGGTTTATCTTCTGTGAAGCTTCCATATTTAGATATACCTTCTGAAAATATTTTATATGAATCATCTCCAAATTTATTTGAAAAAGCCTCTTCTAGCTTTC
>NZ_JBFNEO010000095.1:0-10345 GCF_040797585.1 Clostridium sp.
TATTAACAAATGAATATTAAAATAAAATTCAATAGAAAAATTATATATGTTTAGAAATATATACTTATTGTGTATAATTATATTAAGATAGCATATTAGGCTATTGTATTTAATTAGTTCTTTTCTTTTATACACTTGAATTCTAAATTGTTATGGGGTGAATTATATGTCTATAAAAAAATTAGTAGATTCTTTTAATCATGCTATAGAGGGAATAATATATACCATAAGAACTCAAAGGAACATGAAGATACATATGATAGCAACACTGGCAGTGTTAACAATATGTTTTTTTTATGAGCTTTCCAAAGTAGAGCTTTTGATAATATGTATAACAATAACTATGGTTATTGGAGCTGAGCTTATAAATACAGCTATTGAGGCAGCGGTAGATGCCACCACTAATTTTTATCACCCTTTAGCTAAAATAGCTAAGAATGTAGCTGCTGGAGCTGTACTAATAACTGCTATTAATGCTTTATTTGTAGGGTATATTATATTCTGGGATAATATAACAGAGATAGTTTTTACCACAGTAACTAAGATAAAACAATCAGAACCTTATATGATTCTTATAGTTCTTGTTATAGTTTGTGTGGCCACCTTAGTTTTCAAAGCTATATATGGTGAGGGAACTCCATTAAAAGGTGGAATGCCAAGTGGACATAGTGCAATAGGTTTCTCTTTAGCCACTATGGTTGCCCTTATAAGTAAGGAACCAATTGTTATAATGCTATCCTTTTTACTAGCTGTAATAGTAGCGCAGAGTAGGGTAGATTCAGAGGTACATTCAATATTGGAAGTTATATGTGGAGCTATATTTGGAACATTATTAACACTACTTATATTTAAGTTATTATCTTAAATAAGCTATAAATTTTAAGATAACTTTTAGTTTATACATTTAATCATAGCCTAATTAAATAATGTTTTATATAAATTAGCTTTAATAAGGGTTATAGACTTCACTTTTTATTGAAATACATATAAATAATGCTATAATTTTATATACAAGATATAAAATTAGGGAGGTATATTTTATGAATTATGATGTACTAATAGAAAAAGCCATTGAAGTTAGAGAATTAGCTTATGCTCCTTATTCAAAATTTAAAGTAGGAGCAGCAGTTATGATGGAAGACAATAGTATATATACAGGATGCAATATAGAAAATGCCTCATTTGGTGCAACTAATTGTGCTGAAAGAACAGCTATATTTAAGGCGGTATCTGAAGGAAAAACCAATGTAAAGGCCGTAGCTGTAATTGGAGATGTAAATTCTTATACTTATCCTTGTGGAATATGTAGGCAAGTAATTGTGGAGTTTGCAGAAGGCCCAGAAATTCCAATAATTATTATCAAGAATAAGAATGAATATATAAAAAAGACTTTAGAAGAAATTTTACCAGGAAGCTTTAGTAAAAAAGACTTAGAACTTTAGGAGGAAATTAATGTTTAAATCAGGATTCGTAACTATAATAGGAAGACCTAATGTAGGTAAATCT
Organism: Clostridium sp.; assembly: GCF_040797585.1. GTDB lineage: Bacteria > Bacillota > Clostridia > Clostridiales > Clostridiaceae > Clostridium_Z. The sequence goes on from NZ_JBFNEO010000095.1 coordinate 1,507, forward strand.
ACATTATTAAATTACATCATGGGTGAAAAATTATCTATTGTTTCATCTAGACCCCAGACTACAAGAAATAATATACAAACTGTACTAACAGGCGATGATTTTCAAATGGTATTTGTTGATACACCAGGTCTTCATAAGCCAAGACATAAACTAGGTGAATATATGGTAAAAGTAGCAACAGATGCTTTAAAGGAAGTTGATGTAGTTTTATTCCTTGCAAACCCAGGTGAGGGTATAAGTAAGGCAGATGAAATAATCTTAGATCAATTGAGAGAAACTAAAGTACCAGTATATCTTGTACTTAATAAAATAGATGAAAATACTAAAGAGAGAGTAGCTGAGAACTTAAAAGCCTATGGAGATTTCTTCCCATTTAAAGAAATCATACCTATATCAGCCTTAAAAGGTAAAAATGTAGATACATTAATAGATATTATAAAAAAAGAGCTACCAGAAGGACCACAATATTATCCCAAGGAAATGATAACAGATGTTCAAGAGAAGTTTATAATATCTGAAACTGTTAGAGAAAAAGCTTTAAGACTTCTTTCAGAAGAAGTTCCTCATGGTATAGCTGTTGATATAATACAAATGAAAAAAAGTCCAAATGGAACCTACCATATAGAAGTTGATATGCTATGTGAAAAAGATTCCCATAAAGGAATAATAATAGGAAAGAATGGTCAGACCCTTAGAAAGATTGGAGAATATTCAAGAATGGATCTTGAAAAGTTCTTAAATGCTAAGGTTAACTTAAAAATATGGGTAAAAGTTAGAAAAGAGTGGAGAGATAATCCAATGCTTCTTAAGGAACTAGGCTATAAAATGAAAAAGTAAAGGAGAGATAACTCTGGCACTAGTTAAGACCTTAGGGGTTGTGTTAAAAGAACAGGATTATAAAGAAAATAATAAGCTTTTATGGATATATACAGAAAAGAATGGAAAGATAACGGCTATTGCAAAGGGAGCAAAGAAGAATAGTAATAAATTATTCTCTGCCTCTTTGCCTCTTACTTTTGGTGAATATGTATTATTTAAAGGTAGAGGACTCTACACCATAAGTGAAGGCAGAATTATAAATTCCTTTAGAGGATGCCTAGATGACTTAGAAAAGCTTACATATAGTACCTATCTCTGTGAACTTATAGATATATCTATGGTAGATGATGAGAAGAATGAGGGATTATTCAAGGAGCTAGTTACTTCCTTATATTTATTAAATTCAAATGCTTTAGATAATGAAGTTCTTATTAGAGCCTTTGAACTTAAGCTTTTAAAATCAACTGGTTATGCACTAGATTTAGATAATTGTTGCAAATGTAGGAGGAGACTCTCATATTGTGATTATATAAGCCTAGCTTATAGTGGAGGGGTGTGTAACAACTGTGAAAAATCCTATGGTATTCCAATATCTTCTAGTACATATAATGTTTTAAGATATCTAAATAGTCATAGTTTAGATAATATATATAAACTGAAGATAAATGCTAATATAAAAGAAGAGATATATTCTGTTATGAAATCTTTAATAGGAAGTGTTTATCAAAGAAGGCCTAAGAGTTTAGATATGCTTGATATAATAAAGGAGGATGGAAATAAGAATGAGTGATAATTCTTTAGAAAAGCTAGATTTAATAATAGAAAGAACTGGAGTTTCCTATAAAGAGGCTAAAGAAGCCTTAGAGTTTTCCATGGGAGATGTGGTGGAAGCAATAATATATATAGAAGAGAGAAAAAAAGAAAATCCTTCACCAATATTTACATCCCTTGAAGGATTTAAGATATGGCTCATGGAATTAATAGACAAAGGAAATGTAAATAGGATAAAAGTAAAAAAAGGAGAAAAAGTAATAGTAGATGTTCCTGTAAATGCAGGTGTTGCAGCAGGGGTGATAGCAGTACTTTGGACTCCAATTATACTAATAGCTGGAGTAGCTACAGCTACTTTGGTTACTCTTACTATTGAAATAACTAAGAATGATGGGTCAGTTGAGGTTATAAACACTGTAGTAAAGAATTCAGCAGAAGGTTTAGGAAGTAAAATAAAGGATGTAGCCACTGAATTTAAAGATAAGTTTATGAATAATAAAAAAGATAACATGAGTAATGGATTTGAAGATGATGTAATTATAAATGACACTCCGGTATATCAGTATTCTGTAAAATTCCATGAACATGAAGATAATAAATAAAAAATATAAATAAAAATAGATAAAAAAATATATACAGGAAAAAAATTATATTGTATAATATAATTAAGTTAATTGTATATCACATTTTAACATATAATATACACTTATTCCTGGAACATTAGAAAGAGGTGAGGGCAATTAAATTAACACCAAGACAAGAAGAAATAATAAGACTAGTAAAAGCAGGAGAACCAATAACAAGTGAATCTTTAGCATCGTCCTTAGGAGTTACTAGGGCTGCTTTAAGGCCAGATTTAGCAATACTAACTATGACAGGAATTTTAGAGGCTAGACCTAAGGTTGGATATATATATTCGCAAAAGCCCTCTCATAGTATGGTATATGATTATATAATTCATATAAAGGTAAAGGATGTTATGTCATCTCCTGTAGTTGTTAATGAAGAAACTACAGTATATGATGCCATTGTACATTTATTTTTAAATGATGTAGGGACTTTATTTGTTGAAAATAAAGGGATACTTGTTGGAGCTGTATCAAGAAAAGACTTTTTAAAAATAGCTATAGGAGGAACTGATATTCATAAGGTTCCTGTTGGTGTTATAATGACAAGAATGCCAAATATCGTGTTTGTAGAACCAGAAGATACAGCATATTTAGTGGCACAGAGAATAATAGATCACGAGGTAGATAGTCTTCCAGTGGTTGAGAGAGTATTTGAAAATGAAAAGGAGTCTTTAAAGATTGTGGGCAAAATCTCAAAGACTAATATAACTAAATTATTTGTTAATATGGGCAAAAACAAATAATAAGATGACTATAGGGAGTTTTCTCCCTTTAGTATATATTCTTTAAAAACTGAAGGAGTGTTAATATGGGCAAGAAGAAATATGTGTACTTATTTAGTGAAGGCGATGCATCTATGAAAAACCTTTTAGGGGGAAAGGGTGCTAATTTAGCAGAAATGACAAGTCTTGATATTCCAGTACCGCAAGGTTTTACTGTTACAACTGAGGCATGTAACAAGTATTACGATGATGGTGAGATAGTTGAAGACGCGGTTATTGAGGAAATTTATGAAAGAATGGTACAACTTGAGAAGATAACAGGAAAAGGATTTGGGTCACTAGAGAATCCACTACTTGTTTCAGTAAGATCTGGAGCAAGGGCGTCTATGCCAGGAATGATGGATACTATACTAAATTTAGGTTTAAATGATGATACAGTTGAAGTTATGGCTAAAATAACAGGAAACCCTAGATTTGCTTATGATTCTTACAGAAGATTTATTCAAATGTTCTCAGATGTTGTTATGGATATAGAGAAAAGACTTTTTGAAGATTTATTAGATGAAATGAAGAAAGAAAAAGGGGTAGAGCTAGATACAGATTTAAATGCTGATGATTTAAAATTATTAGTTGATAGATATAAAGCACTTTATAAGAAGGAAAAGGGAGAAGATTTCCCAAAGGAACCTAAGACTCAACTTATAGAGTCTATAAAGGCTGTATTTAGATCTTGGAATAATCCTAGAGCTATAGTATATAGAAGATTAAATGATATACCAGCTAAGTGGGGAACGGCTGTAAACGTTCAAGAAATGGTTTTCGGAAATAAAGGAAATACTTCAGGAACAGGAGTGGCTTTTTCAAGAAATCCAGCTACTGGAGAAAAGCATGTATTTGCTGAATATTTAATGAATGCTCAAGGAGAAGACGTGGTGGCAGGAACGAGAACACCACATCCTATAAGTAAGTTAAAAGAGGACATGCCTCATATATATGAAGAGTTTTTAAAGATAGTTAATATATTAGAGAAACATTATAGAGATATGCAAGATATGGAGTTTACCATAGAGGAAGGAAAGTTATACTTCCTTCAAACAAGAAATGGTAAGAGAACAGCTCAAGCAGCTTTAAAAATTGCTGTTGATCTTGTAGAGGAAGGTATGCTTACTAAGGAAGAAGCTATTCTTAAGGTGGAGCCAAAGCAACTTGATAGTTTATTACATCCTGCCTTCGATTCTAAGGTGTTAAAAGATAAGTCTCCTATAGCAAAAGGACTTCCAGCATCTCCAGGAGCTGCTTGTGGCAGAATAGCTTTTACTGCTGATGAGGCTAAGGAAAGAGCTGAAGGAGGAGAAAAGGTAGTTTTAGTTAGATTGGAAACATCTCCAGAGGATATTGAAGGGATGATAGCTGCAGAGGGAATACTTACTGTAAGAGGAGGAATGACTTCTCATGCAGCGGTTGTAGCTAGAGGTATGGGAACTTGTTGTGTAGCTGGATGTGGTGATTTAAAGGTTAATGAAATTACTAAGACAGTAGAGGTTCAAGGAAAGGTTTATACAGATAAGGATTATATATCTATAGATGGATCTACAGGTAATATATATGGATGTGAAATAAATACTGTAGAACCAGAGATAAGTGGATATTTTGAAATATTTATGAAATGGGCAGATGAAATAAGAGCAATGAAGGTTAGAACTAATTCGGATACTCCAAGAGATGCAGCTCAAGCGGTGAAATTTGGGGCTGAAGGAATAGGACTTTGTAGAACAGAGCATATGTTCTTTGCGGAAGATAGAATAATGGCAGTTAGAGAAATGATTGTTGCAAAGAACGAAGAGCAAAGAAGAAAAGCTTTAGAGAAGTTACTTCCAATGCAAAGAGAAGACTTTGTAGGTATTTATGAGGCTATGGAGCATAGACCGTGTACTATAAGACTGCTAGATCCACCATTACATGAATTCTTACCTCATAATGAAGAGGATATAGTAGAACTTGCAAAAGAACTTAAAATAACCTGTGAAGACTTGAAGGCTACTATAGATTCTCTACATGAATTTAACCCAATGATGGGACATAGAGGATGTAGACTTGCTGTTTCCTATCCTGAAATAGCTGAAATGCAAACAAGGGCTATAATAGAAGCAGCAGTAGAAGTTAAGGAAAAGCACGGATATGATATAGTACCAGAAATAATGATACCACTTGTTGGAGAAATAAAGGAGCTTAAGTTTGTTAAGGATGTTGTGGTTGCAACTTCAGAGTCTATTCTAAAGGAAAGAAATATAGATATGAAGTATCTTGTTGGAACCATGATAGAAGTTCCAAGAGCAGCTGTAACTGCTGATGAAATAGCAAAGGAAGCAGATTTCTTCTCTTTTGGAACTAATGATTTAACACAAATGACCTTTGGTTTCTCAAGAGATGATGCAGGTAAGTTCTTAAAGGACTATTATGATAAAAAGGTATATGAATCTGATCCATTTGCAAAGCTTGATCAAGATGGAGTAGGAGTACTTGTAAAAATGGCAGTAGAAAAGGGTAGACAAACTAGACCAGACATAAAGCTTGGTATTTGTGGAGAACATGGCGGAGATCCATCCTCAGTTGAATTCTGTCATAACCTAGGACTTAACTATGTTTCTTGTTCACCATTTAGAGTTCCACTTGCAAGACTTGCAGCAGCTCAAGCACAAGTTAGAAATAAAAGATAAGTTAAATACTATTATAGGGAGAGTAAACCTTACTAATTAAGGTGAAATATCACTTTATAATGGAATATGATTCTCTATAAAGAATAGGGATATTGTTAATATTAAAGGGACTATGGCATTAAGAAATCTAACCACAATATATTGTCTTAGAATTTAAAAATCTAAGACAATATATTGTAGTTTTTATTCTTTGTGTCATAGTCCCTTATTTTAATTAATTTAAGGATATACTAAATTTATTCTCTATATGTTTTAAGAATTTATTCATAAATTCTAGTTGATAAGAAGTTTTTTTCACTACATTATTTAAGAGATTACAGAAGGATTTTTCGTTGCATTTTCTTATGTTATTATAATAATCTCTGGAGATGCGCCAATATTTTTGAGGGAATGCGAGATAAGCAGCTATATATTTATATTCATCTAAATTTAAGGGCTTAATTTTATTATACTCTTCAATAGCATTTATGGCTAAATCTAAATCCCATTTAGTTTTCTCTCTTTTTAAAAGTCTTCTAAAAAAATAGGATATATCCTTAACACAATAATCCATCTTACTTTTATCAAAATCTATCATATATAGAGAATTATCATTACTAAAAATTAAATTTTTATTTACGTAATCAGAGTGGCATAGAGACCTTGAAAGATTTTTATTATCTATTGTGCTACATAAATCTAAGGAGATTTTAGCTAAGGCTATGTTACTCTCAAAATCATCAAGAAATATTTTGGAGAATTTATCTTTATATCTAAAAGCTAAGTTAGAAGAATTTAATAGTTGATTAAAGTGTTTATTGTAAGAGGTAAAAATGTCATCAAATCCAAACCTATCTTCACTTCCTAGAATAGGAGAGAAATTTTTAGAAACCTTATGGGATTTCGCTAAGTTTGACATAGCTATATTTACATGATTTATATTATCAAAATCACATTTTTCCCCTCTTATCCAAGGAGTTAATATAAATAACATATCATTTTCAAAAACAAATCTACTTCCGTCATTAGTTGGTATAAATCTAGGAACCTTTATACCCCATCTGTATAACCATTCTACAGCAGAATAAACAAATAATAGTTGCTTTTTATCAAGGTAAACCTTTTTTACACAGAAAATTTCTTCTCCCACCTGTACCTTATAAACAGCACGTTGCTTGTCTGTATTTTTAAATTTAATCTCTTTAATTTCGCACTTTTCTATACCATAGTGAGGGAGAACATATTTTTTTATATTATAGGTATTAATCCAAGTGTCTCTTAAATTAAGATTAAATTCTTTAGCCCTTTGAGGCATAGAATATTACCTCCTTTAACTCTTTAATAAGAGTAATATTATTCATAATAGTATATGAGTCATATTTTAATATTATGAGTTTCAATAATTTAATAGTGATATTCTCAAGGGATTAGATTTAAATTAAATCTATAAATATATAAAAGTATATAAAGTATAGAAAATGGAATATATATTTATGTATGGATTATAGTTCTAAGATTTAATATATATAATGTTAAAATATAAAATCTGAATAAAATTATAAAAGTAAAAATATAATCATAAAAATTAAAAAACAGATATACAATATATAGGAATAGGTCAAAGAGGGATTAAAAGTGCAAAAATTAGCAAAATTTGCAATAAAACATACAAATAAAGAATAAATTTATATAAATTTGGGATAAACTAATATTTGAAAGGATTCTTATAAATCTTAAAGTTTATTGAAGGAAAAACGGAAAAAATAAAGAATATATATAATATCAACATAATTTTTAAGTATAAATCTTATAAAAAAAATTGTAGAAAAGAAGGAAAACCTTAATTTATGTCGAATATAATAAACCTTGTTGAAAATAAAATTATAAATAATTACTTTGGGTGGGATTCTCATTGATACCAGAACATATAATTGAAAAGATAAAGGATGAAAATGACATTGTAGAGGTTATATCTGAAACTGTTAGACTAAAGAGGAGTGGAAGAAACTATCAAGGACTATGTCCTTTTCATAGTGAGAAAACACCTTCTTTTAGTGTTTCTAGTGAAAAGCAGCTTTTTAAATGTTTTGGATGTGGGGAAGCAGGAAATGTTATAACCTTTGTTATGAAAAATAGAAATTTATCCTATGTTGAAACATTAAGGTACTTGGCTGACAGAGCCAATATAACCATTGAAGAATCTAAAAGTAGCAGAAGATTTAATGACAAGAAAGATATACTTTACAACATAAATAAAGAAGCAGCTAGATTTTTCTTTGGAACTATGAATAGACCTAACAATATAGGGAAAATATATTTTTTAAACAGAGGAATAAAAGAATCCACTTTAAGAAAATTTGGACTTGGATATTCACCAAATAGCTGGAATTCACTTATGAATTATTTAAAGACTAAAGGCTTTAAGGAGCAGACTCTTTTAGATGCAGGACTTATAATAAAAAATGATAAGGGAAATATATATGATAGGTTTAGAAATAGAGTAATGTTTCCAGTATTTGATTATAAAGGAAGAGTAATTGCCTTTGGAGGAAGAGTTTTAGATGATTCAAAGCCTAAATATTTAAATTCCCCAGAAACTTTAGTGTTTAATAAGGGAACTAACCTTTATGGATTGAACTTTGCTTTAAAGGAAAAAAATCCTTTAAGAACATTTATAATAGTTGAGGGATATATGGATGTAATATCCCTACATCAATATGGAATAACTAATGTAGTTGCATCTCTTGGAACGGCACTGACAGTAAATCAAGCAAGACTTCTAAAGAGATATGCAGATAAGGTTATTATTTCTTATGATGCAGATTTAGCGGGACAAATGGCTACCCTTAGAGGACTTGAAATTCTTAAAAACACTGGATTTGATGTTAGAGTTCTTACAGTTCCTGATGGAAAAGATCCTGATGAATTTATACGAGCAAATGGAAAAGATGCTTTTTTAAGACTAGCAGATAATTCAGAACCTTTAATTGACTATAGACTTAAAAAGGCAAAAGAAGGTATAAATTTTAAAGACAAGGAAATGGTAATAAAGTATACAAGAAATGTAACAGAGATATTAGCTAATTTAGATAGTATAGAAAAAGATGTATATATAAAGAGGGTTTCAGAAGAAACTGGGATAAAAGAAGAAGCAATATATGATATTTTGAACAAAGATATAAAAAAAGACTCTCCTAAAGAC
>NZ_JBFNEO010000096.1:0-10189 GCF_040797585.1 Clostridium sp.
CAATAACCACTTCTTCATTATGTGCAGCTACAATAAGAGCAAAAGAATTTTTAGCTTCATGATTTCTTTTTTCCTTTTTCCTACGCAATCCAAATAAGGATAGTATTAAATAATAGGAAGTTAATAAAAATAAAGAAATCTGAAAAACAGCTGTTAACGTGAATATATAATTTCCCATAATATCCTCCTAAAGAAATTATTTCTTTATTAAGTTTTTTATCCCCATTTTAACCTTAAGTTAAACTTCGTAAAATCCTTAAACAGTATACCACAAAAAAAGATTTTAGGCGATATTTTAATAATTTTAATTTTTTTCAGAATCTTAACATTTTCAATATTTATAGTATTTGCCACATTTATAAAAATTAAAGTTTTTTCCTACAAGAAATTTTTAATCTTATTTCTATTATATGGGTTAGATGTTATAATATCTTAAAAAGGAAGGAGGCTACACAAAATGAAAAAACTAAAAGCTTTGTTTAAGTACACATTGATATTTAAGAAAAGATATATCCTAGGTGTACTAATGCTAATGTTCATAGATTTTATGCAGTTAATTCCCCCTAAAATATTAGGTCTATTAACTGATAGCCTTTTAAAGGGTAACTCGTCTCAAAATTATATATTAAAATATATATCATTGTTTATTATTGCCTCTATAATTATAGCTGTAGGACGTTTTATCTGGCGAGTACTTATAGTTGGTACATCAAAGCATATAGAGTATGAAATGAGAAAGAGATATTTTTCTCATCTCCAAAAATTATCTGTAAGCTTTTATAATGAAAATAAAACTGGGGATTTAATGGCTTTAGCAACTAATGATTTAAACTCCGTAATAATGTCCTTAGGTTTTGGTATGGTTATGATAATAGATGCTATATTTTTGACTTCAATTACCATAATCACTATGCTATCTATAGATGTTAAACTTACATTCCTCTCCTTACTACCATTGCCTTTTATTTCCCTTATAGCCACAAAGTTCGGAAAAATAATTCATAAAAAGTTTATGATAGTACAAAAATCCTTTTCCACTCTAACTGAATTAGTCCAAGAAAATTTTTCTGGTATAAGAGTAATTAAATCTTTTGTTCAAGAAGAAAAAGAATTCGAAAAATTCACCAAAGAAAATTTTGATAACTTTAAAAAAAATATGGAATATTCAAAAATACAAGTTATAATGCAACCTTTAGTTGAATTTATAGCTTCTCTAAGTTTTGTTCTTTTTATAGGTGTAGGTGGTTTATATGTAATATATGGTGACATTTCCCTTGGAGACTTTGTTGCCTTTAATATGTATATAGGACAACTTGTTTGGCCTATGATGGCTATAGGCTTTGTAATAAATGTGATCCAAAGGGGTTTTGCTTCTCTTGAAAGAATAGAGAATATTCTTAAAACAAAACCTGAAATTTATGATTCCCCTAAAGTTATAGATATAAACAGTATTAATGGAGATTTAGTCATAAATGATTTAACCTTTACCTACCCCGGAGCTAAAGTTCCCTCACTAAAAAATATTAATATCTCCATAAAAAAAGGTGAAACTTTAGGTATAATAGGACGAACTGGTGGTGGAAAAAGCACCCTAGTAAACCTATTAGTTAGACTTTATAACATAGAAGACGGAAAAATATTTGTTAATGGTACAGATATAAATAAAATTCCATTATCTATTCTAAGAAAAAATATAGGTATGGCTTCTGATCCTTTCCTATTTTCCTATAATATATCTGAAAATATAAACCTATCTAAGGATACCTTAAATATGAAGGATGTTATAAATGCCTCTAAAAATGCTGATGTTTACAATAATATTATAGACTTCCCTAAAGGTTTTGATACCTTAGTTGGAGAACGTGGCGTTACATTATCTGGTGGACAAAAACAAAGGGTCTCCATAGCTAGAGCTTTGATTAAAGATCCAGAGATATTAATCTTAGATGATTGCCTCTCTGCTGTAGATGCTAAAACTGAAACTAAAATTCTAGAAAACCTTAAATCTATTATGAAAGGTAGAACTTCCATAATAATATCTCATAGAATATCTGCTATAAAAAATAGTCACAACATCATAGTATTAGATGAAGGAAGGATAATTGAAGAAGGAACCCATGAAACTCTTATAAATAACAAAAGTCTATATAGTGAAATTTATAATAAGCAATTATTAGAAGAAAAAATAGATGAGGAGGTCTAGGATATGGATAATTTCAATGATGATGATATTATTACAAAAGATTACGACTCAGATCTTATGAAAAGACTTCTTACCTTTGCAAAACCCTTTAAATGGAATTTGTTACTTGTAATGCTCCTCATGATAATATCAACTATACTTCTTTTAGTTAGGCCTTCTATAATAAAAACTGCCATTGATGATGATATAAATGGATTTAAAAAACCTTATATAGAAGTTAATAAGGATGTAAAAAACTCAAGCTTAATAGGAGATAAATCTTTCATATCTAGTAAAGAATTTAAAGGAACCTATGATGATGATAAGATATATTCCATGATATATTATGAAGAGGATATTTATCTTGTATATGGAAAAATAGATTACTCAGAAGAATTTTCTTTAGATACTAATAAAATATATAAAAAACTTACAAGGGATGAAGTTAAATCTTTAAGATATAATGACATATCTTCTCTTAAACATATAGTTATTATATTACTTCTAACTTATTGTGTAGGCTTTGTAATTAATTATTTTCAAATGTATATACTTCAATTTACAGGCCAAAAGATTATTTATAATATACGTCAAAAACTATTTGTCCATTTAGAAAATCTTAATCTTTCCTTCTTTGATAAAACCCCTGTAGGTAAGTTAGTTACTAGAATAACCAATGATGTTCAAACCCTTAATGAAATGTATACTGGAGTCCTTATATATCTTCTTAAGGATATATTTATGTTAATTGGAATAATTATTGCTATGTTTATTTTAAATAAGAATTTGGCTCTAATATCCATAAGCACACTTCCATTAATTTTTATAGTGGCCTTATTATTTAAAAAATATGATAGAGATGCTTATAGAAAGGTTAGGTCTAGACTATCTAAGATAAACTCCTTCCTATCTGAAAATATTTCTGGGGTTAAGGTTGTGCAAATATATAATAAAGAAGATAAAAAATTTAAGGAGTTCGATGAAATAAACACCTCTTACAAAAAAGCAAGCCTTGATCAAACTGTAATATTTGCTATTTTTAGACCCTCTATAGAACTTCTATCCGCTTTTACCATGGCTCTTCTTATATGGTTTGGTGGTTTTAGAGTATTAGATAACTCTATAGAATTTGGTGTGCTTTTTGCCTTTATAAATTATGTAACTATGTTTTTTCAGCCTATATTTGACATAACTGAAAAATACGATATTCTTCAGTCTGCTATGGCATCTGCTGAGAAAATCTTTAACATTTTAGATAATAATTCTATAATAAAAAATATAGACAATCCAAAAGAGGTAAAAAGGCTTATTGGAGAAATCGAATTTAAAAACGTTTGGTTTGCATATAATGATGAAGATTGGATTTTAAGAGATGTAAGTTTTTCAATAAAACCTGGGGAAAAGATAGCTTTTGTAGGGGCCACTGGTGCAGGCAAAACCTCTATAATAAGCCTTATTACAAGACTTTATGATATACAAAAAGGAGAAATCTTAATTGATGGAATCAATATAAAACATATGAGAAAAGAAGATCTAAGACGTAATATAGCTACAGTACTTCAAGATGTATTCCTCTTTACTGGGGATATTAAAAGTAATGTAAGACTTAATAATAAGGATATATCTGATGAAAAGGTTATAGAAGCCTGCAGATATGTAAATGCAAATCAGTTTATAGAAAAACTTCCTAACCAATATGATGATCCTGTAAATGAGAGGGGAACAACCTTCTCCCAAGGTGAAAGGCAACTAATAGCCTTTGCAAGATCCATAGCCTTTAATCCCCCTATTCTTGTCCTTGATGAGGCTACTTCTAATATCGATACAGAAACTGAAAGCCTAATACAGGATGCCTTATCTAGGATTACAGATAAAAGAACGACCATTGTAGTAGCTCACAGATTATCTACAATAAAAAACTCTGATAAAATAATTGTTCTTCATAAGGGCAAGATAAAAGAGATGGGAACTCATGATGAGCTTTTATTAAAAGAAAAACTATACTATAATTTATATAAACTTCAATATAGCGAAATGAAAATATAATATATTAATAATAAAAAGCATTTTAAAACACATAAAACCCTTCACTGAATAAGTCAAGGTTTTTATGTGTTTTTAAGAATATTATTAACCAAAAGTTTATAATATTCTTATGAACCTAAAGCTGAAGTTCCTTTTCTAATATTTTTATCATCTCTCTTAAAGTATCTTTATTTAAAGAGTAGTACATCTTTTTCCCCTCATATTTCTCATTTATAAGCTTATTCATTTTAAGTCCAGTGATATGATAGGATACTGTTGGAGTAGTTAAATTCAAATCATGGGCAAGTTCCTGACCATACTTAGATTCACTACTAATTAATTTTAAAAGCTTAAATCTACTTGGATCTGATAAATTTTTAATTACCTTCATTAATTTCTCAAAGTTATTTTTCCCTCTAAAGTTTTCTATCATCTCTAAAGATTTATTTCCAAGATAAATATATGTATTATTATCTCTTCCAGTTACCCATGAAATATTAAATACATTAATGGAAATTAGATATATGTATACCCTATTGCAATATTTAAAATCATCAAAAGGAATTATATCATAGGTCTCTTTAAAACCTTCTATTCCTCCAGATCTTATTAATTCTTCCAAGGTGTCTTTCCACTGATCTCCAAGAATTCTAAATCTCTCAATATACTTATTTAAAATTCTTTTGCATCTTTCAAGAAAGTTACACAATCTTTCCATAAATTCTAATGGATTTTCAATAGCCATCATGAGATTCCATTTAAACTCACCACTTATGGGCATATTTCTAAGTTCCTTTAAAACATCTTCTCTACTATTTAAAGATTTTCCTTCATAATCTCCTAGAGTATAATATAAGCTACTTAATATGCCATCTTCACTAAGACTTCTCATTTTATGTATTATCTCTTCAAAATTAAGTCCTATTATATTGTTTAGATTTAGTGAAAATATCTCCATGAGACTTAAATACTTTCCTTTAAATCCATCTTCATGGCAGGTACAATAAAGCCTAAGTTCATCTTTATTTATACCCTTTGTCTTATTTATGAAGTCTACGGCCTTTTGTAGTTCTTTATCTTTCTTAAACTCATCATCTCCTACTTTATTACTACTATTTTGTGCTGCAATTAATAAATTTTTTAAGTTTAAATAGTCTAAATTCTTATTATCTATCACATATTCCAAAGCCTAGACCTCCCTTCCAAATAGTTACTTCAATCTTACATTGTAAGACTTAGTTAATCATATAAGTATTTCCATTTCCAAAGTTCAAGAAAAAGGAATAAACACTTATAAAAGTTATATTGTAAAACAAAGCAATAACTCTTAAATTCTATTCTAACTAGAACTTAAGAGTTATGTCTATAGATATTATTAAAGTTTAATTTATTGTTACATTCCCATCCTCTTCTACTATAAAACCCTCATACTGAAAAACATCTCTTGGTATCCCCTTAAGAATAACTTTTTTATCCCTTAAATACTCCTGTATACTATTTATATTCATGGATCCTCTATATTCATTTTTCAGTATATATATTATAAGATCTTTAATAGAGAAAAACTCTCCATTGTTTCTTACAAGGACTGCACATCTATATCTTCTATCTTTCACTTCTTTTTCTACTATATCAAAATCTTTTATATAATTCTCTATAATAGAACTTAGAAAATGATAATTCCAAGGAAAACCTATATTTGGTAGGAAGCTATAATTTCTCAAAGTTTTTAAAGGATAATACTTTCTCTTTTCAATTAATTTATTTAACTCATTTGTTATGTCCTCTATATCCCTTGACTTTAACTTTAAGTTCTCTTTTAAAATATATTTATCATCATCAATTTCTATAAGTTCTTCGCATACTCTATGGAAGGCATTATATATAGTTCTCTCTGTAAATTTCAGTTTATTAAAATGTTCATAAAACTCCCTATAGCTTATAACTTCTTTGTTTCTAAAAAGGCCATAAAATAAATCCATAGTGGTAAATTGTTTCTCTGGTTCTTCTTTTAAAATATGTGGTCTTCTAAAATAATACTCATCACCCAATATATATTCTAAAATAGAGTATATATTAAATGAGTTTTTAATATTATTTCTCTTAATAAAATCCTTCATTATGTGCTCAACCTTAGAATGAACCACATTGGCATTGGTGTATCCATGATTTTTTTTAAACTGACTTTCTAGTATTTCTTTTAACTTATTGATATCTTCCTTAGAAATTTTCAATATGCTACTATTTATAAAATACCCATTATCCCAATATATTATGTTTTTATTTAGAGCTACCGCATTGTTAAACATGGAGTCAGTCCATCCTGGATATACTCCCTTAATATACTTCTTAGATACAGCCTTTCCTTCATCTTTTAAGAATTTTTCAAATATCTTATGTGAACTTATTATACTATCCTTATTCTTACCTATATTATCTTTTGTAAATATAAATTCATCACCATAATAATATTTTAATACTCCATGGAGAAAATACCTGTTATCTATATTACTTTTCATTTTAAGATCTTCTTGGAATTTATAAAACAAATCTGAAATAAGTATAGTCTCTTCTGTTGAGTTATTTATATACTCCTTTATATTCCTTAATAAGTCTTTTGGAATTTTTATATATTCTGGACTTATATATGTTCCTCTATTGCATAGAACATTTTCACTTTCTATTCTTGCTGCTATAGCCCTTGCATTATCACAAAAATCATCCCGCCCAAACTTATCTTTAAATATATTCTTTACCTTTTCTATATTATCCTTATCACTAAGCCTTATTCCTTCTTTAAAATACTCCTTAACTATTACTCCATAACATTTAGAGAGTTTCATTGAACCCTTCCACACATAATTATTATGACTTTTATATCCTTTTTTATAAAGATAGTTTATAAAGTCCTCATAATCTAGGAAACTCAAACTATATTCTCTAAGAAGAACTTCCACATTGTATATCTCATCGTAATAGTTAAATATATCTCCAACCTCTCTTGCTATACTATTAAGGCTCTCTCTTATATACTTTATATTCTCTCCTATTATAAACTTATCAATCTCTTCAAAATATCTCACATTTTCTGAAGCTTTATTTATAAGAGCATATTTAAGTATAAGGGACTCTTCCTTAGTTCTTCCTATTTTTCTTATATCCCTATAATCAAAAATTTTATCCTTGTTAAATCTTTTTATCATATAAGGGAAAAACATTTTAAAATACCCTTTAAATTTCTTGTGTACTTTCTCTTCTAGTTGTCTTACTCTCTCACGGCTAATATTACTTTTATCTGCTATGCTTTGAAGTGTTATTCCTTTTACCGCTCTGAGCTTATATATTCTATAATTTTCATCCTCTTTAATTATGTCTAAAACTTTAGTGATTAGTTCTTCTTCTGGGTATTTTAATAAAGAAATATAGTAGTTAAACTTAAGTGCCTTTGATTTGCCTATGTTTGGAATAGAATTTATATTATCTAGATTTAGATATCTAAGATCTCCTACTGTACTGATGTTATTATCTTTAAAATGTGTTATTATTCTCTCATCCACAAAAAGAGCCTTAATAGAGTCTATGCTCATATTTATATAATCCTCATGAACATGAATTGTGTAATCCTTATTTTCTAAAGGATTCTTACCCTTTAAACTATTCTTGTATTCCTTCCACACTGTGGTAATTGTCTTTATCTTTTGAGGACCAAATCCCTTTTCTTTACTAAGACATATAAAATCAAAATCCTTAAGATCATAATCATTTTTTAAATTATTCTTATTACAATAATCTTTAAATAGCTTAAAGGAATTGTTACTAAATATATTTTCTAATGGTTCCCCTCTAAATTCATAGTCCTTATTATTTTTATTTACTCCTTTAACCATATCTCCTTCTCCTTAAAATTTAATCCTCAATTCTTTTATAACACTTAATGATAGTTATTGTCAATTCATAATTCTTAAATTTTTCTTATTATTTAGAATATTTAACTGTATATTAATAAAATCCTTATAAAATATCTCAATTTTTCATTTAAATGTATATTTATTTTCTATAAAGCTTACCTATGATAAAAAAAAGTTGTCCATAAGGACAACTTTTTAAGCATTTATAATATTTTGCACTTCTTTAATTTTTAATGTTTCATACTCCTCTTCTAATTCTTCCCTTACCTTCTTAATATATATTACTCCAGTTACTGCAACTATTATATCAACTATAGGATAGCTTATCCACGCTCCTACAACTCCCCATATATTTACAGCTATAATTACTAGAGGAATGAATAAAACAAGTTGTCTATAAATAGAGAGTAAAAAACTTGTCTTCGCCTCCCCAATAGACTGATATACATATATAGATACATAATATATTCCTATAACTGGGAATATACTTATAACCACTCTAAATGCCCATATTGCATCCTTTAAAATAGAAGGCTCTTTTAAGAAACTTCCAAGAATAGGTCTTGTAAACACCATAAGTACAATCCACAATATTGTAGATGTTATAGATACTGCTGTAATTGTTTTTTTAATAGTTTCATTTACCCTTTTATAATTTTTCGCTCCATAATTATAAGCAACTATAGGTTGCATAGCAGAAGTCATTCCTATTATAGTTATGAAAAGGAACATAGAAACTCTAGTTATTGCTCCAATTATTATAATGGCTGTATCTCCACCGTGATCTCCTAACAGGTTATTTAAAAGTACAGCAACTATGGCATCGGAAATTTCTATAATAAATGTAGAAAAACCTACTGCAACAATTGTTTTTACTAGATTTCCATAGAACCCAAAAGTTATATTAAGATTTAATTCTTTCTTTACTTTTCTAAAGGCATAAATAGTAAAAATAAAACTTACAAATTGAGAAAATACTGTAGCTATGGCTGCACCTTTAACTCCATAGTCAAATCCCATAACTAAAATAGCATCTATTATTACATTAAGAATTGCACCTAAGGATGTTGCATAAAGGGTTATCTTGGTATTGCCTAAGGCATTCATAGAATAGCACATAATATATGTTAAACTTTGAAATACTCCACCAATGAGTATTATAGAAATGTATTCCTTCGCTAGTGGAAATATTGTCTCACTAGCTCCCATCTTAACTAAAGCACCATCTAAGAAAATATATATAACTAGTGGTATTACTATTAAAGAAACTAAAGTAAGGCTTAATGCACTTGTTATAGTATTTTTTAATTCCTCAATATTTTTTTCTCCTAAGTACCGGGCTATGGTTGCTGATGAACCTACGGCTATTAAAAGCCCTATGGATGACAACAACCTCTGTACTGGAAAGGCTATGGTTAATGCTCCTATCGCATTAGGCCCTACATATCTTCCAACGAAGAATGTGTCTACCATATTATAAAGCTCTGTTACAAGTAAGGAAACTATTGCAGGTATAGCGAATTTTAAAAGAATCCTGCTTACCTTTCCCTCTGTAAAGATTTTTCCATAAGAACTCATTTTTATCTCCTCTCATTCTCTCTTATATATTATTAGTAAATTTAAAACCTCATATGTTTTTGAAATTTAATTTTTAATTATTAATTTCTTTGTATTTCTCCATACTAATTAATTTAATTATAGCTTATAATACATTATGATTTCATTCACTTAGTTACTGATTAAAAAGTACATTTTTAAGGACTTTCCATAAACATCTTTTTCGTCATAAAGCAAAAAACACCTTAAACTAAGGTGTTTTTTGTACTTTTTGACTAGATTCTATACTATTTTAATGCTTTTAAGGTAATAAGTATGGCTCCATAACCTTTAATTTTAGCACTTATGTGATGGACAGTAGTTTTTCTTCCATAGCTTAAATTAACAATAGGCATAGAAGAAAGTTTTAAAAGTTCTATTTCATCATCTCCTAATATCTTAGGACTTCCCATAGAAATCCACTGATTATAGCAACAGTTTACTTTTTCATGGGTTTCATATCTCGTAACCCTATAAT
>NZ_JBFNEO010000097.1:0-10086 GCF_040797585.1 Clostridium sp.
ATGATATAGAGCATGTAAAAGAAAACACCATAACCATAAAACTTTTTGAAGAAATTAATTCTATAAGTAAAGAAGTATTTAAAATAAAAGATTTATCCATAGAAAGTGTAGTATTAAAGGATAAAAAAACTATTGAGTTAAAGGTTAATTTATTAGAGGAAAATAAGGTCTATGAGATTCTAGTAGACAAGTTCTCCTTAGATAATAAGGAAATAAAATCATCAAGTCATAAGGTTTCTTTCTCAAAGCTAGTTAAAGAAGATCCAGTTATAATTGTAGAGCCAGGAGATGGAGGGGGAATAACTCCGCCAGTAGTTGATATCCCTGAAGTGAATAAGGATACAAAAGAGGTATCCTCTTTAGAAGAATTCAAATCTGCCATGGATAATATGGAAGTAAAGAATATAAAGATAAACAAGGATATAAACTCTAGTACTCCATTAAATCTGGATAGATCTATTAATATTGATTTAAATGGAAAAACCTTAAATAAGATGACTGTTAATAATGGACATAGGGTAACCTTAAAAAATGGTAAGGTTAATGATATAACAGGAAGAGGTAATAGTGATATAGAGTTAGATAATATGGAAGTTGAGGCATTAAACTCTCATATAAATAATAGTAATATTATTACCCTTAAGAGCGGAAATATAAAAAATATAAATGTATCTTCAGGAGATATGAAGATTTATAATGGAAAACAACTTAATTTAACACTAACATCAGGTAATGTTCATGTTATAAATACCTCTTTAGCTATGGCATCAATAGATGCTAAAGGAGGTAGTGTAAATTTAATATCTTCAAACATAAATAATTTAAAATCCAATATAACTGGTGGAAGAGTTGTAGTAGATGAAAGATCTAAAATAGTTTCCACTGAAATAACTGATAATAGAAAGACATTTAAAAGTGATGCTATGTATAGGAGATTATACTCTCCATTATTAAGTACAGTAAATAAAGTACCCATGGTTAGAAATAATGTGAAGACTGAAGCTTCAGGGTCCTTTGTTAATAATGGAGTTGTAGAGAATATAACATTAAATGTAGAAACAGCTATAAATATAGTTAACGGAATAAAATCAACTATTAATAATCTTAAGCTTAACTCAAAGGATGGGGTACAATCATCTAATGCAGTTATAAGTATAACTGGTAACATAGATAATATTGAAGTAAATGCCAGTGTAGAAATAAAAATGGATAGGGTAGAGGGAAAGGTTGAGGTAAAGGACCATAATGTAAAGGTTAAGATAACCTTTGATGAGGATACAACTTCTAATATAACCATAGAAAACTCTACAGATAGTAATGAGATTAATGTTGAAATTGTAAAAGTTTTAAATGGACAAAAAGTCTTAGAGACAGAGGATGTTATTAAGGGAGAAGAAACAAAGGTATCAGTAGAGTCCAAACTTTTAAAAGATTTGAGGGAATCAAAAATAAAGGATATTACTAAGTGGGATGATGAGAGTAAGAAGGAAGGAAAGGAAATATATATATCCAAGGGATTAGATAAAGTTGATGAAAGCAATATAGAGTTTATTACTAAGGCATTATTTAAAGTTTCAGAAGATAAAGAATATATGATAATTAGTAAATCTCAAATAGAGGATATCATTAAAGAATATAATGATATTATGGCATTCTCAAAGGAAAAGTCTTTAATTAAGGAAGATACAATAAAGGGTCAGGATGTAACAAATGTTATATTTAATAATGGATATAGAGATAAGAATGGGAAAGCTATGAGAAAATCCTTTAGCCATGATAATATAAAGGTAGTTGAAGAAAATGGACAGGATAAACTTATATTATCAAAATATAACGATGAAAAAGATAAAAAAGATATATCCATGGAGTTTGAATATGATTTTTCTTCAATAAATGAGGCTATAAAGTTAAATAAGGTAATAGAAATAGAGCCTATGATTATTCAAAGTCTAAGAGAAGAAATAAAGGATATAAAGGGTAGCTCAAAAATAGAAGAAGACAGGTTAATTGAAGCATTCAATAAAAAAGGCATAGAGGTTTCAAGAAGAGGTGTGTTTTTCTTTGCGACTATGATAAATAACGAAATTATCAGGGATTTAGAAACTTTAAATAAAGTTAAGGAAGAGAAGACAGTACTAGAAGATTTTGAGAAGAATCTAAATAAAATTCATCCAAGTAGAACTATTAACTTAGATGGAACAGCAGGAGATATAACTAAGTCTATCTTAGGGGAAGGAATAGAGGTACCTGAAGGAGTAAAGTTTAAAACCTTTGAAGATAATAAAAATAATCTAAATGAATTTATAACTATAGATAATAGTAACAATATAGTACTTAAGGATATAAAAGATAAGGATAAAACTTATAAAGGGCAGATTGCTATAACCTATGAATATAAGAGTATAAAATGTAACTCTACCTTCTATGTTCTAAATATAAATCTTAATAGAGAATTAGATAAGAAAATGGAGCATCTAAGAGAAACGATAATTAAGACAGAGGATGAGTTACTTAAATCAGGAATTAATGGAGAGTTTCAAAAGAAGCTTTCAATACAACAAAGCAAGATTATATCTTTAATAAAGGAAGTTGCCGGTTGTAAAGAAAAAGAAGATTTAGATGTTATGGATTATTATATGATAACAGATAAAATTAAAGATAAATCCATAGCAACTATAGTTGATTTGGATAATTTTTTGAAAGAAATAAGTCCTTTTAATAAGATCAGAAAGGAAATGAAGGGGTTAAGTGGAGAGAATAGAAGTAAAATATTATTTTCTAACTTAAAAGAGGGAGAAAAAAGAGCTATATTTGATGAAGAATTTGTAAAAAAACTTAAGGATAATAATATTAGCCTAAGTATAGAGTCACCAAGTTCCACGTACGAAGCTGATGGTACGAGTTTATTTGAATTAATAGATGGTAATATCTATTTAAAAGAAAATAATAAGGGAAAGAGTAATAAATATGCTTATGCTAGAATTACTGATAATAATAGGATGTATAGTTTAAGTCTTCAAATTACTAATTCAGATAAGGCAGAGGATTCTATAACATCCTTAATGAATGATATTAAAAATATAAATGAAGAGGCTTCAATATTAAACTTAATAAAGCAATATTCAACTATAGATGAGAAAGAAAAGTTACCACTTCATAGAGCTAGTGGATATAAGGATATTATATTAAGTGGGGCAGTAGTTACATTAGAGGATTTAAATAACTTTGTTAAAGAAGTAGTCTTAAATGAGGAAGCCTTAGAAATAGTTAAGGAAGAGTTTGGATCTCCTATTAATATAGATATAAAGTCAGATTTAAAAGAAGGGGAAGAAAAACTTTTATTTAAAGAAGATTTTTTAAATAAACTTAAGGAAAAGAATACCTTTATAACTTATACAGATACAGGGGATGAAGGTGAATATATAAGAATTGAAAATGATGGTAATATTACATTAAAGAAAAATAATACAACAGAAAAACCAATATACTTCAATATAGGATTTGATACAAAACTCTCTATTGGTTGGGGATATGGTACAGGTACTACTGTAGCTATAAATACAATTCAAGAGGATTACATTGAAGGATTAAGAGAAAAACTAGAAAAAACAAGTAAGTATGAAGAGATAGCTAATATATTTAGGGAAAGTGGAGTAAAAGATGTACCAAGTAGTTGGGAGAAATTCCTTAGAGATAGTATAGTTAATAATAGCATTAATACTAAGGAGCAGTTATTAAATACTATAGAGGAATGTAAGCAGCTAAAGAACTTTGAAAATGAGATGAATAGGCTCCATCCTTCAAGAAAGTTGAATTTATCAAAGGATGAAAAAAGTGGAGATATAACACATTTAGTTCTAGGAGAAAATAAAAGTCTTTTAGATAATATAGGATTTTCTACAGACGAGAATAAAAAGGATGATTTTAATAAATTCTTAAGTATAGATTCTAATGGGAAATATGATAAATTAATACTAAATCATGTTGAAGATAAGGAAAGTAACTATAATGGAATTTTAGGCATATCATATAGATTTAAATCTATTAATATGATTAGCTATTTCTATAGACTAAATGTGTCATTAAACCATGAAGAGAATCAAGGGACAAATGCCCAAGAAGAAATTACAAAGTTAATATCAGAGATAAGGGATAAAAATGATGACAGTGTAATATTAGAAAAGATAAACAATACCCTTAACAATGAGTATAAGGACAAACTAAGAGAGAATAGAGTTTCTTTAGTAAAAGATAGACTTGTAGATGGAAGTATAGATACCGTAGAGAAACTTAAGGTTTCAGTGGAAGAGGTAATAAGAATAGACGATATAACAGAAAAGATAAATTCCATATTATCTAATAATAAGTTAGTTATTAATGGCAATAATAGCATAGGAGATAAGTTATTTTCTGAAGATATATCTAACTTACTAGAAGGTGTAGAGATAATTCTAGATGAGAATTCTTATATTTCTTTAGTAGATAATAATTTAGTTTTAAATAAAGCTAATGAAGGTAAGGATCTTATAGCTATAAATGTAGAATTAAAAACAAAATATACTTACATGGGTGAATCTACATTTTTTAAATTCAATATCCTGTTAGAACCTAAAATGGATATAGTAGAATAATATTTTAGTAAACTTATAAAAGTCACAGATTTTTAGAGAAATCTTAGAAATCTGTGACTTTTTTACTGGTTATAAGCAATAAAACACCTTTATCTGATGGCTAGTAACTGTAACACCCCATCCTCTTAAAAGGCGGGGGATAACAGTTGCTACGCCCCTAGATTAACTTATCTAATCTTAAGATGGTGGAAAGAACACCATCTGAAGAAAGATTCGTTCTATATTGTTAGAGTTTACTTATAATGATATAATTTGTAATGTAAAAGTAAAATTTAACAGGGGATGGAATTAATTATGAAGGATAGAAACATTAAAATAATAAGTGGGATAATAATCCTTACTCTTATATCTCCCATACTTTATTATTTAATATTTAAAGATGGTAGAACTGAGTACATTGAGGAGCTTATAAATAACACTAAAGCAAGTGAGGCTATGGTGGATTATAATAAGGCAGAGATTACTATTGAAAAGTTAGAGGATGGAGAAGAGAAGGACAACTATACTAAGGAATTAGAAGAATTAAAGGAAGCTTGTGTAACTCCAGAGGTTGAAAGGGTAATGAAGGAGATAGACCATTATGGAGAAACCTTAAATGTAGAGGAGTATCATAGATTATTAAATGATGTTATACCTAATGTAGAGGATGAGAGAAATATTCAGTACTACATGTATCAGGTATCATTATATGACTATGACCTTTTCACTAAGGATTTTATATTAGCTCAGGACGCTTTTATTAATCTTCAAAATATCCTAACCTTAGATAACTTAGAAAAAGCCTATGACCTTATGGAGGATGTAGAACATGAGGAGAATAAACAGTGGCTTAAAGGTAATATAGACAACTTAGCTAAGGTATATGATAAAACCATAGGGCTTAAGTCCTTAGATTTTAATAATAAGGATACCTTAACCCTTACCTTTAATAAGGATTTTAGTGAAGACTTTAAGGACAAAATCACTTTAGATAAGGGAACCATAGAAAACATAGATGTGGATGAGGAGAATAAGACTATTACATTGAAGGTAAAAATGCCAAAGGAAAAAGAAGCCTTTAGGGTTACCTTAGATGAGATAAATCTTCAGGATAGAAAAGCAGTAAGGACAGACTATAATATAAGTTATAGTGAAGAGTCTTAGACTATATTTCTAAAGATTAAAGAATAGAATAAGAAGCTAGAGGGATCTCTTAAGTTTTAATTTAGGAGGTTTCTCTTATTTTCTTTTAAAGAGATATTACGAATTAATTACATAATCCTATAACCTACATAATAATTTATAAATATGGTATAATTTAAAAAGTATGGTATATTTAAATGAAATTTAAGTTATTTTAAGATATGTCGAAAGGGAGTTAAACATAATGAAAAAAAGGGCTTTAATAACGGGGATAACAGGACAAGATGGTTCTTACCTTACAGAATATTTACTGGGGATAGGCTATGAGGTTCATGGAATAATAAGAAGAAGTAGTAATTTTAATACAAAGAGGATAGATCATTTGTTTGAAAATCCTGAAATAGGGAATAAAACCTTATTCCTTCATCATGGAGATCTAACTGATTCCTCTAATTTAAATAGATTAGTAGAAAAGGTAAATCCTCATGAGATATATAATTTAGCGGCACAGAGCCATGTACAGGTATCATTTGAGGTTCCAGAGTACACAGCAGAGGTAGATGGAATAGGAACCCTTAGACTTTTAGATGCCATAAAGGAAAGTGGAGTTAAGTGTAAGTTTTATCAAGCTTCCACCTCAGAGCTTTTTGGAGGAATGGAAGGGACAGCTCCTCAAAGTGAGAAGACACCTTTCTATCCAAGAAGTCCATATTCAGCAGCAAAGCTTTATGCTTACTGGATCACTGTAAACTACAGAGAGGCTTATGATATATTTGCATGTAATGGTATACTGTTCAACCATGAATCTCCAAGAAGAGGGGAAACCTTTGTTACAAGAAAGATAACAAGGGCTGTGGCATCCATAATGGCAGGAAAGCAGGACAAGCTATCCTTAGGTAACTTAGATGCTAAGAGAGACTGGGGCTTTGCTGGAGACTATGTAGAGGCAATGCATCTTATGCTTCAGCAGGACACACCAAAGGATTATGTTATAGCCACAGGGGAGACCCATACTGTTCGTGAGTTTGTGGAGCTTTCTTTTAAGGAAGTTGGCATAGACATAGAATGGAAGGGAACTGGCGTTGAAGAAAAGGGCTATGACAGAGCAAGTGGAAAATTACTTGTAGATATAAATCCAAGGTATTTTAGACCAACAGAGGTAGAGCTTCTTTGGGGAGACCCATCTTTAGCTGAAAAAGACCTAGGATGGAGAAGAAAGGTAAGCTTTAAGGAATTAGTTAAGAGAATGGTAGATAGTGATATGGAACTTATAGCAGGATGTGATACAAAAACCTTTTTAAATAAGAGGAAGTAGAATGATAGATAGAATAAAGTATTATTTAAAAAGGAAGGTTAAATCTTCCTATATGGTACAAAATATAAACCTAGATTTAAGGAATAAGAATCAAAAGAGGGCACTGGTTGCCTATATAAATAATTCCTTAATGATGGATTTACAAAACAATAAAATCTACCATAGTAATACCTTAGAAAGTGGACAGATATTAAAGGTTCTTATAGATAGAGGATATGTTATAGATGCCTGCCATATATTTGACGACTTATCCTATGACATTATTAAGGATAAAACCTATGATTTAGTTTTTGGTATGGGAGACACCTTTAAAAAGGCATGTCAAATTAATAAGAAGGCTAAAAAGGTCATATACATAACTGAAACCGAGCCAGAGATTTCCCTAATGAGGGAAAAGGAAAGATTAGAATACTATAGAAAAAGACATGGAAAACTTCATAAGGTAAAGAGAAGTGGGGTTTATTATAATAAACTAGATTTTGAGAATGTAGACTATGGAATAATCCTAGGGGAGAAAAGCCACTTTAAGGATTATGACTTTAAGAAGATAAGGGTATATCCTTCAGGACTATATAATGAGGACTTTAAGTATTCCTCTAAGGATTTTAAATCATGTAAGAATCACTTTATATGGTTTGGCTCTAATGGAGCTATACATAAGGGGTTAGATATACTTTTAGATGTGTTTTCAAAAAGAGATGATATATACCTTCACATATGTGGAGTAAGTGATGAGGATAGAAAGATAATAGATATACCAAAGAAAGATAATATAATAGATCATGGCTTTATGGATGTTTACTCTAAAGAATATTTAAATCTTGTGGAAAAGTGCACCTTTGTAATACTACCATCCTGTGGGGAGGCTATGTCCACATCAGTATTAACCTCCATGAGACATGGACTTATACCAGTGGTTTCAAAGGAGCTAGGTTTTGAGGATTTAGGAAATAAGGTTTATATTCTAGAGGATTATACCCTAGACTATGTGGATGACTATATAAATAAGCTTCTAATGGTATCAGAGAAGGAATTAGAGGAAAAGAGTAAGGAGATATATGAGAAGAGTAATAAGCTTTTTTCCATTAATAATTTCACCAATATGTTTTCAAGGGCTATGGATTATATAGAGGGAGAAAAATAGTATGAATATAAATAAAACCTTAAGGGTTCATACCCTTATAAACTATATAGCAAAGTTTTTTAATATAGTTATAAATCTTTATATGGTGAGATTGACCTTAAATTATTTAGGGGAAGACAGAAATGGACTTTGGGCTACTCTTCTATCTATTATAGCTATGATGGCTATTGGAGACTTAGGTATAGGAAATGGAGTAAAGAATAGACTTACAGAAGCCTTAGCAAAGGATGATAAGGATAAGGAAAAAAGCTATATATCTACAGCCTATATAACTTTATTTTTAATCTCCTTAGTGGTCTGTATAATAGCTATTTTATTCTCTAAGATCTTTGTTACAGAGGGCTTTGGCTATCCAGACTTTAAGGGAGCCTTATATATAGTAATAGTAGGCTTTGCCTTAAACTTTATAACAGGACTTATAAACTCTATATTATATGCTTACCAAAAGAGCGCTTTAGTGAGTATTGGGCAGATTTTAAATTCTACATTTTTATTAGGTGGGGTTTATTTCATAAGTAATATAAGTGAAGGTAACCTTATGTATATTGCCTTTGTTTATATTTTAAGCTTAACCTTAAGCAATATCATACTCACCCTATATTTTTTCTTAAATCATAGAGATGTAATACCTAAAATAAGTTACTTTGATAAGGATAGAATAAGGGATATATTAGACCTTGGGGTAAAGTTTTTTATACTTCAAGTTTGTGGAGTAATACTTTTCTCTACGGATAATCTTATAATATCTAACCTTATAGGGCTTAAGGAAGTAACTCAGTATGACATATTAAATAAGGTTTATAATAATATGTCCATGCTATATTCCATAATATTAATACCTATATGGTCCGCTGTAACCTATGCCTATGCTAGGAAGGACAAAAAGTGGATAGTTAGTATTTTAAGAAAACTTCAGCTTTTACTATTGCCCTTCTCCTTGGGAGTTATTGTGGTATCCCTATTCTTTAATGATATAACTCCTATATGGTTACAAAAGGAGATAATTATTCCTTCAAGGCTTATTGTACTATTTGGAGTTTATACCATAGTTCAAGGGTGGACAGCTATTTATTGTAGCATTATAAATGGTATGGGTAAGATAAATATTCAGTTATATTTAGCAATAATCGGAGCAATTTTAAATATTCCCTTATCCATATATTTGGGGAAATCCATGGGTATATATGGGGTGAAGCTGGCTACATTTATATGTCAGGTACTTCCGGCTATAATACTTCCGTTTCAGCTAAGACATGAGCTTAAAGGAGATTGGAATAGTTAATAAATATATAGATAAATGTGTTTATAAGTGTTTAAATATACTCGAGGAGTTATTAACATATGAAACACATATCAAATTATAAACCAAAGGATTTTGCAGAGTTGCTAAATGTATCAGTTAAAACCTTACAAATATGGGATAGAGAAGGTATTCTTATAGCAAAAAGAACCCCTACCGATAGAAGATATTATACTTATGACCAGTATCTTGAATATAAAGGAATAAATAATTCAAGTGGTGATAGAAAGATTGTTGTAGTTAACAATGAGCTTTTGTAGCCACAAGAGGAAATGGTTCAAGATATCATTTCAATACTTCATGAATTTAGTTGTAAAATATATGGAATGATAAAGTATAAGAAAAAATAGAGGAGGATAAAGAGATTGCTAAAAGCATACAAAACAGAGATATTCCCAGCAGAGCAGCAGAAGCAAAAGATTAATCAAAGTATTGGTGTTTGCAGATGGTTATATAATCAATATCTAGCTAAAAGTCAAGAGTTGTATAGGCAATTCAAAGATGGATTAATTTCTAAAAAAGAAGGAAAATTAAGTGCAAATATTTTTGATAAGTATATAAATAATGAAGTTAA
>NZ_JBFNEO010000098.1:0-9940 GCF_040797585.1 Clostridium sp.
AAGTTCCATAGAGTTTTTCTCTTCCAAAATAAGCTTTAAATCCTTCTGATAATTTATATCTTTTTCAATACTTTCTTTATTATATGTTTCTTTTAATTTATGTATTTCTTCTTGAAGATTATTTATTGACTCATCTCTATGGTTTAGAATTATATTCTTATCTTGAAGCTCTAAGCTTAATTTTTCCTTTGAGTCCTTTAAATTTAAAATTTCATTTTCATTCTTTTTAAGAAGATCTTCTAAAGATCGTATCTTTTCCTCATAGGCATTATTATTTTCTTTCATTTTTAAATTAAAAGAAGATTGTAGTATTTCAACTTTTTCTTCTAAATCTTTATTATGATTCTCTAAATAAGATATTTGACTTTTTAAAAGAGAAAATTGATTCTTAATATCCTTAGCTTCTTCTTTTTCCTTAAACATTTCATCTACACAATTCATAGCTGCTAAAATAGATGCAGAGGATGTACTTAAATTCTTATTTCCCTCTATTAAATTTTTTATTTTCATATCTACATGCTGCGCTACACTAATTAAATAACTTTCATTTTCTTCTCCCTTTAAATTATATTCTATTCCATTTATTTTAACTGTTACTTTATTCATGGCAACCACCCTTTTATCCCACTTTATATTATAAATAATCTAGATTTTCACTTACATATGAATCCTTATCTATGTATAGGTAAAATCAAAATATTAATGTAATTCTTAATTATCCTAAAATAGAAAGAAAATATATGTAAAATATAGTTACCTATATTTTAACATATATTTTCTAAGTAGAAAACAAGCTAATTAAATTGATTTACAGCCAATCTTTTCCTTATCTTAATTCTGCACCTATTTTATATTCTAGAGCCTTTAGTATTTTATCATGGACCTTATTAACTTCCTTATCAGTCAATGTTTTATTTTCATCTCTATAGGATATAGCATAAGCTATACTCTTCTTTCCCTCTGGTATTTGAACACCCTTATAGATATCAAATAATTTTATCTCTTCTACCATAGATCCACCAGCTTTTCTTATAGAATCTTCTATATCTTGAACTAAAATTGAATCCTCTACAAGTATAGCTATATCCCTTGTCACTGCTGGGAACTTAGGTAAAGCTCTATATCTTTTTACTAAATTCGCTTTATTATAAAGAGCATCTAAATTTATTTCAGCTAAGTAGCAGCTAGCTTCTATATCATAGTTTTCACATACATCAGGATGTACTTCTCCTAAAATTCCTATAACATCCTTATTTATATAAACCTCTGCTGTTTTTCCTGGATGGTAAGAAGGATTTTCACTTTGTCTTTTAAAGCTTCCTCTTTCTACTCCCATAGAAGTTAAAACTTCTTCTACTATTCCTTTTATATCTAAATAGTCAACATTTCCATATATTCCAACAGTTAAAATATTTCTCTCTTCTGGAAGTTTATCATCTTCATTTTTAATATATATTTTTCCTAGCTCAAATAATCTAGCTTCCTCATTATTTCTTGAGTAATTTCTAGATAAGTTTTCCATCATGGAAGCTATAGTTGAAGTTCTCATTATGCTGTAGTCCTCCCCTAAAGGATTCCTTATAGCTACCACATTTCTAAGGTCACTATCCTTACTTATATTAACACTATCAAAGGTTTTAGGACTTACAAAGGAATAACTTATAGATTGGTTTAATCCAAGACCTATCATAGTATCTATTATAATATCATCTTTTTTAAGCTTTGAATTTTTAGCTCCTTTAAGACCAGTGGTTTTCGCAATAGTTGATCCGATTTTATCGTAACCAAAAATTCTTGCTATTTCCTCTGCTATGTCTTCCTTTATATCAATATCTATTCTAAAGGTTGGAACTGTTATATTTAACATTTCTCCCTCTATTTCAGTATTTAGATCTAATCTATCTAAATAATCCTTCATATCTTCCTTTAATAAATCAGTGCCTAAAAATTTGTTTATAAAATTTGAATCTATATTTAATTGTTTTTCTTCTTTAACATTGTTATATATATCTATGGTACCTTCCATTACCTCTCCAGCACCTAGCTCTTGTACAAGATAACAAGCTCTATCCATAGCAAGCTTTACTAAATTAGGGTCTATCTCCTTTTCAAATCTTGAAGAAGACTCTGTTCTTAGACCAAGCTTTTTAGAATTAAGTCTTATATTAACTCCTTCAAAATTAGCACATTCAAAGATTACCTCTTTGGTATCCTCTTTTATCTCTGAATTTAGTCCTCCCATGATTCCAGCTAAAGCTATGGTTTTCTCTCCATCTTTTATAGTTAGAACTTCACTATCTAAAGTTCTTTCTATTTCATCAAGGGTTATAAACTTCTCTTCATTTTGTGCCATATCTATTACAATTTTATTTGATGTTATTTCACGTTTATCAAAACCATGCATTGGTTGACCAAGCTCTAACATTACAAAGTTAGTTATATCAACTATATTGTTTATTGGTCTGACCCCTGCATCTAGTAACCTTTCCTGCATCCATGAAGGAGATGGCTCTATCTTAACATTCTTTATTCCTCTTGCCATATATCTCATGCAAAGAGAATCCTTAATCTCCACCTCTAATTCATCTTTTATGTTTAAGTTGCATTTAGGAGTAAAATCCATTTTAGGCATAGTATATTTAGTTCCTAAAGTTGCTGCTGTTTCTCTAGCTATTCCAACTACACTTAAACAATCAGGTCTATTAGAGGTAATTTCAAACTCTATTATAGACTTATTAAGTCCTAAAGCCTTCTTTATATCTACACCAACTGGAGTATCTTCTTTAAGTATCATTAATCCATGTACTGGTTCATCTCCGGCTATTCCAAGCTCTTCTTCTGAACACATCATACCATTAGATACAACTCCACGAAGCTTACCTTTTTTTATTTTTAATCCACCATGAAGCACTGCACCATGAAGAGCTGCTGGTACAATATCCCCTTCTTTCATGTTCTTAGCTCCAGTAACGATTTGTATTAATTCTTCTTCCCCTATATTAAGTTGACATATAACAAGCTTCTCTGCATCAGGATGAGGCTCTATCTTCTCTATTTTAGCAGTAACTACATTGATTAATTTATCTCCTGTTGTTACCACTTCCTCTACCTTAGATCCTGACATGGTTAACTTATCTCCCAAATCCTTTGCATCTATATCAAAATTTACATAATCTTTAAGCCATATAACTGGTACCTTCATTATTTATCTCCTCCTAGAATTGATTTAAAAATCTCATATCACTTTCGTATAATAATCTTATATCATCTATTCCATAGTTAAGCATAACCATTCTATCTACTCCAAATCCAAAGGCAAATCCTGAATATTCTTCTGGATCTATTCCACATCTTCTTAATACCTCTGGATGAACCATTCCACAACCAAGAAGTTCTATCCAACCACTGCCCTTACATACTCTACATCCTTCACCTTCACAAACAAAACAGGTTGCATCCATTTCAGCAGATGGTTCTGTAAATGGGAAATGGTGTGGTCTAAATTTAGTATTAACATCATCTCCAAACATCTTCTTTGCAAATAATTCAAGAGTACCCTTAAGATCTGCAAAAGTTATTCCCTTATCAATAACTAAACCTTCCATTTGATAAAATACAGGTGAATGTGTTGCATCCACTGAATCTGAACGATAAACCCTTCCTGGAGATATCATCTTTATTGGAGGAGCTTGCTTTTCCATAACTCTTGCTTGAACCGGTGAAGTTTGAGTTCTTAATACAATATTATCATTTATATAAAAAGTATCTTGCTCACTTCTTGCACTATGATTCTTTGGTATATTTAAAGCTTCAAAGTTATAATAATCATATTCAACTTCTGGTCCCTCTTCTATAGAAAATCCCATTTCTATGAATATTTCCTTCATCTTATTTAAAGTAAGTTCTATAGGATGTCTTTTACCTATAGTTTGCTTTCTTCCTGGCATGGAAATATCTATTACTTCATTTTGAAGTTTCTCATTCTTTTCTTTATTTTTTATTAAAGTTATATTCTCCTCTAAGGACTTTTCTATGTCTTCTCTTACCTCATTGGCAATCTTACCAACTATTGGTCTTTCCTCTTTTGAAAGTCCTCCCATTCCTCTTAATATAGAAGTTAATTCTCCTTTTTTACCTAAATATTTAACTCTTACAGCTTCAATTTCACTACTTCCTAGGCACTGAGATATTTCTTTTAATGCCTTTTCTTTAATAAGTAATAAATTTTCTTTCATAACTTCTTTCTTCTCCTTTCAAAATACTTTTATGTAAATAAAAAAACCGCCCCTAAAAAAGGGACGGATTATCCGCGGTACCACCCTAGTTAATCTTAACTTTAAGATTCTCTTAGTAATAATAACGGTTTTACCCGCTAAGGGTTACTATAAAACTTCTCCCTTAGTGCTCCAGAGTGAACTTCAATATATCCTCTTGTAAAAGGGCTTTCAGTCTAAGACCCTTTCTCCCTGAAAAAGATAAATATATCTACTCTCTCTTTCATAGCCTATTTTAATATTTACTTCATCACAATTATACATATATAACTGAAAAATTTCAACATTTAAATTAGATTTTGTCTTACTATCTCAAACATCATAATAGATGATGCCACTGCTACGTTTAAAGATTCTGCTCCCCCTGGCATTGGAATTTTAACCCTTATATCACCTAGGTCATAAATATAATCTGATATTCCACTTCCTTCATTACCTACACAAAGGACTAAGTTACCCTTTAAATCCACTTCAAAAAAGTTTTTATCACTTTGAAGAGAACTTACTAAGAATTTATAGCCCTTACTCTTTAAATAAGGTAATATATCCCCATCATCTTCTATTATAGGGATATGAAAAGCAGATCCCATGGTGCTTCTTAATGCTTTATCATTAAATATATCCACGGTACCCTTAGTTACTATTATTCCCTTAGCTCCACTAGCATGGGCTGATCTTATTATAGTTCCAATATTTCCCGGATCTTGAACCTTATCCACAAGTACATAAAAACCATTGTTTAATACATCAACTTTAAAATCTTTCATATTTACTACAGCTAAAACTCCTTGAGGATTTTCTGTACTACAAAGACTTTTTAGTATTTCATGCTTAATCTCATATATTTTTACGTTACTATGAGTTAATCCTTCTATAATAGAATCTATTTTTCCTTCTACCTTATGGCTATATAATATGGAATCTAAAGTATAAGATGAACTTATTACTTCCTCTATACTTTTAATGCCTTCCACTAAGAATTGTTTTGAAGCTTTTCTTTGTTTCCTATCTTTTAACTTTTTAACTTCTTTTATAAAAGTGTTATCTTTACTCTCTATAGTTCTTATCATAGACTACTCCACCTTATTTAGATATCATAGTTTCAAGTCTACTTAAATCATCTACAGAACCAATAGCAACTATGATGTAATTTTCTTCTATTATATCATCTGCATCTGGTGATATATTAACTTCATTATCTTTTCTTATAGCCATTATATTAATTCCGTAGTTAGCTCTAACATTTAAGTCCTTTATAGACTTTCCTACCCACATCTTCGGTGTTTCTATTTCTATTATGCTATAGTCTGGAGAAAGCTCTATATAATCTAACATGTTAGAAGAAACTATATTATGTCCTACTCTAACTCCCATGTCCTTTTCTGGTTGTACAACTCTATCTGCTCCTATCTTGTAAAGAACTTTAGCATGTAAATCATTATGAGCCTTAGCAATTATATATTTAACACCTAATTCCTTTACAATTAGAGCAACCATTACACTAGATTGTATATCAGATCCAATTGTAATAACTGCTACATCAAAATTTCTTATTCCAATGGTTCTAAGGGCTGCTTCATCTGTAGCATCCATTTGCACCGCATGGGTAACATTATCTGATACCTCTTGAACAACATCCTCATTTTTATCAATAGCTAATACCTCATGACCTGCTTCATATAAAGTTTTAGCTACAGAAATTCCAAATCTTCCTAAACCTATTACAACATATTGCTTACTAGCCATAATAGCCTCCTTCTAACCTACTAAAATTTTATCTTCAGGATATTTTATAGACTTATTTTTCTTTCTTGTAGTTAATGCAAGAACTACTGTCATAGGACCTACTCTACCTAAATACATAGTAAGTGCTATTACAATTTTACCTATAGTTGAAAGCTTTGTTGTTATTCCAAGGGTTAGTCCTACTGTTGCAAAGGCTGATGTTGCCTCATACAATAGATATTCAAGACTAGCACCTGCTTCTGTTACAGATAAAATCATAGTTACTATAACAACTATAGCGCCACCTAATGCTGTTACAGTAAAAGCTCTATAGACTAAGTCTTTACTTATCCTTCTCTTAAACATCTGAGTATCTTCTCTTCCTTTTATAACAGATACCACCGTCATAATAAGAACTCCTACTGTAGCAGTTTTTATACCTCCACCTGTTGATCCAGGAGAACCACCTATAAACATAAGAATTGTAGTTAAAAGTCTACCTGCTAATGTCATATCTGAGGTGGATATTGAGTTAAATCCTGCTGTTCTTGGAGTTATTGAAGCAAATAGAGAAGATAAAAACTTGCCCTTAGCATCCATATCTTTCATAGTAGCTGGATTATTAAACTCAAATAAAAACATAAGTATAGCTCCACCTACAACAAGTCCTACAGTCATAGATATTACAAGCTTTGAATGAAGAGAAAGCCTCTTTAAGCTCTTACAATTATATATCTCTGACCATACTGAGAATCCCATTCCGCCTATTACTATAAGTCCTCCTATAGTTAGGATTATTACTGAATTATCAGCATAGGAAGTTAAGCTTGAAAAGTTTCCAAAGAGATCAAATCCAGCATTACAAAAGGCAGATATAGAATGGAATATACTATAATATATACCTTTAGCAAGGCCAAATTGTGGTATAAACTGTGTTGATAATAATAAGGCTCCTAGAAATTCCACTGAAAAGGTAAATATTAATATATATTTCATAAGCTTTACAAGACCTTGTAAATTAAAGGTATTCAAAGCTTCATGCATTATAAGCCTCTCTCTTAATGATATCTTTTTTCTTAAGAGTAGTGCAAAAAGAGTAGTAAAGGCCATAAAGCCTAACCCTCCAATTTGTATAAGAGAAATTATAACGGTCTTTCCAAAGTAACTCCAATAGGTTCCTGTATCTACAGTAATAAGACCTGTAACACAAGTGGCTGAAGTAGCTGTAAATAGTGCATCAATAAAGCTGGTTCTAACACCTGTTTTAGTTGCTATAGGTAATGTTAAAAGTATTGCCCCTATTAATATAACAATAGCAAAACCTAAAGCTAATATTTGCACTGCATTCAATTTTAATTTTCTTGGTAAATTATACTGCATATCCTCACCTCAACGGCTCATATTTAAATATCTACAATATATTATATCTCTTTCCATAAAAAATTAAAAATAAAAATGCGACGATTTGTCGCATTTTTATGTTAAGTTATGGTTAAATTATGAGTTTATTGCATTTTTAGCTACTTCTACTAAGTTAGCAAATGCCTTTGGATCATTTATTGCTATTTCAGATAACATCTTTCTGTTTATATCTATTCCAGCAACCTTTAATCCGTTCATGAATTTAGAATATGTTGATCCATTTATTCTTGTAGCTGCATTTATTCTAGCTATCCATAATCTTCTAAAGTCTCTCTTCTTTAATCTTCTTCCAACATATGCATTTCTTAAAGCTCTTATAACTGTTTCATTAGCAGTTTTGAATAACTTGCTTTTTCCACCGTAATATCCCTTAGCAAGCTTTAACACCTTCTTATGATTCTTACGTGCATTTTTTGCTCTTTTAACTCTTGCCATTTCGCAAACCTCCTATTCAGTATCTCTATTATAGATATGGTAATAATTTCTTCATTGCTTTTTCTTGTGCTGTAGAAACGTAAGCAGTCTTTCTTAAGTTTCTCTTTCTCTTAGAACTCTTCTTAGTAAGTATATGACTTTTGAAAGCCTTTGCTCTCTTTAACTTTCCTGTTCCAGTCTTTTTAAATCTTTTTGCAGCACCTCTGTGAGTTTTCATTTTTGGCATAATAAAATCCTCCTCTCAAGTTTAAGCTTTTTTTGGAGCCAAAATCATTGTCATGTTTCTACCTTCTAACTTTGAAGGTTTTTCTATAACACAAACGTCCTCTAATTTAGAAGCAAAGTTTTTAAGGATCTTATCGCCCTTTGTAGAAGCGTGTTCCATTTCTCTTCCTCTAAATCTAACAGTAACCTTAACTTTATCACCATCATTTAAGAATCTTCTTGCATTATTTGCTTTAATCATAATATCATGTTCTTCAATAGATGGACTGAATCTTATTTCTTTTAAGTTTGTAACCTTTTGCTTTTTCTTAGCTTCTTTTTCTCGCTTAGATTGCTCATACACAAACTTTCCATAGTCCATTATTTTACACACTGGTGGGTTAGCATTAGGAGACATAAGAACTAAATCTTCTTCTCTTTCTTCAGCAATTTTTAATGCTTCCCTAGAGGACATAATTCCAAGCGCTTCTCCACTGCCTGTTATTACTCTAACTTCTTTAACCCTAATTTCTTCATTTAAAAGAAAATCTTTACTAATATTATTCACCTCCATTTATGATAGTTATCAATAAATCTATGTAAATATACAATATAAAAAAGCGGCATAAAAATGCCGCTTTCATTTATATTACCTCTTTAAAGTTACACTCAAAGTTAAAAGTGTTTAGAGATAACCCTACTAGCAATGCTGTAAGGTGAGAAACGGCTGTTTCTTCTTTACATTTAACACAAGATTTATTGTAACATTCTAATACAATGTTGTCAACCATCTTTTAGAAATTTTATATTTTTATTGTGTCTCTACTTTCATCCATTATAGGAGAATATAATTTATCATTAGAGCACATATAACAATTATTACAGAAAGTAACTCTATTTGTAAAGACATTTTTTATAGTTTCTAATATTTCTTTATTCATGAAATTACCTTCTCCATGTATTCTTACTATCTTAGGCGAATTTGTTATAAGTCCACTTATTATAACATCTTCCATATTTATTCCTACCATACCAAACTTATAATCTACGAATTCGCTTATAAATTCACTTAAAATTTCTTTTCCATCCTTATCCTTTAAGGCGTAATTACCATTTTTATCTGCAATTATATTAATTTCTTCAATCTTACTTTCTTGAATATCAACAAAATATTTTAATAACTTTATAAACTCATTATATTCTTTTTCTACTAAATACTTTTCTACCACTTTATCTACTATTGCTTCTAGGTCATCCTTTAAATATTTCATTCTAAAAGTAATAAACCCTTGTATATTAAGCTCTCTATTCTCATCTATGCACTGTTTTATTTTAGTTATTATATTATTCTTTCTATTCATGCAATATATACTAGTATCATCTTTTATCTTGCTTTCCCCTTTTAGAGCTTCATCAATTCTACTACTAACCTCTGGCAGTTCATCACTTCGTAGAAAGAAATAGGTATCTGTTAGAAATTCATAAACTTCTCTTTTCTTGAACATATCTATAACTATCTTATATAAAATATTACTTACATGCAAATTTAAAGAGTTTTGTAATCTTTCACTATAAGCTTCATCATCACAAAGTATTTTTATGAAGTGAGATGATCCCTCAATACTTTCTGAAATTCCAAGGGTTATATTTTTAGTTTTAAATTGGCTCTTTAATTCTTGAAGTTCCTCTACAACTATTGATTCTCCCTCATATACAATTTTTAGAAGTAGCATATTTCTCACTCCCTTCCTAACCATAGTATGTGTTTTAAGTTTTCATATATACAAAAAATATTAGCATTTATCGACATGAATCAAATTTTCTTCCCTTGTTCCTTAAGGATAAGCATATGTAGATTATAATTAAAGATAGTATTTAAT
>NZ_JBFNEO010000099.1:0-9923 GCF_040797585.1 Clostridium sp.
ATTTTAAGTAAAAAAATTGGGCTGTCTCACTTTTTATTGTGAGACAGCCCCTTTTCATATACTATATGTCTGAAATCATCATAGTTTGATCTCTTCTTGGACCAACAGAAACTATTGCTATTTTAACTCCAGTAAATTCTTCTATTCTCTTTAAATATTTCTTTGCATTCTCTGGAAGATCTTCATAGCTTCTAGCATCTGCAACCTCTTCTCCCCAGCCTTCAAACTCTTCATAAACTGGTTCACACTCAGCTAAATCTTCAAGGCTTGCTGGGAAGTAATCTATAACATCTCCATTAAACTTGTATCCAACACAAACCTTTATCTTCTCAAGTCCAGCTAATGTATCTATTTTTGTAACAGCAAAGGATGTTAATCCGCATACTCTAGCTGTTGTCTTTAATATTACAAGGTCAAGCCATCCACATCTTCTTGATCTACCTGTGGTAACTCCATATTCATGACCCTTTTCTCTTATCCACTCACCAGTTTCATCATTTAACTCTGTTGGGAATGGACCTTTACCAACTCTTGTAGTATACGCCTTTGCTATTCCTATAGCATTAGTTATCATATTAGGACCTATTCCAACCCCACTACAAACTCCACCTGAAGTTGTATTAGAAGATGTAACATATGGATAAGTTCCATGGTCTATATCAAGAAGCATTCCTTGGGCTCCTTCAAATAATACCTTCTTACCTGCTTTAATCTCATCATATACCCTTACAGATACATCTTTTACATAAGGTCTTAATCTCTCTGCGTATTCTAAATACTCATTATATATTTCATCAAAGTTTAACTCTTCACCATTTAAAACATCAATTATGTACTTATTTTTAGATTCTATGTTTTCCTTTAGCTTTTCTTTAAATACTTCTTTATGCATTAAGTCACATACTCTTATTCCGCATCTTTCATATTTATCAGTATAGCAAGGACCTATCCCCTTACCTGTTGTACCTATATCATTTTTCCCTCTTGCCTTTTCCTTTAAAGAATCAAGTGTTCTATGATAAGGCATAATTAAATGAGCTCTATCACTTACAATTAATCTATCTGGAGTTATATCTACACCTAATCCCTTTAGGTAGTCTATTTCTGTAAAGAATGCCTTTGGATCTACAACTAATCCGTTCCCTATAACATTTAATTTATTTTCATAAAGAACTCCTGAAGGAATCAAGTGAAGCTTATATTGCTTATCTCCAACCTCTACAGTATGACCTGCATTGTTTCCTCCTTGGTATCTAACAACTACATCTGCACCTTCTGCAAGATAGTCTGTCATCTTACCTTTTCCTTCATCTCCCCATTGTGCTCCTACAACTATAAATGCTGACATATAAAAACCTCCATTCTTAAATGAGCTAAATTATTGAAAAATTCTTAATTAATGCCTAATTTTTATATAATAGTCATAAATTTAAAAGTTATAAAATAAGTTTTCCCTAAAAAACTTATTTAATTTATTCAGGGATATTTTCCCCATTTAAAATACTATCAAAGTGAAAGTTAATAGTCAATAAATTTACGAACATTTTATTGCAATTCCCAGTTAAACTTCGCTATATTTTAATTTATTCAACTTTTACAGTTATATTATTTATGTATTGATAAGCTTAGTTGTAATCTATTATTCTTATAGGGTTCTTGATTCAAAACTTATCTTATTCACTACTCAAAATCCAAGGTTTTAAAGTATTAAAGTGTATGTATAAGTTAAGATTTAAGCTAAAAACCCTATAAATTTTAATATAAACTCTTAACTTATTCATGAAAAATTTTATAATACTTATCAATAAAAATACATTGTTAGAAATTTAATTTGTATATAAGAATAATTTTTAGATAAACTTCTAAACTTATTCTTATATATAAACTTTAAGGATAATTTATATGGAACATATGTTAAAATTAATATATAAGAAACTAATATTTACTGTTTGGAGGAGATTCACATGAATATTTACGAAGAAGCTCTTAAATTCCATGAAGATCACAAAGGAAAAATCGAAGTCATAGCAAGGGCTGAGGTTAAAGATTCAAAGGATTTAAGTCTTGCTTACTCCCCTGGAGTTGCACAGCCTTGTCTTGAGATTCAAAAAAATCCTGACCTAGCATATAAATATACAAGAAAATGGAATACCATAGCTGTTATATCAGATGGTTCAGCAGTTTTAGGACTTGGTGATATAGGTCCTTTAGGTTCCCTGCCAGTAATGGAAGGAAAATCAATGCTATTTAAGGTTTTTGGAGATGTTGATGCCTTTCCAATAGTTCTAGATACAAATGATGTAGATGAAATCGTTGAAACTATAGTTAGAATATCCCCTTCTCTTGGTGGTATAAATCTTGAAGATATATCAGCTCCTAGATGTTTCGAAATAGAGAAAAAACTTAAGGAGAGATTAGATATACCTGTATTCCATGATGATCAGCATGGAACTGCTATAGTTACTTTAGCTGGTCTTATAAATTCTTTAAAGCTTGTTAATAAGAAAATGGAAGATTTAAAAGTAGTTATGAATGGTGCTGGTGCTGCTGGTGTTGCTATAGCTAAACTTTTAATCTCCTGTGGAGTTAATAATATAATAATCTGTGATAGAAAAGGTGCTATATACAAGGGAAGAGAAGGAATGGATGAGTCCAAGTCCGCTCTTGCTGAGATAACTAATAATACAGAAGCTGGGTCTTTAGAGGAAGTATTAAAAGGTGCTGATGTATTCATAGGTGTTTCTGCTGCAAATTGTGTATCACAGGAAATGGTAAAATCCATGAATAAAGATGCTATAATATTTGCAATGGCAAACCCTACCCCTGAAATATTCCCAGAGGATGCTAAAGCTGCTGGTGCAAAAGTAATTGGTACCGGAAGATCTGATTTCCCTAACCAGGTTAACAATGTTCTTGCCTTCCCTGGAATATTTAGAGGTGCTTTAGATGTTCGTGCAAGTGAAATTAATGAAGAAATGAAGATTGCTGCAGCTCACGCTATAGCAGACTCTATAAAGGATGAAGAGTTAAATTCAGACTATATAATTCCTAAATCCTTTAATAAAGATGTTCAACATAAGGTTGCTGAAGCAGTAAAAGAAGCGGCTATAAAAAGTGGTGTAGCAAAAATATAGAACTTTAATTAGTTAAGCTTTAACCTAAAAATTAGGGATGGTTTATGATGTATAGATATACGTTATAAGCCATCCCTTTATTAATTTTTTAAATTTGATAAATTTCTGTCATAAAAAGTTAAATTATCGCATATGTAGTAAAAAGAAACATTAATTTATTGACATTTAATACCTAAGATAATATAATAATATTGTGAAAATTAAAATAATTTAAAATTTATAGACATAAGTAGAGGCGCGAATAAGCTGGTAGTTAAAAAGTGTTAAGAAGAAGAACCTTCAATATTTTTAATGAATTTCTTATTTGCCGAAAGGTTTATTATGTTCTTATAATAAATCTTGGGGGTAGGATACAAAAGTTTTACTCTTGCCATGGATTCCATGGAGAGCTATTTATGTGATGAAAGAATTTTTCATTGCATAGATAGTAATATTATAATTGTTATCTAGAGCACTGAAAATTTCAGTGCTCTTTTTATTTACATTATATCTTATCTATAAATTTATGTAGTGTTTATCTGATGGCTAGGAGCTGTAACACCCTCATCCTCTTAAAAGGTTGGGAATAACAGTTGCTACGCCCCTAGATTAACTCATCTAACCCTCAGATGGTGGAAAAAACACCACCTGAAGGAAGATTCGTTCTATATTTAATTAAAAGAGAGGGGGATATATATTATGAAATCATTAATAAGACTTAGAATGAGTAGTCATGATGCTCATTATGGAGGTAACTTAGTAGATGGGGCAAGAATGCTTCAATTATTTGGAGATGTAGCTACTGAGCTTCTTATACTAAGAGATGGAGATGAGGGTTTATTTAGAGCCTATGAACAAGTTGAGTTTCTTGCTCCTGTATATGCGGGGGACTATATAGAAGCTGTTGGAGAAATCATAGAGGAAGGTAACTCTTCTAGAAAAATGAAATTTGAAGCTAGAAAAGTTATAGTTCCAAGACCAGATATAAATGATTCAGCTTGTGATTTACTAGAAGAACCTATAGTTGTTTGTAAGGCTATAGGAACCTGCGTAGTTCCTAAGAATAAACAAAGAAATAATAAGTAAATACGGAGGTTTTTTTAATGGAAAAGCTTATAATTACAGCTGCAATTTGTGGTGCTGAGGTTACAAAGGAGCATAATCCAAATGTTCCTTACACTGTAGAAGAAATAGCGAGAGAAGCTGAGGCTTGTTATAAAGCTGGTGCTAGTATAATTCACCTTCATGTTAGGGAGGATGATGGTACTCCAACCCAGAGTAAGGACAGATTTAAACAATGTATAGATGCAATAAAGGAA
The DNA here is from genome assembly GCF_040797585.1 of Clostridium sp. GTDB lineage: Bacteria > Bacillota > Clostridia > Clostridiales > Clostridiaceae > Clostridium_Z. The sequence goes on from NZ_JBFNEO010000099.1 coordinate 4,433, forward strand.
AGATGTGCTGATGTAATAATACAACCTTCTACTGGTGGTGCTGTTGGTATGTCCGATGAGGAAAGACTTCAACCTATATATTTAAATCCTGAAATGGCTACCTTAGATTGCGGAACTTGTAATTTTGGTGGAGATGATATATTTGTAAATACTGAAAATACCATAAAGTATTTCGGTAAAAAAATGATAGAACTAAATATCAAACCTGAGGTAGAGGTTTTTGATAAAGGAATGATTGATAGTGCTATAAGACTAAATAAAAAAGGGTATATAAATAGTCCAATGCATTTTAACTTCGTTATGGGAGTTAATGGTGGAATATCTGCTACACCTTTTGATTTAACCTTTATGGCTCATAGCATTCCATGTGATAGTACCTTTACTGTATCTGGTATAGGAAAATCTGAGTTCCCAATGGCAGCTGTGGCAATAGTTCTTGGTGGACATGTTAGGGTTGGATTTGAAGACAACGTTTACACATCTAAAGGAAAACTAGCAAATTCAAATTCAGAACTAGTTGAAAAAGTAGTAAGAATATCTAAGGAACTTGGACGTGAAATAGCCTCTCCTAAGGAAGCAAGAGAAATTTTAGGTTTAAAAGGAGTGTAAATATCATGAAAAAAGTTAAAACCTTAGAGGAAATCAAATCTTTATTTAAAGATGACATGACCATAATGATTGGTGGATTTCTTGGTAATGGAGCTCCACTTAAACTCATTAATGCTTTAGTTGAAAAGAATGTTAAAAACTTAACTATAATAGGCAATGATACATGCTTTGAAAACCAAGGAGTTGGTAAACTTTTAGCTAATGGTCAAGTTAAAAAAATAGTTGCCTCCTATATAGGTGGTAATGCTGAAACTGGAAGGCTTATGAATGATGGTAAGCTTGAAGCTGAACTAATTCCTCAAGGATCTCTAGCTGAAAAGATTAGGGCTGCTGGAGCTGGTCTTGGTGGAATATTAACTCCAACAGGGGTTGGAACTATTGTTGCAGATGGCAAAAAGAAAATAATAATGAATGACAAAGAATACCTTATTGAAACACCACTTAAAGCTGATTTAGCTTTAATAAAGGGAAGCATTGTAGATGACTTTGGAAATATTGTGTATAAGGGTACTACTAAAAACTTTAATACCTCCATGGCTTTAGCTGGAGATATGGTTGTAGTTGAGGCAGAATCCTTAGTTAAATCTGGAGAAATAGATCCTGATCTTATTCACACTCCTGGAGTTGTTGTAGATTATATCTTTAAGGAGGACAAGTGCAATGATTAATGATCCTAAGCTTATAAAAGAAACCATAGCGAGAAGAGTTGCTAAAGAACTTAAAGATGGTCAACTTGTAAACCTAGGTGTTGGACTTCCAACTATGGTTGCAAACTTTATTCCAGAGAATATGGAAATATTTCTTCAATCTGAAAATGGAATGGTAGGTATGGGGCCTTCCCCTGAAAAGGGTGAGGAAGATACAGATATAGTAAATGCAGGTGGTCAGTATGTATCTATAACTAAAAAAGGTGCCTTCTTTGACAGTGCAACTTCCTTTTCCTTAATAAGAGGTGGACATGTAGACGTAACTGTTCTTGGTGCTCTTCAAGTAGATGAGGAAGGAAATCTTGCCAACTGGATTATACCTGGAAAAATGGTTCCTGGTATGGGTGGTGCTATGGATTTAGTTACCGGAGCAAGACGTGTTATTGTAGCAATGCAGCATACTGGTAAAGGTCAAATAAAGATATTAAAGAAATGTACTCTTCCTTTAACTGCTAAGAATGCAGTACATTTAATAGTTACAGAGCTTGGGGTTATGGAAGTAACTAATGAGGGATTAGTTCTTCGTGAAATCCACAAAGACTCTTCCATAGATGAGATACAATCTTTAACTGAGGCTAAGCTAATTATACCTAATGATATAAAAACCATGGATTTTTAATATTAAATAGTATTTTAGAGGGGGACAAGATAATGGCAAAAGGATGTAAATATGGAACTCATAGAGTATTAGAACCGAAAGGGGTTTTAACTCAAGCTGCTTATAAAATAAATAGCAATATGGAGATTTTCTCTAATGAAATATTAGTAGATGTTCATGCTCTTAATATAGATTCTGCTTCCTTCACTCAAATAGAAGAAGAAGCTAATGGAGATATAGGAAAAATTAAAGAAAAAATAATGGCTATAGTAAGTGAACGTGGAAAAATGCAAAACCCTGTAACAGGTTCTGGTGGTATGTTCATAGGTACTGTATGCCAAATAGGAGAAGACTTAAAGGATAGAGACTTAAAGGTTGGAGATAAGATAGCTTCCTTAGTTTCTTTATCACTAACTCCACTTAAAATAGAAGAAATCTTAGATGTTAAAAAAGATATAGATAGAGTTGAAGTTAAGGCTAAAGCTGTATTATTTGAAAGCGGAATATATGCAAAGCTTCCAAGTGATATGTCTGAAACTCTAGCTTTAGCAGCATTAGATGTAGCTGGTGCTCCTGCTCAAACAGCTAAACTTGTAAAACCTGGTCAAAGTGTATTAATTCTTGGAGCTGCTGGAAAGTCTGGAATGTTATGTTGCTACGAGGCTATGAAAAGAGTTGGACCTACAGGTCGTGTTATAGCAATGGTTAGAAAAGAAGCTCAAGCTAAGAGTCTTAAAGAGTGGGGATTATGCCATGAAGCTATAATAAGCGATGCTGGAAAGCCAATAGATGTATTAACTAAAACTTTAGATGCAAACTGTGGACGTGAAGTAGATATATCTATAAGCTGTGTAAATATACCTAACACTGAAATGTCTTGCATCCTACCTGTAAAGGATGAAGGAATAGTTTACTTCTTCTCTATGGCTACAAGCTTCACTAAAGCAGCTCTTGGTGCTGAGGGTGTAGGAAAAGATGTTACTATGATAGTTGGAAATGGATATACTAAGGACCACGCTGAAATAACTCTTTCTGAACTACGTGAAAGTGCTACTTTAAGAGAGATATTTGAAAAGCTATATATTTAATACCTAAAACAAAAACTCCTCTAACCTTTATATAACTAGCGGTTAGAGGAAAAGTTAAATATTAAAAAAATTCACCAATAAAATTATATCATATTTATAGAATACTAGGGGGTAAATACTACAATGAAAGTGAATAGGCGCTTTGAATTATTTAAAGATGTTACTGATGAACAATGGAATGATTGGAAATGGCAACTTAAAAATAGAATAGAGACCTTAGAGGAATTAAAAAAATATATACCCTTAACTGAAGAGGAAGAAAACGGAGTTAAAAACGTTCTGGGGACTTTAAGAATGTCCATTACTCCTTACTATCTATCCTTAATTGACCCTAACGACCCTAATGATCCTATAAGAAAACAAGCAATACCAACTGGCCTTGAACTTCATAAGTCCTGTGCTGACCTTGAAGATCCTCTACATGAAGATGAGGATTCACCGGTTCCTGGACTTACTCATAGATATCCAGATAGAGTTCTTCTTCTTATAACTGATCAATGCTCTATGTACTGTAGACACTGTACAAGAAGAAGATTTGCAGGTCAACATGATACTTCTTTACCTATGTCTCAAATAGACAAGGCTATTGAGTATATAAGAAATACTCCTCAGGTTAGAGACGTTCTTTTATCTGGTGGAGATGCTCTTTTAGTATCTGATGAAAAACTTGAGTATATAGTAAGCAAACTTCGTGAGATTCCTCATGTGGAGATAATAAGAATAGGATCTAGAACTCCTGTGGTTTTACCTCAAAGAATAACTGATGGATTAGTGAATATGCTAAAGAAATATCATCCAGTATGGCTTAATACTCACTTTAATCATCCTAATGAAATAACTGAGGAAACTAAGGCTGCTTGTGAAAAGATGGCAAATGCAGGTATCCCTCTTGGAAACCAATCAGTTCTATTAAGAGGTGTTAATGACTGTGTTCATGTGATGAGAGAGTTAGTTCATGGCCTAGTTAAAATAAGAGTTCGTCCTTATTATATTTATCAATGCGACTTATCTATGGGACTTGAGCACTTTAGAACTCCTGTAGCTAAAGGTATTGAGATAATTGAAGGATTAAGAGGACATACTTCTGGATACTGTGTTCCAACCTTTGTAGTTGATGCCCCTGGTGGAGGTGGAAAAACTCCTGTTATGCCAAACTATGTTATATCTCAAAGCCATAATAAGGTTATATTAAGAAACTTTGAGGGAGTTATAACAACTTACATGGAGCCTGATGAGTACCATAGTGATTGTCATTGTGAAATTTGTTCTGGCAAGAAAAATTACAAGTACACTGGGGTAGCTAGCCTTGCTCAAGGAGATAGGATGTCTCTGGAGCCTGAAGGATTAGCTAGAAAAGAAAGAAATCAACACTAATAGCTTTCGACTTTAATTTATTGATTATTTATTTAGGAGAATATAAATGACAAATAAACATCTTATTGATCTTATAAGAGACTACTCTCTCTTATCAATAATAGGTATGGATAAAAATGTTGGTAAAACCACAGTTCTTAATTATATTATAAATAACCTAGGTGAAGATAAGCTTCCTCTTGGACTTACTTCAATTGGCCGTGATGGAGAAGATGTCGACTTAGTAACAAACACTCCAAAACCTAGAATTTATGTACCCTGTGGTAGTCTTATTGCAACAGCAAGACAATGTTTATCCTATGGTGATATTACAAGAGAAATCCTATTAACAACCGGTATTCATACCTCAATGGGGGAAATTATAATTCTTCGTGCTCTAAGTGACGGATATGTAGACCTTGGTGGTCCTTCACTAAATAGTCAAATGAATGAAGTATGCTTAAGGCTAAAGGCTCTTGGTTCCTCCTTAACTATTGTAGATGGGGCTTTAAGTAGAAAAACTTTTGCTTCCCCCACAATTACTGAGGCTACAATTTTATCTACAGGTGCTTCCTTAGATAAAAATATGAACAAGGTTGTTGATAAAACTATTTTTGGGGCAGAACTTCTATCCTTACAAAGAGTAGAAGATGAGAATATAATAAACCTTTGTAAATCTTTTGATTCATCCCATAGAGTTACCTTAGTCTACAAAAATAAAGAGTTTAAGCATTTAGGGGTAAGTACCTCATTAAATGCTTCTAAGGAAATAATAGATAACTTTGATTTATCCATATCTTATATCTATATAAAAGGTGTGGTTTCAGATATACTCCTAAATGACTTAATAAAAGAATGTAATGTGAAGAATCTTACTATCATAGCTGATGATGGTACTAAATTATTTATAAAAAGAGAAACGTTAAATAAACTGATCCTTAAAGGTGGGGCTCTAAGGGTATTAGAGCCCATAACCTTACTTTGTATTACATGTAATCCAAAATCACCTTATGGATATCAATTTAACGGTAAAGAGTTTATAAAAGCTTTAAAAGAAAATACTTCTCTACCTGTGTTTGATGTATTAGGGGGTGATTAAAATTCATTTTTTAGATAAATCTCAAAGAGATCAAATT
>NZ_JBFNEO010000100.1:0-9842 GCF_040797585.1 Clostridium sp.
GGAGTAGGCTTTGTTTCTTCTATATTTTTAGTTTTATCCTTAGTTTCCTTATCATATAGTCCAATATTAATATCTTTAAACCCTAGTTCTTCTAATCCCGAGAATATACTATGTGTGTCATTGGGTTTTTTATCCATAAGTCACCTCGATTAATAGGCTTACATAAATTTATAATATATGGTTTATTATATCACAAAAATGGTTTTTGTTAGTATAATATATTTGATATAATGTATAGAGAAACAAGTAAAGGGTGAGGAAAATGGCTATAAAAGAGTGGAAGACTTTCTTAACACCTTATGAACAAGCGGTGGAGGAATTAAAAGTAAAGTTTAGGGCTATAAGAAAAGAGTACAGAAGAAAAAATGAATATTCTCCTATAGAGTTTGTAACTGGAAGAGTGAAGGAGATATCTAGTATCCTTGAGAAGGCAAATAAGTTTGGTATTCCTTTAGATAGATTACAATATGAAATAGAAGATGTGGCTGGTATTAGAATCATGTGCCAGTTTGTTGATGATATAGAAAAAGTAGTAGAACTTATAAGAAGTAGAAAAGATATGCAGGTTATGTATGAGAAAGACTATGTGACTAATGTAAAGGAAAGTGGATACAGAAGCTATCATATCATAATAAAATATCCGGTGAATATGGCAGAAGGTCAAACAGTAATATTAGCAGAATTTCAAATTAGAACATTAGCTATGAACTTTTGGGCAACCATAGAACATTCTTTGAATTATAAATATAAACAACATATACCAAAGGAACTTACAGTAAAGCTTAAAAGTGCTGCAGATGCTGCTTATAAATTAGATGAGGAAATGAGAGAAATAAAAGAAGAGATTAAGGATGCACAAAAATTATTTGAGGTTAAGTCAGATATTATATCTAGTATAATAAATAGCATACTAACACTTATATCTCTTGGAAAAACTGCAGAGGCTTCAAGATATCAAAGTCAACTTAATAAGCTCATACAAGAAGGTGAAGTATGGGAGCTTAATAATCTTTTAATGGGAATAAAAAAAGAAGTAGAGAAATTTAGAGACTAGTATATTAGATAAAGCATATGATAATTGGAACTAAATCACTAGCTATCATTACTTAAAGCCTATTCAAGGATTGAGTTTTGACATAGTTTATTATAATGTTCAACTGAAAAATTACTTTATACACTACTTAGAATCTATAATCTTTAAGGGATTAATGAAAGGATAAGTTAAGATCCAAACTTGAAGTTCTATAAGTATAGGGTTTTTGATTCAAAACTTATCTTATTCACTACTTAAACTCCAAGGTTTTAAAGGAGTTAAGTACATGTATAAGTTAAGATTCAAGCTAAAAACCCTATAAAATAAATTTGAAAATAAATATTGACAATTGCAAGAATTTATCCTAATATATACACATAACAAAAATTTAATAATCTCTAAATAGAGTAGATAGAGGCGCGATGCTTAAGAGTAACCTTATGGAGGAAAGCACTATGAAGTAAGGGGAAAGGAAGTATTGCCGAAGTGTATAACTGACGCTTTAAGGTTATATAGCTGGCCTTATATAGAATATATATAAGGTTGTCACAAATTCGTTTGTGGAGGACTATCACGTGGTTTTATTTATTATGCGTATATAAGCCCCGAGTAGAGCTCCTTGGGGCTTTTTTGCGTTGATTCACGTTTATAGTTTTCCTCCTACTTAAAATTCAAAGGAGGATTTTTTTATGAGAAAAAATTTTAACAGAATATTTTTAATGGTCTTATTTTTAACGGTTATTATTTCATATCCTGCACTTGGAGCAGAAGTAGACAAGGCATCTAGTAATGCAGCATCCTTAGGGTTTTTAACTGTGTTACCACCACTTATTGCTATAGCTTTTGCTTTTATAACAAAGAGTGTTGTAATTTCTTTATTCTTAGGGACAATTCTTGGATTATTCCTTATAAATATAATATCTCACAATGCTTTTATGGCTTTAGTATTATCATTCTTAGATTTCAGTGAAAAAATATTAACATCCCTAGCTGATCCTTGGAATGCTGGAATCATACTTCAAGTTTTAGCTATAGGGGGGATAATTTCTCTTGTTGGAAAAATGGGAGGAACTAAAGCGGTAGCAGAAGCTTTGGCTAAAAAGGCTAAAGGACCTGTAAGTGCCCAAATTATAACTTGGATTTTAGGACTCATTGTTTTCTTTGATGATTATGCTAACTCATTAATAGTTGGGCCTATAATGAGACCTGTGACAGATAAAATGAAGGTTTCAAGGGAAAAGTTATCCTTTATAATAGATTCAACAGCAGCTCCAATTTCAGGTATAGCGGTAATATCTACATGGGTGGGATATGAGCTTACATTAATTAAAGATGCCTATTCATCAATTTCTAATGAGAGTGTGGATGCTTTTGGAATATTTATAGAAACTATACCTTTTAGATTTTATAATATATTAATACTTGCATTTATAGTTTTTACTGTTATTTTCCTTAAAGAGTTTGGACCTATGCATAAGGCTGAAAAAAGGGCAAGAACTACTGGAAAGGTAGTAAGAGATGGATCGAATCCTATGGGTTCAGATGAAATAGATGAGTTAGAACCTAAAGAAGGAGTGAAATTAAGCATATGGAATGCAATAATTCCTATAGGAGTTTTAATAATAGGAGCATTTTTAGGGTTCTACTATAATGGATATACTGCAATATTTAATGGAGAAGATGAGGCTTTAAAAATTGCACTTACAAGTTCTCCATTGTCATTGAATTCAATACAAGCTACTTTTGGAAAATCCGATGCATCAATTGTTCTATTTCAAGCAGCTTTACTCTCCTCAGTTGTGGCTATGATTATGGGAGTAAGACAAAAGATATTTACAATAGATGAAGCTATAGAAACTTGGGTTGGAGGAATGAAGTCCCTTATAATGACAGGGGTTATACTTCTTCTTGCTTGGTCTTTAAGTGCAGTAATAAAGGATTTAGGAACAGCTAAATATTTAGTATCAATATTATCTGATACCATACCTTATTATCTATTACCAGGAATAATATTTATATTAGCAGCTATAATATCCTTCGCTACTGGAACATCCTATGGAACTATGGGAATACTTATGCCTCTTGCAATACCATTAGCTCATGGCATACTTCCAGACCATAATTTTATAGTTATAGCAACTAGTTCAGTACTTACTGGTGCTATATTTGGGGATCACTGTTCACCAATATCAGATACTACTATTTTATCATCAATGGGGGCTTCTTGTGACTTTTTAGATCATGTTAAAACACAAATGCCATATGCAATTGTGGTCGCTATATTCTCAGTTATAGCAGGATATATACCTGTATCCTTTGGGGTACCGGTATACATAGTTCTTCCTTTATCTATAATATTACTTGGGGCAGTAGTATATTTTGTAGGTAAGCCTGTGGATGAAAATAATTCAGAACATATATATGAAGCTGAGAAAGAATTAAATACTTATTAATATAAAGGTCTACGTTAGAGTTTTAGCGTAGACCTTTTATATTATATAAAAATTAATATTCTAGGAAGATATAAATTATAAATTAAACTTTCGTTACTCTCTCTGGTAACAGAATTCTGAAAAAATATAATAAATCTTTACTTGTTTTAAAATTTATTTCAATCTATTCTTCATTTTCCAATTCAAACTTACAGTAGAATTTTTTATTTGTATTAGGAATTTTATCTCTAGAATCAGCAAAGCTATAATATTAACTTTTATCTTCAAAGTAAAATCTAAAAGGAATGAGATAATATTTAGAAAATGGTGATGCTATAATTTTTTTATTATAGCAATTAAAAAATGCATATGGATATGATAAACTTAAAAGGAAAATAATATATTACATATTTTAGGAGGAAACTATGAAAAAAATTATATCAATTATCTTAGTATTAATTATAGGTGTTTTAGGGGCAAAAACCTTAATTTCAGAGAGCAAAGGAGATAATAAAGGAGGAGAGACCGTAGAAAACTATGTGGCATATGAGGGGGTTAACCTTTATACAAAGACATATAATTATTCAGATAAAACCAAGGAGGCAATAATATACTTACATGGGCTTGGAGGAAGTTCACAAAGTGGAGAGTTCCTTAATAATCCCTCTAATCCTTATATGACAATAACTATGGACATGCTAAATCATGGGAACAGTGGGAAAATAGATTCTATTACCTGGGATAATCACTTAGACAGCATAAAAGCAGTTTTAGATTACTATAATGTAAAGAAAGCTTACATAGTAGGACATTCCTTTGGGGCAGATACGGCTATGATGTTCCAAGAGAAATATCCTAAGATTTCTAAGAGAGTAATTCTACTAGATAGGGCTCACTATAACTTTAAGGATTTAGAGCAGTTTAATATGGATAGAAAATTATTTGAGATTTTAGAGTATAATCCTTTAACAGGGCTTACCTTTGATGATTTTTCTAAATTTATGGATTTATCCTATAACAATGATATTGAAGAAACCTATGATACTAAAAATAAGACCTTATTTATAGGATCTGATCCAAAACATTATTTTGGAGATCCAGATGCAAAGGTACCTTCTTTATCTCAAGTAGTTTCTATGATTAAGAGTAATCCAGAAGCCCTTGGACTAACAAAAGAAGCAGTAAAAGATTTAAAGGATGTAAGTGAGGAGGATTTAAAAAAATACAGCGAGTTTATCTTGAAAAAAATGGACAATCTATCAGCAGTAAATAAAAATATAAAAGTAATTAAAACACCATATAAGCATACTATGGTTATAGATCCTGAAGCTAAGGAGGAGGTATTAAAGTATATTATTGATTTTATTTAATCTTCAGATGGTGGAAAGAACACAATCTTAAGGAAGATTCATTTTATCTGAGGGCTAGGAGCTGTAACACCCCATCCTCTAAAAGGTAAGGGATAACAGTTGATACGCACCTAGATTAACTTATCTAACCTTTAAATGGTTTGAAAGAACACCATCTGAAAGTAAGATTCAGCCTATGAAAAATAAAAAGTAGAAATAACATAGTAAATTTAGGAATTAGAATAAACAATTTAAAAGTATATAAATTTCTTAATATATATGTAAAATAGATTAATAATATAATGTAAAGAATCAGATAAAGGGTTGGTATTTATTTACCATCTCTTTACTTTTTCCTAGGGATTTTTATAACGAAATCCATAGCAAATATTTAAATTGTATGCTATAATTTATTGTATAATCAATATCAATTAATAATATTTATTAATTAGAGGTGTAATTATGGAGAAAGAACAACTATACTTAAGGATGATTGAGGATAATCCTTTTTATATAAAAAATTTAGAAAATCCTTCAGATGAACTTAAATATGCAGCAGTAAAAAAGAACGGAGCATCAATTCAATACATAAATAATCCAACCTATGATATTCAAATGGAAGCAATAAAATCTAATGCTTTAGCTATTGAATATATAGAAAATCCTTCAGAAGAAGCTGCTATACTTTCAGTTACAGCTTCTTGGAATGCATTAAAGTATATAAAAAATCCAAGTGATGAGGTTAAAGAGAAAGCTATTAATATGAAGGGATGGGCTATTCAATATATAGAAAATCCTTCAGAGAAAGAAATGATAATGGCAGTAAAAAAAGATTATGATTCTATAAAACACATAAAAAATCCTACTACTAAGGTACAAATAGAGGCTATAAAAAATTATTGGGGAGCTATAAAGTTTATAAATAATCCTTCCTTTGAAGCTCAAGTAGAAGCAATTAGAGAAAATGAAGAGGCTATAACTTATGTAGAGGTAAGTGGAGAAGAGAATATAAAAGCCTTCCTAAAAGCAAATATAAATATAGTTAAATACATTCATGAAGATGTAGAACCTATATGGCTGGATGAAGTTTTAATGTATGTACTTGGACGTGAAGATGTAAATAAGAAATATATTATAGATTTTCTAAACTTAGAAATTTTAGATATGGATAAGTTAGATTTTATATATAAGTATGGAAGTAAAAATGCTAAAAAGATTGTGGTAGATTATAAGTTATCTATGTAGAAAGGAAGTTTTTAAGGTGAAATACTCAGAAGCACTACTTACAGTAAAATTGATATTACAAAGTAAGGATGTACCCCTATTAATAGGTGAAAGTGGTATAGGAAAAACGTCCCTTGCAAGACTTTTAAGTGAGAAAGAGGGATATAAACTTATTACTATAGATGCCAATCTTTTAAAGGAAGGTGAAATAGGTGGACTTCCAACAGTAGAAGATTATGAAACTACTGTAGACAATATTAAAAAGAAGAAAAAGAGAACAGTGTATGCAGTACATACAAAGCTTCATTCTATAAATGAGTATTTAAAGAATAATGAAGATGGTAAAATCCTATTATTTATAGATGAAATTAATAGATGTGACCATGCAGTACAACAAGAATTAATGAATCTTATATTAAATAGAGAAATAAATGGCTATGAATTAAATCCTAGAGTTTTAGTAATGGCTGCTATGAATCCTTCAAATAAATATGATGCCTTTGAAGATAGTGAGTATGAAGTTGTAGATATGGATCCAGCTCAAGAGGATAGATTTGTATGGGTGGAAATGGAGGTAGACGCTAAGGAATGGATAAAGTGGGGAATGAGTAAAAAGGCAAAGATTCATCCTCATATACTAGAATTTATATCCCTATTCCCTAAATATCTTCATACCCCTCATGGAGAGGAAACCGTAAAGGCTACTCCAAGAAGCTGGGAGAGAATATCAAAAGCTTATAATATATATGCAGATAATAAAGAAGAGTATCCAGCTAAGATATTTTATAATGTGGTAAAGGGTAATGTAGGGTCAGCTATTGCACAAGACTTTATGGGATTCATTGAAAACTATAAAGCATTAGCTGTAACTCCAGAGGAGCTATTTAGTAATCCTATAATACCAAATGATGTTAGAGATAATTTAAAGAGAGAAAGCCATTCAAGGTTGTATGTAATAGCTAAGAACTCCCTGGTTTATTTAAATGACTTTTCTCATAATGAGGAGCATATAAATACTTTCTCAGAGATGTTAAAGCTTTATCCGGTAGATCTTAGAATTGGAATAATGAGAGAAATAAGAAGTGATTATAGGGATTCTTTATATGGAGAATTCTTAGATTGTGATACATTTATTCAGGTATTCTTTGAAAGTTATTAAGAGGTGATAATATGGAATACACAGCCTTTGATAATTTAAGAAGAGAGCTTCTTCTAGAGGCACTTTCCTTTAATAAAAAGGAAGATATTAATAATGAGTTTAAAAGAAAGTTTTCAACTTTAGTAGAAAAATGTACTCTTTCTTTAATTGAGGGAGAAGATAACTTTTTTGGGTTATTTATGATACAAATAAAAAGAGAGGTATCTCTTAATTTATCATGGCCTATAGAAACTAGAGGGAGTTTAAATAATTATATAATGACTTTTAGTGCTAAGGAGTTTTTAAATCTAACAAAAGGAGAAATGTGTGCCCTTATAAAACATGAAATTTTTCATATAATGTATGATCATTATTCAAGAATTCATGTTTTGAGGAATGAATATATTCCTTTAGTAGTTAATCTATCTATGGATGTATCTGTTAACCAATTTATAAAAGGATTACCTGGATTCTGTCATAGGATAGATAGCATAAATATGAGTATAGATGCAGAGCTCAAAGAAGATGAATCACTGGAGACCTATGCGTATAAGATACAAAAGGCTTTAGATAAAATAGAGAAAGACTCTAAATCTCCTGCTTTAGATAAGGATTTTCATATGGATAAAGTCCATGACAGTTGGCTTAATAAAGATTTTGATTCTAAGGAATTAAGTAAGAAAAATGCTTTAAATGCTTATAAGGGAGATAATGCTCCTAAGGGGCTAGAATTAATACTTAAAGCTCTTAGGGAAAAGCCAGAAATAAAGTGGAGTAGCTATTTAAAAAGAATCATAAAGGTAGAAAAGGGTGGCTATAAAAAGACCATTACAAGGAAAGATAGAAGACAGCCAGAGAGATTAGACCTTAGAGGAAGACTTAGAGATCATATAGGCAAGATTCTCATAGCTATTGATATAAGTGGAAGTATAAGTGATGAGGAAATTAAAGAAATACTAAGAGAAGTTTTTGGCATAGTAAAAAATAATGAAGCAGAAATAACTGTGGCAGAGGTAGATGATAAGGTTAGAAGAGTATATAAGGTTAAGGGTAAAAAAGATTTAAAACCTAAATTAGATAGAAGAGGTGGAACTGCTTTTTCCCCATTGTTTAATTATGCTAACAAAAATGGATTTAAGGATCATTTAATAGTCTATTTTACTGATGGTATGGGAGAAGAGGAACTATCAGTGAAACCTTTAAATAAGAATATTCTTTGGGTTTTAACTGGAAAAGGAAAAGAGTTATCCTTAAAAAAGTCCTATGGAAAAGTATTAAAGCTTAAAGAAAGCCAGGATTCCTGCTATGAAAATAAGAATGTAACAGGAATAAGGGTAGCCAGAGATATGCTTAAAGATATAAATACTAGAGAGTGGATATGCTAGGGTATTTAATATCTTCTATAGATGGAAGGTTTACTATTAGAAAATTCAATAGCAATAATTATGTTTTCTAATAAAACTTATTGTATTCTATGGAATTTATAAGTAAAATATATTTAGAGTAAACTTTAAAGAAACTGTACTTCCTTTCTAAAAAGCTGATTTGGGGAAATCGGCTTTTTTTTATTTTGACATTAAATAATGATTATTATATAATAAAATAAATCTATTGAAAAAACCAATAGACTGTATTACGATTATCAGTATATTAAATAATACTATTGTGATATAATAATAAATAAATATTTTTATTTAACATTTGAAGAAAAGAGGGATTTTAATGAGTGCTATAAAGATAAGCGATGTAGCTTACAATGAGTTTAAAGAAGTGCTAGATCAAAATAATGTTCCTAACTATACAATAAGAATTAATCTAGCAGGCATGGGCTGAGGCGGCCCAGTATTTAACATTGTTCAGGATGAACAAAAAGAAGATGACGTTGTAGAAAAGGTTCAGGATATAACTTTCTTAGTAAAGAAAGACTTAGTTGAAGACTTCGAAGGATTTGAAATAACTTGCGAAGCTGAAAATGGAAGAGGCTTAATGCTTGATCCACTTAAAAAAGAAGAGAGCGGCGGATGCTCAAGCTGCGGATCAGGTTGCGGAGAGTAATCAGCACTTAAATTAATTTTATCTGATGGCTAGGAACTGTAACACCCCGAAGGGGGATAACAGTTGCTACACCCCTAGATTAACTCATCTAACCTTTAGATGGTTGAAAAAACATCATCTAAAGGAAGATTCGTTCTATAAAAAAAGAGTCATAGAATTTTCTATGACTCTTTTATTTTAATAGGTAATTTAAACTTAGATATATATAATTAAAGATTATTAATATAATACAATAAAAGATAGCGCTTTTATATTTTAATTTTTTAGAATTTTTAACTATGCAAAATAAAAAAATTATTTGCAGAAAGATATAGAGTAAAGTATATTTATCAGTTAATAAGAATTTCATTTTTTATCTATAGCCAGACCAATTAGAATATAATATGTCCGCTAACATGGTAAAGTTATGTTTGATATTCTTAACCTTAATAGGAATATTGATTAACATATTTACCTCCTCTTCCTTTTATTGTATTATAATTAAATTATATAATATTATGCCTTTTTTACAAGTGAAAAAAATTATAAACTAACTTATAATACTGAACTTTTAATAATTTATAATTTATTTTCTTTTGTTATTTTCACGGTGAGAAGTAGCACTTTTATTT
>NZ_JBFNEO010000101.1:0-9799 GCF_040797585.1 Clostridium sp.
ATCTTTCAACTATGGTATAAAAGGGTATTGAGAATTTATGAGAGGTTATATGGTAAATAACCATATATTATAATACGTCAATATACGACTAATGTCAACAATATATTCAGATTGCTATTCTATATGTTTAAAGAAATATGATTATAATAATGTAGAGAATAGAGTAATATTTAAAAAAAATTCAACATAGATATTAAATAGGAATTTTATGGGAGGGATATAAATGGCGGAGTTGGAACTTCAAAAAGAGAATATAGAATATGAAAGACTTTTAGGAGAAGGTATAAATGAAACTGTAGTTAAGGGGGACTTTCTAATTCCTGATACTCATCCTGATGTTGCTGAAATATTAATGCTAGATGTTAGACCTGTTATAAGCAATAAAGAGGTTATGCAGGATAAAGTATATTTAGAAGGACAATTAAACTATAATATTTTATATTTAGCAAGAGAAGATGAGAGCATGGGTGTTCATAGTGTTAATTATAGTGATAAGTTTACAAGCTATATAGATGTATCAGGAGCAGAACACAGAATGACTTGTAATATAGAATGCTATGCTGAACATATTAATTGCTCAATAATAAATGAGAGAAAAGTTGGGGTAGAAGGAATTATAACTTTAAAGAGTCAGGTTTTAAGTAGTTACACAGTACCTATAATTAAAGAAGTAGTAGATAGTGATGAGATACAGATGTTAAGAAGATCAGAAACTATAGATAGGCTGGTTGGACGAACAGTAGTTGATCTTAAAGCTAAAAGTGATATGCAAATTTCTATGGATAAACCACAAGTGGATAAGTTGTTAAAATATGATACATCTATACACAAGAGAGAGGTTACTATATCACAAGATAAAATAAATGTTTCAGCTTTTGTTAAGATAAATGTACTTTATAGGGCAAGCGATTCTCAGGATATATTTTTACTTGAGGATGATGTTTATGTTAATAAAGAAGTGGAAATGGATGAAGTAGACTCATCTATGATTAGTTTAAATAATATGGAAATACAAGATGTAGATGTAGAAATTAGGCAGGATGATCTAGGAGAGAATAGATTAATAGGGGTAGAAGCTAATTTAAGATCAGAAGTAAGTGTTATGGCAAAGGATAAGTATGATTTTATAGAAGATGCTTACTGCTCAAAATCTATTATAGATATAGAAAAAGAAAAGTGTGATATAAATGTACTTCATGGACATAACTGTTTAGAAACCATAGTAAAAGATAATATAGAGATTTCTAAGGACTCTCAATCACTAGCTTCAGTTATAATGTCAAAGGGAGATGTTGTTATAACTGATAAAAAGCTTGTAGAGGATAAGATATTAGTTGAAGGTATAGTTAGAGTAAATACTATTTATAGAACTAATAAGGATGAAAAAAGCTATGGAAAAGCATATGAAGAAATGAACTTCTCATCATCAGTAGATATACAAGGAGCAAAAATAGACATGCAATCAATGGTAAGAACTAATTTAGAGAGCTTAGAGGCTTCTATTGAGGCTGACACTATAGCAGTTAAAGCAGTAGTTCAAGTTTGTGGTCAGGTTATGTATACTACTTCAAGAGAAATTTTAACATCTATTACTAAAAAGGAAGAAGCTATTCCAGAGAAAAAGGCATCTATAACCATATATATTGTTCAACCAGGAGATACCCTTTGGAGTATAGCTAAAAAATATTTCACCACAGTAGATCAGCTAATGGCATTAAATTCTTTAGAAAATGTTGAGAGCATAAGGTTAGGAGATAAATTATTAATACCTGGAAGAGCTATACTTTAATAAGGAGTATTAAATTATAGTATTAAAAATATTATTATATTTAGGACTATAAAAGACTTTGTATTTAAGTCTTTTATAGTCCTTTTGTTTATAGGTTTTTATACATATATTAATAATTATGAAGTATAGAACTAAGGCTTTATATTGAGCCAAGGTCAAGTAGCTTTAAATAAAGTTATGTACTATTAAAAGGTATCTTAGTTAAAATTATGTATACCACAGGGGGGCTAAAAGTAAGCTTCAAGCCATGATGATTTACAGTTATTTAAATATTGAGTTTAGAGATAGTATATTTATAGTTTTATAATATTAAAAGCATAGTTAAAGGTATATAATTCCTAAGACTGGGAAAAGTATTTATGGTGTAAAAATTGAAATTTATATGAATTTAACAAAGTGAATAAATCATTATTGTTATGGGCAAAATATAGAATACAGTTATAAGAGGTGGTGCTTATGAAAGATATAGTAGAAGGAAAACTAATTATAATTGGGGGAGCAGAAGATAAAGAGGGAAGTAAAGAAATATTGAAAGTAGTTTGCCAAAGTATAAATAAAGAAAATGATTTCCTAGTAATAGCAACTATAGCTACAGAGAATCCGGAAGAGGCAGGAAAAAAGTACACTGAAATTTTTAACAACTTAGGAGTTAAAAATATAAGTATACTAGATGTTAAAGAAAGAAATGAAGCCCATAATGAAGAGAACATAAATATGCTTAGAAAAGCAGCTTTAGTTTTCTTTACGGGAGGAGATCAATTAAGAATTACAAGTATATTAGGAGGTACACCTCTTCATGAAGAAATAAAACAATCATATACAAGGGGCTGCATATATGTAGGAACATCAGCAGGTGCATCAGTTATGAGTTCTACTATGATTGTTAATGGAATAGATGAAGAGTCGCCTAAAAAATGTACTCTTAAAATGGCTCCAGGACTTGATTTAATAGATGGAGTTATTATAGACCAGCACTTTGCTCAAAGAGGAAGAATAGGAAGATTATTAGTTGGAATTGCAGAAAATCCAGGAACTCTTGGGATAGGTATAGATGAGGATACAGCTATAATTGTGGACAACAAAGGAGTATTTAATGTAATAGGATCAGGTGCAGTATATGTAATAGACGGATGTAACATATCCTATTCTAACGTATCAGAACAATATCAAGAGGAGCTTCTTTCAATGTTTGATGTAAAAATGCATGTACTAAAGGAAGGGAATGGATTCAATCTTTTAACTAGAAGACCCTTAGAAGAGGAAGGTTATAACAATGAAAATAAATAACTATAGAGTATTTGAAGGTAGAAATATATATTCCCATAGAAGATGTATAAGATTAGATGTTGATTTACAGGGATATAAGGATATACCTACTAAAAATATAAATAGATTTAATGAAACTATAATAGATGCTTTACCAGAACTAAAAGAACATAGGTGTGGTATATATGAAGAGGGTGGATTCTTAAAGAGACTAGAAGAAGGAACCTACCTAGCTCATGTATGTGAACATATGATACTTGCTCTTCATGAAAGGATAGGAATAGATATATCCTTTGGGAAGGCCAGAGAAATAGAAGAAGATTTATATTATATTATATTTGAATATAAATATAAGCAAACTGCATTGGCATTAGCTAAGATTGCAGTAGACTTTATAAATTCAATAAAATTAAATAGAAATTTTGATTTAGATAATAAACTAAAAGATGTAAAAACTATTTTATATAAGGAAATAATAGGACCAAGTACTGAAGCTATTTTAAAAGCGGCTAAAGATAGAGGGATACCATATATAGACCTTTATGGAAGTGGTATATATCAAATAGGTTATGGAAAGCATGGAAAGATAATAGAGGCAACAATTGTAAATGATACAAAATCCACTGCTGTAGATATAGCTTGTGATAAGTATATAACTAAAAAAATTTTAGAAGGACAATGCATACCAGTAGCTAAAGGGGGAAGAATAAATTCCTCACTAGAAGCATTAATACAAGCGGAGGCTATAGGATATCCTGTTGTTCTTAAGCCTAGATATGGAAATCATGGAAGAGGGGTAAAGCTAGATATAAGGAATCAAGAAGAGCTACTTAATGCTTTTAAGGACATAAAAGATGAGTTCAAGGATATAATTATAGAAAAATTTCATCAAGGAAATGATTTTAGAGTATGTATGATAGATGGAAATATGGTAGCCGCTTCTTTAAGACTTCCACCTTATATAGTAGGAGATGGATGTAAAACAATTAAAGATTTAATAGAAGAATTAAATAAAGACACCAGAAGAGGTGAACATCATGAGAAACCTTTAACTAAGGTGAAGATAGACAATACTCTTATTGAAGTTATAAAGAAATATGGATATAAGTTAGAATCAATACCTAAGGTTAAAGAAAAAGTTTTTCTAAGAGATAATGCTAATATATCTACTGGAGGAGTAGCTGTAGATGTTACGGATAAGGTTTGCGTAGAGAATATAATTCTTTTTGAAAGAATAGCTAGAACTATTGATTTAAATGTATGCGGTATAGATATAAGTGGAAAAACTTTATCTATTCCCTTAAATGCTCAAAATGGAGTTGTTATGGAGGTAAATGCAGCACCTGGTATAAGAATGCATCATTATCCTTATGAGGGAACATGCAGAGATGTTGCTGGAAAAATAGTAGATATGATGTTTAAGAATGATGAAAAGAGTGTACCTTTAGTGTCCATTACAGGTACCAACGGTAAAACTACAACTACAAGGCTCATATCTCATATATTACAAAATAGAGGATATAAGGTTGGAATGACTACAACCTCAGGCATATATATCAATGACCTTTGTATAGATAAGGGTGATGATACTGGTTTTGAAAGTGGAAGAACAGTTTTAATGAATAAAGAAGTTGAAGTGGCTGTATTAGAAACTGCAAGGGGAGGCCTTGTTAGAAATGGGCTATGTTATGATCTTGCAGATGTTGGAGTACTAACTAATGTATCTGATGACCATTTGGGGATAGATGGTATGAATACTATAGAAGATATAGCTCATGTAAAATCTTTAGTGATTGAAGCAGTGAAAGATGATGGATATAGTGTTATCAATGGAGATGATCCAGTTAGTGTATCTTTAATAGAAAGGGCTAAAGGGGAGACAATTATTTTTTCAAGATATGATGATAATCCTTATGTTTTGGAAAATACCAAAAAAGGTAATTATGGAGTTTACATTAAAAATAATTCTATATATATAGAAAAAGAAAAGAGAGTTTTTTATATAGCAGATTTAGATGAAATACCTATGACTTTTAATGGAGTATTAATCCATAATGTTGAAAATGCATTAGCCGCTTGCAGTGCTTTAGTTGGTCTTAAGGTTGACTACTGTAGTATAGCAAAGGGATTAAAAAGTTTTCAATGTAATGAAGAAAAGAACCCTGGAAGATTTAATATGTTTGAAATTAATGGTGGTACTGTAGTATTAGATTATGGTCATAATTTAGATGGATATAAAGCAGTGTTATCTTCTTTAAAGAAAATACCTCATAATAACATAATAGGTATAATTGGAGTTCCAGGAGACCGATTAGATTATCAAGTAAGAAACGTAGGTAAGTTATGCGGGGAGTTTTTAGATTCAATATATATAAAAGAAGATAAAGATAAGAGAAGTAGAAAAAGTGGAGAGATAGCTAAACTTTTAGAAGAAGGTGTAAAGCTTAGCGGTAATAGAAATTTCACTACCGTTTTAAATGAAGAGGAAGCACTTAAAATAGCTATTGATAATATGAAGGAAAAAGATATATTGGTAGTATTTTTTGAAGATTATGAACCTCTTCTAGATATAGTGAAGAATTATGAAAATAGATTAAAAGCTATGAATGAATAGAAACTAGGAGGGATTATATGAAATATATATGTAAGATATGTGGATATGTTTATGATCCAGCTATAGGAGAACCAAAAAGTGGAGTACAACCAAATACAGCTTTTAAAGATTTACCCCAAAGCTGGTTATGCCCTATATGTAAAGCTAACAAAGCACAGTTTAATGAAGAGTAGTTTTACTTAATATATTTAATTTAGCTAATACTATCACACTATGGGTTAAGGGATAACTATTATAAATCTTAAAATAAGTTTTATAATCTATAAAGGAATAAAGGGATTTTTTATAGTTAACCAACTTAAAGTTAATAATAACTTAATTTCGAAATAATATTTTATAAATAATAAAAATATTGAACCATAAAGTTTTAAGCTTTATAACTAAAATACATTAGTTATAAAGCTTATTTTTATAAATCTAAAAATATATAGTTAATATATTTTAGGAAGAGGATTATGTTAAGAGAGGTTTATATAAGTGAATTTATTATAGAGTTTTAAGTGAAATTTTAGTTTGTGAATTAATCTAATCACCATATATAGATAATAAAAAATATATATAAATTGATTTAAAATCTAAAATAACATTTATTAAAATGATTCAATCATTATATTGTATATATTGAGGAATGAAAGAAAATATAATACACTATAACTTAGTAAGAAATATAAGGTGGGATATGAGATGAAAACAAAAGCCTATGCTAAGGTTAATATTTCTCTTGATGTGATAGAGAAGAGGGATGATGGATATCATATACTAGAAATGATAATGCAAACTATTGATTTATATGATGTTATAGAAATAGATAGGGTTGAAAATGGTATAAATATAGAGTGTAATAGATGTTATGTACCTACAGATGAAAGAAACCTTGCTTATAAAGCAGCTAGGCTTTTTTTGGATGAGTATAACATAAATCAAGGGGTCAATATAAAGATACATAAAAATATACCTGTATCTGCTGGTATGGCAGGGGGAAGCACTAATGCAGCAGCTGTACTTAGGGTGATGAATAGACTTTTCAATATAAATGTATCTATCAATGAGCTAAGAAATATTGCTTTAAAAATAGGGGCAGATGTGCCTTATTGCATAGAAGGAGGAACAGCTCTTTGTGAGGGCATAGGAGAAAAAATAACCCATTTGAAGCCCTTTAGAAATTGTATAATGGTTGTGGTTAAACCTTCCTTTGGGGTATCGACCAAAGATGTATATGGTGGATTAGATATAAATAAAATATATAAACATCCTAATACTCAAGGATTAATAAGAGCTTTGGAGAATAGAGATATTAAATTTGTAGCTAATAATATGAGAAATGTATTAGAGAATGTTACTCTTAATAGGCATAAAATTATAAGGACTATAAAGCTCCAAATGGTTGAAAATGGAGCTATGGGTTCTCTTATGAGCGGAAGTGGACCAACAGTTTTTGGTATATTTGATGATATGGTAAAGGCACAGAGATGTTATGATCATATGAAGTTAAATTATAAAGAAGTATTTATAACAAGAACAATATAGAATATAAAAAATAACCTTAATGAAGTTTTTCATTAAGGTTATTTTTTATTCAATTAATAATCTCTTATATATGTATATAAATTCTATATAAAGAAAAAATAAAAGTGAAGTATTTATAAGGGGTGAAATGTAATGAGAATGTTAGAAGTATTTGATTATTACTTCTTAGCAATGATGATGATTTATTGCGGAGGATTATATTTTTATAGAAGTAAAAGATATAAGGATAAAAATGATTATAAATCCTATAAAGTAGCGAGAGGTGTTTCAGGAACAATATTTGTAATATCAGTACTTTTATTTATAGCAGCAAGATTTGTGTAGAAAGGAGAGAGTAGGGTGAAGGAAAACTTAAAAGAAACCATAGATAAGTCTTTGGAAAATAATATTAAATATATAAAAGATGTTTTAAAAAACAATTATGACATAGTTTATAGAGAATTTGCAGTAGCAAATAAACAGGTTGCTCTAATATACATAGATGGATTATCAGATAGAACTTTGATAAACGAATTTGTTATAGAGAATCTTATGACCCATGGAACTGAAAATTCATCCTCAGATGATTTAATTGAAAGAGTTATTGCATTAAGTGATCTTAGAGAAGTAGATAGCCTTAAAGATGGTATAAATGCATTTTTATCAGGAGATCCGCTGCTTCTTTTTGATGGAGAAACTAAAGGCTGTGTATTATCTCTTAGGACATGGGCCAATAGAGGGGTAGGAGAACCTTCAGGAGAAGTAGTTGTTAAAGGTCCTAGGGATGGGTTAACAGAGATAATAAGATTTAACACTGCTCTTATAAGGAGAAGAATTAGAGATACAAGGTTTAAGATAGTACCAAGAGTTATTGGAGAAAGATCAAAAACAGATTGTGCCGTATTATATATTGAGGATATAGTAAACCAAAATGTATTAGATGATGTAAATAAAAGATTGGATAATATAAAAATAGATGCAGTGCTAGATAGTGGATATATAGAACAACTTATAGAAGATAATAAATTCAGTATATTTCCTCAAGTTCAAGCTACTGAAAGACCAGATGTAGTTGCAGCCGCTCTTTATGAAGGGAGAGTTGCTATATTAGTTGATAATTCACCTTTTGCTTTAATTGTGCCAACTACATTGCCCTTATTATTTCAATCCCCAGATGATTATAATCAGAGATGGGTTTATGCAAGTGGAGTAAGAATCATAAGATTTATAGCTATAATCTTATCTCTTATAACCCCTGCTCTTTATGTAGCAATAACATCTTTTCATACATCTATAATACCGACTAAACTTGCATATTCTATAGCGGCTTCTAGGAATGGAGTTCCTTTTCCTGCCTTTATGGAGGCTATAATAATGGAGCTTAGTTTCGCTTTACTTATGGAAGCCATTGTAAGACTTCCAAGAGCAATTGGAGCTACCATTGGTATAGTTGGAGGTCTTATTATAGGTCAGGCAGCAGTTAGTGCTGGAATAGTAAGTCCTATTATGGTGATAATAGTTTCATTAACGGTTATAACAAGTTTTGTAACTCCAAACTATGAAGTTACATTTGCTTTTAGAATAGTTAGATTTGGTACAATAATAGCTGCCACTATAATTGGACTTTATGGCATAGCTATTTCAATGTTGCTACTTTGTATTCGTCTTATAAGACTTAGAAGCTTTGGGGTATCATATTTATCTCCTGTAGCAGGTATGGATAAGTCAGACTTTAAAGATACATTTGTAAGGTTTCCATTAAATTTCTTTAAAAAGAGACCTAAGTTTATGAATACTGAGGATAAAATAAGGCAGAAATAAGATAAAATGAGGTGAAGGTTATGAAAGAAACTATAAATCCCTTTGGATTATTTGCTTCAATAGTGGTTACTGTGATAGGGGTTGGACTATTTTCATACCCTAGAGAACTTGCAGAGAAGGTAGAAACCAATGGGTGGATTATAACTTTAGCAGCTGGGGGGATAACATGCTTACTTATTTATATAATGTATAAGGTAATAGTATTAAATAACTATGAGAGTATAACTAATATAATATTAAACAACTTAGGTAAATGGATAGGATATATAGTAATAATAATATTTAACTTAGAATTACTAATGACTGTAGGGCTTCAAGGAAGACGTTTTGTTGAGGTAATAAAAAAATACCTTTTAGAGAAAACACCTACAGAATTTATATTAATAATTACAATATTGGTAGCGGCCCATTTTATAGGTTTAGGAAGGGCAAATCTGGGTAAATTTAATGAGATAGCATTTTGGGTTATGTTTGTACCAATGATATTTATACTTTTAATTATTAGTAAGGAAGGGGATTTTACAAACATATTTCCTATTGGCCAAACAAAGCCAATGAATTATTTTTCAAGTTTACTCTCTAATGTAATTGTATTTGCAGGATTTGAAATAATATTTTTATTTGCTCCTATAGTATCGGATAGAAAGAAGGTTCTTAAGTCATCTATATGGTCTATGATTTTTACATCACTATTCTATACTGTAATAGTTATTTTTTGTTTAGCCATATTTACAAAGGAAGAGGTAAAAAAAATATTATGGCCAACTATAACTATGGTAAATACAATAGATATACCAGGGACT
>NZ_JBFNEO010000102.1:0-9605 GCF_040797585.1 Clostridium sp.
CTATACTAATTTTGTAGATTTTATAATTAATACAATTAAATTATATATGTTTATTTTATACTTTTAAATCCTAAAATTTTATTATATATAAAATATTTAAATATAATTCTATTAAAGTATTAGCCCTCTCCCCTGATTATTAAAAGCTTTGTAGGTAATTATTCTCCTTAAGTAAAAAAACTATATTATATATAAGTTCTATATAACTGAAAATTACAAATAGTATTTATTTTTAAACATAGGCTGTAAATAAGAATTATTAATATATAATTATTATGGTACAAAACTTAAAGCTAAGTTTAATTAATGTAAGTAAACTTTACTCTTTTTTATTTGCTTATATTTATTACTTTTAGTTTTATAAATTGTAGATTTAATTTTATATCTTACAAATTATTTTATAAGGGGGATACATATGAGAAAAAAAGGAATAGGACTAATGGTTATTGCAGCAATATTTTGGTCCTTTATGGGTATTGTAAGTAGAAATCTAGATTTATTAAACTTCGACCCATTTACCATAGCGTTTTTTAGAACCTCTATAGCAGCTATAGGTTTCTTCTTCTGGATACTTAAAACCAACAAGGAAGCTCTTAAAATTGATTTAAAAGGAATTATAATATGTGCACTATACGGAATATTTACTTTTGCTTTTGCCTTCGTTGGATTTAATATGGCAGTTTCTAGAATCCCAATATCAGTAGCAACGGTTCTTATGTTTACTAATCCTATATGGGTAACTTTAATGAATAGAATTTTCTTTAAGGAGAAAGTAAAACTTCAACAGTTTATAACTATAATGATGGCTATTATAGGATGTGGACTTATATCTAAAATAACTAGTACTTCTCAAGGGTCATTAGATATAATTGGACTATTATATGGAGTATCTACTGGAGTTTTATTTGCACTTCAAATAGTTGCCCCAAGACTTGTTGAGGGTAAATATGAAAAAGATACAATGCTTATATATGGATTTATCTTTAGTACTATCTTCTTAGCATTCTTCACTGATTTTAAAGGAGCATATAATATAATTAGGTATCATGAGAATCCGCTTGTACCTATAGCATCTATATTAGAAATTGGTGTTTTAAGTACGTTTATAGCTAACACTTGCTATGTAAAAGCAACAGAGTATATAGATACAAACCTTGCAAGTATTCTTATAGCTCTTGAACCTGTTGGTGGAAGCATACTTGCCTACATAGTTTTTAAAGAAAGCTTAAGCCTTTCTCAAATAATAGGTATGTTAATAATAGTACTAGCAGTTATGTTTATGCAGCTGGATTTAAAGAAATTTAAAAGAAAGTCTAATATAACAGTATAAAACAATAAAGAACCATTTAAGAATATTATCTCTTAAATGGTTCTTTATAAATTATAATGTAATTGGTATTGTTAACTCTTGTCCTTCTCTATTTATGCCTAAATTCATTATATTCTTGTTTCCAAGCCTAGTTTTTAATGCATTTATATCGTTAGCACTTTTTACTGGCACTCCATTAAATTCTACTATAACGTCTCCTACTTTCACTCCTGATTTTTCCGCAATACTACCACTCCCGAAGTTAGACACATATACTCCTTCTTCTAATCTATACTTTCTTGCCATAGAACTATCTATATCAGTAACCTCAAGTCCTATAGTATTATTATTCTCCTCTATACAGTGATTATAATAATACTTTTCCTTTTCACTGTCATTTGAAATTTTTATTTCTTCCTTATCTCCATTACTAAAATCAACTTCTGGAGCTGATGAAGAAGATACAGTTTCCACTAATGGTAGTGTATTTTTAATACTATCCTCAGATATCTTATCCTGGTCATATATTTTATCTATGTCTTTATTATAATCAGTCTTCTTAATGTCATATTCAATTGTATTTAAAACATAAGAAAGTTTTTTAGAGTTCTTACTTTCATCAGTTAGTGTAAATGCCATCGCACTTGATCCTGTACTAAATCCTGTTCTTATAACTATGCAAACCAACGCTCCTGATATTATACATATCAGTCTTTTATTCATTTTACTTTTTTTATTTTTTTCTATATTATCAAAAGTGTTTAATTCCTCTTTCATTACAATCCCCCCATTTAGTTCATTAATTAAATTATAGGATATTACTATGTCATTTTCATGTCAAAACCCTTAAAAAAACAAATATTTACACATTCTTAATGATTGTTCATCTTATAGCAATATAAGGATAAATATCCTAGGGTAGATTATTATTTGTCTATATATTAAATCAATTATATGTAATTTATTTCATATTTTACAAATCACATTATAATATATGCTATATAGAACTATAATTTAATGATCAATAGTAAATTATAATAAATTTTATATAGGAGGTGCTTTTATGTCAGATAAAAAGTTGTTTCCCATTTGTAGCTGTAGTAGAATTGGACAAGGAAAACGTATAGCACAAGGTAAAATAATTCCACTCAATAAATTTTTCACTTCTGGTTCAGAAGTTATAGCCGACATTTGCACAA
The DNA here is from genome assembly GCF_040797585.1 of Clostridium sp. Classification (GTDB taxonomy): domain Bacteria; phylum Bacillota; class Clostridia; order Clostridiales; family Clostridiaceae; genus Clostridium_Z. The sequence continues at coordinate 2,509 of NZ_JBFNEO010000102.1, forward strand.
ACTGTGATCATATCTTTTCTCTATAAAATAGACTTGCCGAAAGGTAAGTCTATTTTATAGAAGTTCTTCTATTAATCATAGAATATTTATATTTCTGACTAATACTTTTATCCTATTCCATGTCTATGGTAATCTTATCAAGAGTTTCTAAATTTAATTTTTCTCCAATATAATGTTCCACTGAATTCCCAGTATAAGGAACTATATTTATTTTCTTTGGATATTTTTCAATAGGACTATCCAAAACATAACTTATAACTGCCTTATCTCCTTTTACCTCTGAGTACATACCAGATGCCTGCTGTATTACTACACCTTCCTCATCTGTTACAAGAAGTGATTCTGAACCCTCTTCTCCTTTTTTATCGAAAGAATAGTCTTTAGGTGCCTCTGCAGTTATATCAATAAAGTTTGAAATTGGAGTATACCTAACTTCTTTAACGTGATATTTCAGTTCTCCTATAGTATAATCCTCATTAACTTTCACTACTTTAGTTTCTTTCATAAGATCATTACTATCAACTTGAACCTTTAAATTCCAATTTCCCTTTGTCCCTTTTATATTAGTTATTCTCCATTCTAATTGAAACTTTTCTGGTAATCTTTCTTTAAACTTATGTGACTCAGATATTATAGTGACCTTATTACTTAATTGATTATTCATTGCCCATCCTGATTCTAAAAACATTTCTTTTCCATTAATATAGAGCTCACTTCCATAATTAATTAAAGGATCTATAGCATATATGGAATCAATATTTCCACTACTATCCTTCACATTGTTATTTTCTACCATATATCCAAACTTTACGCTTACCCCATCACTTATAATATCTGTTATTCTTACAGTTATCCCTTTATCTTTTGCCTCTATCATAGGTTTATTTGAGTATTTATCAAACTCATCATTCACCATTCTTTCATCCTTCATATATCCAAAAACTGTCCCTATAAATTCTTTAGCATAACTTACTATTTCTTTGTTATATATTATTCCTGTACTACCAAGTAGGCATAAGCATACTATAGCTATCTTTAATACTCTACCTCTATTAAATTTCTTCTCTTTTTTAACTTCTTTATTAAAGTCATCTTTACATATATTTAATAATGCTTCATTAACCTTCTCATTAACTATATCTGGTAAGCTTTCATCGTTTAATTCCTCTTTTATTAATTTATCTATTAACTTATCTTCCATACTCTACATCCTCCTTAAGTAAATCATAAAGCTTCTTTCTTGCCCTAGATAATCTTGACTTTACTGTACCTTCTGATAGCTGTAATTTCTCTGCAATGTTAGAAATTTTCATATCCTCATAATAATAAAGTAATACTAAGATCTTAAGTTCATCCTCTAAACTTCCAATTGCATTATAAATATAGTCTTTATCTACTTTATAATCCTCCTCAAAGGAATTTTCTACTACCTTTTCTACAACAACTAATCTTTGTTTTTCTCTAAAAATATTATTACATTCATTAATCATAATTCTAAGTAACCAAGGCTTAAATTTCTCCTTATCCTTTAGCTTTTTTATACTTTTATAAGCCTTATATATTGACTGTTGCATAGCATCTGATACATCACTATCTTCTTTTAAAATAGTTCTTCCCATTTTGTACATGAGACTTTTGTTTTGATTTATTATTCTAACAAAAGCTTCCTTATCGCCCTTAATTGCAATAGATATATCATCTTCTACTTTAAGCTTATTTAATTTAATAATCTTCTCCATGTACTTCCCCCCATTGTCATCTCTCATCTATAAGACGTTCTAATCCCCCTTTTGGTTCTCATTAAAATTTACTATATTTTTCTCCATAAAAATAGACTTGCCTTCCGGCAAGCCTATTCTATATAAATTGTTCTTTTAATTAAAGTTAACCTTAGTAATATCTATAGTAATATTACTGCTCCCCATTATCTTTGAGCTTTTTTTAAACTTCTTATTATTTAAAAGAATGTCTCCTTTATTTATTAATTCTATTATATGATTTCTATTTATTCCACTTATACTGTCACTTAAAAGCTTATCTACTCTTACTTTATCTCCTAAAATATTTATATCTATATTTATTTTAGATATATTATTTCCCCTAACTTCTTTTATATTTATAGTAGTTATATTTTCCGCGCTATCCTCTCTTATAATTCTCTCATTAGATAGTCCATCTAAAGCTTTAAAAGTCTCTAATTTTTTATTCCAGGTGTGTCCATTTATACACTTATATATTGCATAATGATATATATTCTTCCCATTAGCATTTTGCCTTCTTACACCTGAATCCTCAAATAAAACCTTTCTACTACAATTGTGACAATACCTTTCCTCTTTTGCAAAGTTTCTTAAATCTATATTCCATTTTACTCTTAATTCCATGACTATCTCCCTCTCTATTTACATTAAAAATAAGAGGAATATAGCCTTTATATTTAAAATTTGGTAATGTTAAAATCATAAGAATACTCCTCTCTTAAAATCCTTTAAACATTACCTTAATATGAGGCGTAGTCATATAAAATCAGTCCTCCTTTTATTATCTTAGGAGTGCTATTACAATTTAGATAATTTATCATAACTCTAGTTAAATTTATATAAATTCTTTTAGCAATAGGTAGTAGTAATCTATATATTTATATAGGATTTTTATATGAAATCTTAATTTATATATTATTTTAAAGCATTCTAGATTACTAATAAATTTTATGCATAAGCTAATTTTTATATTTTAAAATTTACATAGGATTTTCAACTTAAATCCTAACTTAATTATTTTAAAATTGTGGATATTAATTAATGCATAAGCTAATTTTTTAGTTAGAAACTATATAAATAAGTCAAATCCTACTTATTACTACCAAAGTGATTTTAGAAGAATAAAAGAGCTACAGAAGTAATCTTCTTGTAGCTCTACACAATACAAATTTACGAACTAAAAATATTATATGATTATAAATATATATAATATTCTCTATATAAATTCAGAGCTTTTAAAGACATATTACTAAATTCTAATAAAAATAAGCACTCCAAAGAAGCTTAGATGTTCTAAGCCGTAAAATTTAAATTTTGCTTACTTAAAAATTAAAAATTAGATGGTGTCATAAAAAAACTCCTCCTTTTAATCTTTTATGAATTAATTACATAGTAATTATATTACAATACCCAGCCCCTTGTAAACATTTTCTTTTTTTGTATATCCAAATATCATTTAAACTTATAATAATGGAAAACATGATGTTTTAGAAATAAAACAGGCTAGGCAAAAATAAAATTATTTCTACCTAACCTTAATCCTGGGAGGTGCACTCTTATACTATCAATAAGGTGCGAGGGTTAAAAGTTAACCAAAATGAAATTATCTAGAGTATAGTGTACATTGATTTAAATAATATTAACTATTATTTAATAATAATTATATTCTTTTTAGTAAAGTAAGTCAAGCATCTCTAACTCTTCTTTTCCTTTGTTACCACTACTTCTTCTAATATTTTTTCATGATTTACAACTTCTCCATCTTTTAGATATATAATATGTGTTCCGTAATCTGCTGATTCCCTTGAATGAGTAACATTTACAATGGTTACTCCCTTCTCTCTATTTATTTTTCTAAATAACTTCATAATCTCTGTACCTGTTTTAGAGTCTAAGTTTCCAATAGGCTCATCTGCAAGGATTAAGTCTGGATTATTTATTAATGCTCTTGCAATGGCAACCCTTTGCTGTTGTCCACCTGAAAGCTCCCTTGGCAAAGCCTTTCTCTTATGAGATAACTCAATTATATCAAGGATTTCAGTCAATTTTTCTTTATAATCCTTAGGCTTTCCTCCATCTAAAAGTACAGGTAAAAGTATGTTATCCTCTAAATTCAAATTTTGAACTAAATTATAAAACTGGAATACAAAGCCTAACTCTCTTCTTCTTACCTTACTTATTTCTCTATCCTTAAGCTTTGATATTTCCTCATTATTTATATATACTCCTCCATTAGTCGGCTTATCAAGTCCTCCTAAAAGATATAATAGGGTACTTTTTCCACATCCTGATGGACCCATAATAGATACGAACTCTCCCTTATATATATCTAAGTTAATATCTTTAAGAACACTAATTTCTTCAGTTCCCACATTAAAACTTTTATATAAATTTTTAACTTCTATTATCTTTTTCACAGCTCTCCCCCTACTCATACTTTATCTCCTCTACTATAGATAGCTTTGTAGACTTTACCATAGGTATTAATGAAGCTATTATAACCATAAAGGCTCCTAATACTCCTAAAGCTAGAATAAGCTTTGTTGGATAGGAAATAGTTATATAACTATTTAAGGAATAGGTTATTTCTTCTATAAACTTAGAAATATAAATCCCTTCTAATACTCCTAAGAATCCTCCTATCACTCCAATGGTAATTCCCTCTATTAGTATTAGCTTTCCTCTTTGGTACTTACTCATTCCAATGGAAGCAAGTACGGCAAATTCCCTCTTTCTATATATAAAACTAACCATAAAGTTGTTCATCATTCCTAAGGATCCTATTACTAAAGACATCAGTGAGAAACTCTCAAGAGATTTCATAAGTCCCCTGTTAGACTCTACAGTATTTTTTAAATCCTCACTCTTTTCACTCACTGAAATACCATAATCCTTTAGATCTTTTTTTAATGACTTACTTAAATCCTCATCCTTTTCCTTTCCTTGTATCTTCAATACATTTCCTACAGATCTATTACCATCTTTCTTAAGATTTTCTAAAGATACTAATGCACCTTGAGAGTTATTAATAAACTCTGAATCTGCAAAACCTATAATTTTATACTCCCTGTATTCATCTCCTATGTTAAGTTCTATAGTATCTCCAATATTTAACCCTTGTTTTTTAGAGAGTAAATGGCTTACTATTATATTTCTATCTTTATTTAATTTATCTAAAATTTCTTCTTTATCCTTATTACTATTATCATATATATTTACATTAGAATAGAATTCTTCAAAATTTTCTCTTTCTATTCCCTGAAGGGATCTAATTTTAAAATCCTTATCTTTCACTTCTATTTCATTTAAAGTAAGCTCCTCGTAAGTACTTTCTATATAATCTAAGTCTTTAACTTTATCTATAACCTCTCTATTTTTAGGATTGTTAACCTGAACATCATAATCTAAATTCGAATATCCACTTATGATAACATTATTTACACTAAAAGAAGCTATATATATAGCCACAACTGCTGCTAAGGTACATATAAGTAGAGCACAATTGTTTATTAAAACTTTAGATTTACTTATATTCTCAAGAGCTATAAATCCCTCATTTCCAAATATAAATCTATATATAGGTTTAAATATATATGAAAAAATCCTTATTATATAGGAGCATAGTAGAACCATTCCTATAAAAATTGAAAAAGCACATAATATGGATAAAATAAAACTCCCTGTCCATCTATATCTTTGTATATAAACATAGGGTAATAAAATTAGTGGTAATCCTATTATAAGTTTTCCAAAGTTAGTTTTAGAATCTTGGCTAAAGGTACCAAGAATTATATCCTTAAGATAAAGTTTTGAGGCACTAATTATAGGAATTATTGAACTTACTAGACATAAAATCATTGCTAGTAGAAAAGCAATTAAAAAACTACTTTTATCTATATTAATTACTGTTTCCACCCCATATTGCTTAAACTGATTAGATGAATCTGCTAAGTAATAAAGTATGGGTATTCCTAAAATATTTCCAAGGAGGCCACCTAAAGTCCCATATATAAAGCTTTCAATGAGCATTATTATATCAGTAGAAATCTTTGTGGCGCCTATACTTCTAAATGTTCCTATAACCGCCATTCTCTCAAGTATTATTATCTTATAAGCAGAAAAAATTATAAATCCTGCCATTAAAAATACTACTATTAGCATTATGTAAAAAGGCAATGTAAACTGCTTTACCCTATTATCTAAGCTCTCTTTACTTATGGTTTCTGATATTTCATAATCCTTAAGTTCCCCTTTTAAGTCATCCATTGTATCCTTAATATCAACTTCCTTAACATCAACTAAGGTGGATGTTATAATACTATCCCTATCTAAAACTTTACTAAGTCCATCATTATCCATAACTAGAGTGGCTTCTCCTGGATTATCTGAGAAGAACCCCTTGTTTACTGCAATTGCTCCTACTTCTAAAGATATATCCTTTTTTTCTGTGGTTATAGTAAATTCATCTCCTAGATTTAGCTGTCTATCTTCACTAAATTTCTTTGATATTACAACCTTATTATCTTTTATATCACTTAAATTAAAGTCCTTACTTTCACTACTTAAAACAATAGGATTTATATTATTTAACCCCTCTAGGTTTCCAGCCTTAATATTTATCTTAACTATATCATCTTTACTTTCATAAGATCCCTCTCCATCAAAAATTAATGATTTCTTATAATCTTTAGTAGCTATAAGAATCTTATCCCTATCTAAAAATGGAGTCATACTATCATTATTTCCATGGATTATTATATCAGCTTCCCCTATTTTAGATTTCATCCTCTCTTCAACCATTTCTGAATAAGAAGTAGAAAGTCCTAGGGAGGCAAAACACATAGCTGTAGCTGCAGCAACAGAAGTAATTATAAGAAAGGCTCTTAGCTTTTTTTCAACTATATTATTAAATAAAAATCTAAACAAAATTCGCATATTTAAACCCTCTAAATTTCATAATAATTTTCTAAAAGAATTATATCATATTGATGGTTATATATGATTTATAAACTTTTATATTTAACACTATAAAAGTAAAGTTCATTAAAACTTCATAGTAATTGAAAATACCTATGAGTTTTAATGAACTTTTAAATTTCTATTATGAAGTTTTAAAAACTTTTCTTAATCTTAATTATATTTATAATTGCTTTTTATAGAACGAATATTCCTTCAGGTGATTTATGCAAACATTACTCTATCAGATAGGTCCTCTTTAAATGTAATTTTATTAAATTCTTCTACCAAATCATTCTTGGTTAAAACACGTTTTTTAGTTTCACCTATATCAAGAATTTTTTCTCCTCTATGCATCATAAGAAGCCTACTACCGAAGAC
>NZ_JBFNEO010000103.1:0-9541 GCF_040797585.1 Clostridium sp.
ATTTTCAAGATAGTGATATAATTGGAATATGAATTAATTGTATTTAAGGAGGAGACTCATATGATTGCAAAGATATTATTTATTGTGTTGTTTGTTGTGCTGGGTATTGTTTTATCTATTGGAAAAGGGGCTTTCTTAATAGCAGGTCTTAATACTATGTCAAAGGAAGAAAAAGAAAAGTATGATGTTCTTTCTTTGTGTAAACTTATGGGCAAATTTATGTTTATTATCGCAATATGTATAACGCTTTTTGTTTTAAACGATATTTTTAATATAAAATTTCTAACCACTATTGCACTTGTGCTATTTAATGTATCACTAATATTTGTAATAGTCTATTCAAATACTGGAAAAAGATTTGAAAAATAGAATTTTCAAATAATATTAAGGGAAGTTTAGGGCTTCCCTTAATATTATGTCTAATATAAACACTATATTAAAACATAGCCGTAAGATTAGATCTCTTCTTTACGATTCACTACTATTTTATAATATTCTTCTTAATTAAAAAGTACTTTTAATCCCTTTACGCCCTATTTAATCTAATATCCTATCTAGATTTTGAAATAAATTCAACAGCTAAATTAGAATTTCAAGTATTTTATAGCATAATATTCGAGTTAGAAATTATATATAGGCTTCCTCCTAATATATTAAAAATATAAATTAATAAAATAATTCATGTTAAAGTTTTTTGTCATGTATATACTGAAATTTCATCTATTAACTCTATAATAAATTTCAATTAGGTTATTTAGGCAGTACAAGAAGTTAAGTAAAAAAACAAGAAGCAGTAAAATTTTAAACTGCTCCTTGTTCTCTAATTTAATAATATATTATTTTTTAGCACCTTCCCAGTCCTTTAGGAACTTTTCTATTCCTATATCTGTTAAAGGATGCTTTGTCATCTCCATTATTACCTTATATGGAACTGTAGCTATGTGAGCTCCTATTCTAGCTGCTTTAGTTACATGTATAGGATTTCTTATACTAGCTGCTATTATTTCTGTCTCTATTCCATGGATGTCAAAAATATCTACTATCTCTTCTATTAGATTCATTCCATCCATGCCTATATCATCAAGTCTTCCAAGGAATGGACTTACAAAGGTGGCTCCTGCCCTTGCTGCAAGTAATGCTTGAGCTGCTGAAAATATTAATGTTACATTAGTTTCTATTCCCTTAGAAGATAAACTCTTTGTAGCCTTTAATCCCTCTTCTGTCATTGGAAGTTTTATAACTATATTTTTATGTATGTTTACAAGTTCTAAGGCTTCTTTAACCATTTCCTCTGAATTAAGGCTTATAACCTCTGCACTTATTGGGCCATCTACAATAGAAGTTATTTCTTCAATAACCTCTTTAAAATCTCTTCCTGATTTTGCAATTAATGAAGGGTTTGTAGTTACTCCACAAATAACTCCCATTTCACTTACCTTTCTGATCTCATCTGTTATAGCTGTATCAATAAATAATTTCATAAACTCACACTCCTTTTATATTACTTAAAGTATTATATCATATATTGTAATCATTTTCATTAACCGCAATATTCATATTTTTTTTAAAAATCTATTTACATATACTAAGATATATAGTAATATAAGGTTATAATTTTTTGAAAGGATGTGGTGGCTATGATGAATACAAGAATATATTTACAAACAAAAATGTATAATTTAAGCTGCTACTCTAGATATAGTCTATAGTTTTCGTTTTGTACCCTAGAGTAGCAGGCTATTCTAGGGCTTTTTTATGCCTAAATTTAGGAGGAATATATGAATTTAATTAAATTAGGATGGAACGAGAACTTTGAGAAAGAATTTACTAAATTAAATGAAAATAATAATTATATACCTGGAAGAGTCATTGTAGAGTATGAGCATCTTTATAGAGTTATTACAGAAAAAGGGGAATTTCTATCTCCTGTATCTGGTAGATTTATTCACACTGCTACTGGAAAGGAAAGTTACCCTTCTGTGGGAGATTGGGTGGTTTTAGATAAGCCTTTATCTTCTAATGATACTCTAAGAATCCACCATGTATTAAAAAGAAAAAGTAAGTTTTCAAGAAAGGTAGCTGGTGTTACTACTGAGGAACAGGTAGTTGCCTCTAATATAGATAAGCTTTTTATATGTATGTCTTTAAATGATAACTTTAATATAAGAAGATTAGAAAGATATATAGCCTTAGCTTTTAAAGGAAAGGTGGAGCCTATAATATTATTAACTAAGAAAGATTTATGTGAGAATCCAGAGGAAAAGATTAATGATATTTTAGATTCTATAAGTAATATTAAGGTGTATATGATAAGTTCAAAAACCTTAGAAGGTTTTAATAATGTAACAGATAATATGGGAATTGGAACTACTGTGGCTTTTATTGGCTCTTCTGGAGTTGGTAAATCCACTCTAATAAATGCTATTCTAGGGGAAGAAAGACAGATTACTAAGGATATAAGTGAACTGGGTGATAGGGGAAAACATACAACAACTAATAGAGAGCTTATTGTCCTAGGGGATATGGGTATTGTAATTGACACCCCTGGTATGAAAGAAATTCAATTATTAGATTTAGATGAAGGATTATCAAACCTTTTTATAGATATAGAAAACCTATCAAATAGTTGTAAGTTTACTAATTGTAATCATAAAAATGAGCCTGGATGTGCAATATTAAAGGCATTAGAAGATGGTACCATAGATGAAGAAAGGTATAAAAGTTTTCTAAAGCTAAAAAAGGAAGAAAATCATTTTAAGACTAGGGAAAAGTCTAAAAGCAAAGAGAAAAATAAATCTAAGAATAATAAAAAGTACCTATTGATGAAAGAAAAATCTTATTAAATCTAAAACAAAAAGGAAGCTTCATTTTAAGAGCTTCCTTTTAATTTTTATAACTACTTTAAGTATAAGAAAAAAGATGTAACTACTTCCATATTAATTGAATAGCAGATAAACTACTTTTAGAAGAACTAATTTGTTTTAAATGATAAAAATATAAGGAAATATTCTTTGTGCTTTTATTATTAAGTTGAAAATATGAAATTTGCCAATAACCTATTTACATTTAACATTAAAACTTCCAACAAAATTATCATAGATTACTGAAACTCTATATTCTCCATCATTATCTAAATATATTTCTTCAGAATCGTTTCTATTAGTTTCAAAGTTTTTTATTACTTTTCCATTTAAATCAGTTAATTTTATATTTAAAGTGCCTTGTTCTACCGAAGAATTAAGGAAAAACTTAATTTTCTCTCCTCCTTTAGAATGAAAAGTTCCTTGAGAACTACTACTCTCAGCGGAAATAATATTACCTTCTATAGTTGCTAAATAAGAGAAATCCGAAACAAATCTATAATAAATTCCTAGAATAGATATTATAGCAATAACTATGATCACTATAGTTTTTTCATTTCTAACACTCCTTTTCCATGCATTTATTCCATTAAATTTCAAGTACATACTAATATTGTATTTCAATTATATTCCAAAATCAAATGTTGTTAAAAAACTATAAATACAACATAACTTATACCTTGAAAAATTACTTCTGCTTATGTGATATTTTTTCTTTTAAAACTAAAAAAGTAAGCTCTTATTCTTTTAAGAGCTTACTTTTAATTTTTATAATTCATATATAATACAAAATTCATTTAACTTATAAATTCATATAATATTTTACAGGTTTCCTCATTAACCTATACATTCATATAATAAAGTTTCACAGGTTTCTTCATTTACCTCGTCCTTATTATAAGAATTGTAAACTTTATAAGTATCAAAACCTACTTCTTTTAAGTATTCATCCACTTCATTAAAATCATATAATCTTATTTTAAAGTCCATATTTTCTGTTTCAATTAACTTATCTCCATCATATAGTCCATACAATAATGGTATAGATAAAATCTTACTATTATCATCATATATATTCTTACTCTTTTCCATAAGCAAATATCCTTCAGGAGTTATATAAGTTTTACTTGTTTTAAACTCTAACACTGGTTCTCCCTTAGAATTTATAGTTTCAACTCCAAATATTAATTTCCCCCCTGGATTTAAGGCATTTTTTAAAACCTTAAGAGAATTTATAATAGCATCCTTTTCTAAAAATAAGGAAAATGAACTGCATGGAATCATTATGAAATCGAATTTTTCTGATGGATTAAACTCTTCCATGGACATATTATATGCCTTAGGGTTTAAATTCTTAGCTTTAGCTTTTTCTTTTAAAGAATTTATCATATCCTCTGATATGTCAAATCCCGTAATATCATAACCCTTTTCTAAAAACGGTATTAAAAATCTACCTGAACCACATAAGGGCTCTAATATCTTCGCATTCATATTTTTTACATAGGACATGTAAAAGTCTAACTCGTCTTTCGGAGCATGAGGCTTGTCTAAATCATACATCATTGTACATAGATTGCCGTAATATTTCATTATTAACACCACCTTGTGCATAACTTTTCTTTAATGATTAATTCTCCTACTTTAGTATATACTCTAAAGCTATATACTATATTCATATAAGTTTATCTAATGTTAAATAAGAAAAACTTCTATTTAATATATATTACTCTATTAAATTATATTATTGATATGATACTTTGTAAATATATAGGACTTTAATTTTGCAAGTTAGTTGAAAAATTGTGATATAATATATGATACTATTAAGAATATCATATACACTATAGTACTTATTAATCAGATAAGAAAGTTTTTAGATCTTAATCTTTAAAATCTTATTTATGATTTTATATACGATTTTTAAATGGAATCTTATATATATCTATAGCTATTTTAAATATAAAAATTTATAGATAAATTAATTTTTATATTTAAGCCTCTATGGTATTAATTTTGAAATTATAGAAAGGTTTAATCTTATGAAATATACAATTATAACTGGTGCTACCAGTGGTATAGGTTATGATTTATCTAAAGTATTTGCTTTAAATAAACATAATCTAATATTAGTAGCTAGAAATAAAGAAAAACTGGAAAGTATAAAATATAATTTAGTTAAGGAATATTCTGTAGATGTGGTAATCTTAAGCTATGATCTCTCAAAGGAATCTGAAATAAATATGTTATGTGAGAATATAACCGCCTCTAATATGGAAATAGAATACTTAGTAAATAACGCTGGAGTTGGCTCCTTTGGTTCCTTTAATCACATTCCTAAGGATGAGGATTTAAATATAATAGATTTAAATATAAGAGCTCTAACTCATATGATGAAGATTTTTCTACCTTATTTTATAGAAAAAAACCATGGTGGAATCCTTAATGTGTCTTCTACTGCTGCCTTTTCCCCTGGTCCTTACATGGCAGTATATTATAGCAGTAAGGCTTATGTTCTTTCTCTCACAGAGGCCTTAAGGGAGGAGTTAAAAAATAGCAACATAAAAATAAGTGCCCTCTGCCCAGGACCTACAGATACAAACTTTCAAAAGAATGCTAAGGTTAAGAAAGCAGAGTTTGCAAAAAAGTCTCTTATGGAGTCCTCTGAAGTAGCTACCATAGCCTATAATGGTTTTATGAAGGGGAAAACTGTTATAATCCCTGGATCTAATAATAAAGTTTTAGCATTAGGTTCTAAAATATTGCCTAGGAAATTATTAAGTAAAATTGTATCTAAAGTCAATGGAGCATAAAGAGTTAATATAAACTTAACCTTATATCGAACAAATATTAATAATTATCCATTATAATAAACCTTATATAGATTTAAAAAGCTATATATTAAATAACTCACAACCTAAAAGGCTTATGGATCACACCTCCATAAGCCTTCCCCTTTTAACTTATTCTACTTCATCATGATATCCAGTTTCTATTGCCATTACTTTTTCTTCATAAAGACCTGACTTTAAACTTTCCTTTATATCATCATGAATTTCTATTTCCTCATCTTCATGATCATCCTCAACTAATCTAAAGTATATTTCTCTATTATCTATATCTACCTTAGTAACTTTTATTTTAACACTATCTCCTAATCTATACATTTTCTTAGTTCTTTCTCCAATTAAGGCTAAGTGTCTCTCATCATAAATAAAATAGTCACCATTTAAATCGCTTATATGGACTAAACCTTCAATGGTATTTGGAAGTTCTACAAACATACCAAAGGATGTTACAGAAGATATTATACCTTCATATTCCTCTCCTATCCTCTCTGACATGTACTCTGCCTTCTTAAGGTCATCTACTTCCCTTTCTGCTTCTTGAGCTATTCTCTCCATCTCTGAAGATTGTCTAGATGCATAATCTACAATGGAAATTAACTTATTTGATCTCTCTTCAGTTATTGCTCCATTTATAAATTCCTTTATTATCCTATGGATTTGAAGGTCTGGATATCTTCTTATTGGAGATGTAAAGTGACAATAGTATCTAGCTGCAAGACCAAAGTGACCAACACATTGTGGTGCATATTTAGCTTGCATCATTGATCTAAGAAGTAAAGTTGAAACTACAGTCTCTTCCTTCTTACCTTGAACTTTTTCAAGAATATCTTGAAGAGCTCTTGGATGTACTTCATTTGACCACTTCATTACATAACCTAAATTGTATATAAACTCTCTGAAATGATGTAGTTTTTCCTCATTTGGATCCTCGTGAATTCTATATACAAAAGGTATCTTAGTCCAGAACATGTGCTCTGCTACAGTTTCATTAGCTACTAACATGAACTCTTCTATGATTCTATTAGCTATGGCTCTTTCATAAGGCTTAATATCCACTGGTTTACCTAATTCATCTAAGATTATTTTAGATTCCTCAAAGTTAAAATCTATGGCTCCTCTTTGAAGTCTCTTATGATTTAATATTTCGCAAAGTTCTTCCATGGCCTTAAAATCATCTACTAGGTACTCATACTTTTCTATAAGTTCCTCATCATTATCCCTTAGAATCTTGGTAACATCAGTATAGGTCATTCTGTCATTAGTTCTAATAACACTCTCTACTATCTCATGATTTAAAACCTTACCACTTCCATCTATTGTCATAATACATGATAAAGTCAGTCTATCTACCTTTGGATTTAAAGAACATATGCCATTAGAAAGCTTTCTTGGAAGCATAGGTATAACCCTATCGATTAAATATACAGAGGTGGCTCTCTTTAAGGCTTCCTTATCTAGAGGATTATTTTCTCTAACATAGTGAGTTACGTCAGCTATGTGAACTCCTAATTTATACTTTCCGTTAGGTAGTCTCTCAATAGATACAGCATCATCTAAATCCTTTGCATCCTCTCCATCTATGGTAACCATTCTAACATCTCTAAGGTCAACTCTTTTTTTATACTCAGCCTTTGGAATCTCTTCTTCTATATTAGCTGCAAACTTTTCTACCTTATCTGGGAATTCTTCTGGAAGAGCGAACTTTTTAATTATAGCTAGTATATCTATACCCTTTTCTCCCTTTTTACCTAAGATATCTACTATCTCTCCTTCTGGATTTCTCTTCTTCTCTGGCCACTGAGTTATTTCTACTATAACCATATCTCCAGTTTTTGCTTCACCTTTTTTCTGCCTAGGTATAAATATATCGTATTGTATCCTCTTATCCTCTGCTACTACAAAGCCAAAGTTCTTAGAGTCTTCATATACACCTAAGATGGTCTTATTTGCTCTTTCATTTATTCTTATTATTTCACCTTCACACTTTTTACCCTTAAGGTCTTCCTTTAAAATCTTAGCTATAACCTTATCCCCATTCATGGCTCCATTCATATATGAGCTAGGAATAAAGACGTCTTGTCTCTCCTCTTCATCAGGGATTAAGAAACCGTATCCTCTAGAGTGAACTTGAAGTTTTCCTGAAACAAGTCCCATTCTCTCTGGAACACCAAACTTATCATTTCTGTTTCTTACAACAATTCCTTCCTTCTCCATGGATTTTAATGCTTTTTTAAAGGTTTTATATTCTTCTTTATTTATATCAAATATTTTTGATAGCTCTTGCATATCCATAGGCTTATATGCTTGTTCTCTCATAAAGCCTAAAATCGCCTCTTTTATCCTCATAAAATGTCCTCCGAAATTTTTATATTTGTTAATTATTATGTCCCTTTAGCACTGTATAAATTCCTTATCTTTATTTTATTTTCTAGTAATCCACTGAAAAAATCAAGTTAAATACTTTATTGATCTTATGAACATTTTTTAAGATTATTGAATATGTAAAATTCTAATCTTATTATCGCTACATATGTTCTAATAAGGATAGAAATTTTAAAATAAAAATTTATAAATTTTTAACTTATACTTAAATGATTCTCTCAGCTTACAATCTTAAACTAGCATCACAGTTTTCTCTATTTTAAAATTTAACTCCCGCAATGTATTAATTCAATATGAAAGTTTAATTTCAGCTTAATATAATCTATATAATACACGTGATACATACTCTAATTATAAAAATAAATAATTAATTTTAACTATGTAATAGAATTAAAAAACTAGTAATTCCCTTCACCCAAGGTTTTACTAGCTTTAAATATACTTCTAATCATTTATATTTTTATAAACCATTGTAAATCTATTTTTAGCTTTTTTTACGTGTTCTCTTGCTAATGCCTCTGCTTTATCTTCGTCCCCTTTTTCTATAGCCTCTAATATAAGACTATACTCATTCATTGCAGAGCGTTGACGGTTCTCATCATATAAACTAAATACTTTAAGTCTTCCAAGATGTTCATAAAGATCGCTAACTTTTTTTATAAGCATCTCGTTATTGCAGCTACTAAGAATTATTTCATTCCATTTTTTGTTAAGCTCATATATTTTATTTATATCCTTATTAATTACATTATACTCCATATTCTCAAGTACTTCTTTAAGTTCCTTGATTTTTATTCTTGGCATATTTAAACAAGCTAATTTAGTTGCTAATCCTTCTAAAACCTCTCTTATATCATACATCTCTATAGCCTTATCATAGGATATTCCTTGTACAACAGTGCCCTTTCTTGGAGTATTGGTAGCTAAACCCTCAAGTTCCAATTGCCTTAATGCTTCCCTTACTGGAGTTCTGCTTACACCCATAGCTTCTGCAATGGATACTTCAACTAATCTATCTCCTGGCTTTAACACATTATCAAATATTGCTTTTCTTAATTCTTCTAATACTATCTCTCTTATTGGTTTATTATTATTATTGTCATCTATTTTCCTTAAGCAGCTATACAATTAACTCTCTCTCCTTAGTAATCTAAATTTAAACTAAATAGTCATATTAATTCTAACATCTAAATAATCCATATACAAGGAAGTCTTTATCTATATTTTCCCTTAATATTATAATTCTATAACCTAATAAATCATGTTAAAAATATTTTGAATAATAAACTTATATTATAATCTTTAGCTTATGCCCTTACAATTCCATTGATGAATCAATAAAAAATCCTATGTATAAACTAACTTTTAGAATAAAACCCTATAATAAGTCTCATTATAATTTATATTTAAGATTAATCTTAGATAATATAGCAAGTACAAAAAGGACATGAT
>NZ_JBFNEO010000104.1:0-9500 GCF_040797585.1 Clostridium sp.
TATTAAGGCTATTTGCTTAGTATATATACAAATCTTTATAAATGTAATTTGTAATATTAAAAAAATTTTTACTTTAATTTAATTGTATATAAGGGTAGATATCCACCCTTATATATCTTACTTTTAAACAAATCTATGTTAAATTTTTATATAAATTATTATTCTTTAACTTTATGTTTATTATACTAAATGTATATAACTACACCTTGTTCCTTGATGTCTTAAAACTTAGTTAAGATAATTTAACTAGCATAATAAATTATTTTATTAAATTCTTTAGCTTTTATAGTTTAAACTTCTATAACTTAAAATTCTGACTATATATTTTACCAGTTTTAAGATTTAACTAGCTTAACAGTTTAAGATAATATAAAGTCACTCATAATGGAGTTAGATACTTCTATCCCCTTATGGCTTAGATAAAGTCTTCCATTATCCTCTATTAAAAGCTTTTGTTCTATATATTTCTTTATTAGTTTCCCATAAATTTCATAAATACTTATATTAAATCTTTTATAAAAGTCCTCTATGGATATTCCGTCTACTTTTCTAAGTCCCATAAACATGAACTCTTCCATATTATCCTCAAGGGAATTTTCATTTATTTCCTCAAAGGAATACCCTTTTTCATTTACTTCTTCTATATATTTTTCTATAGTACATTGATTTCTATATCTCTTACTATCTATATAAGAACTACTAGATGAACCAACTCCAATATATTCTGTAAGATCCCAATAAACTATATTATGTCTACATTCTCTATTTTTCTTAGAAAAGTTTGATATCTCATACTGAGTATATCCCTTCTTACCTAGAATATCTAAGGTCATATTATACATTGTTCTTTCTTCTTCTTCAGTTGGAAGTCTAAGTATTCCTTTTTCATAATATCTTTTAAAAGGCGTACCCTCTTCTATTATAAGACTATATGCTGATATATGTTCTGGTTCTAATGAACTTATTTCTTTTAGGCTTTGTTCCCACTCTTCTATGGTTTGATTTGGAAGTCCAAACATCAAATCAACATTAATATTATTGAATCCAGCATTTCTTGCTCTATAAAAATTCTCTTTAAACTCATTAAATGTATGAATTCTCCCTATATCTTTCAAGTGGTTATTCTGAACTGCTTGAAGCCCTACAGATATCCTATTAACTCCTATATCCTTTAAAGCCTTAAGCTTATCCTCAGTTAAAGTTCCTGGATTTGCCTCCACTGTAAACTCTAAATCCTCTGCTGTATTAAGATTCTTTATAATATCTCCAAGCTCTAGTATTCCTTCTAAATGCAAATAGGTGGGAGTCCCCCCACCTACAAATATAGTCTTGATTTTAACATCCTTGACTCTATTATTAACTTCTTTTCTAAGAGCTTTTAAATATTCATTCATTAAATCTTCTTTTCCAGCAAAGGAGGGAAAATCACAGTACCAGCATTTTTGTTTACAAAATGGTATGTGAATATATAATGAAACCTCTTTCATATTCTCCTCCTATTAAACTGCTATTAGTCTACTTTAAGAACAGACATAAATGCTTCTTGAGGTACCTCTACAGAACCTACCTGTCTCATTCTCTTCTTACCCTCTTTTTGCTTTTCTAGTAGCTTTTTCTTTCTTGATATATCTCCACCATAACACTTAGCTAAAACGTCTTTTCTCATAGCTTTAACTGTTTCTCTAGCTATTATTTTAGCTCCAACAGCAGCTTGAATTGGAATTTCAAATAACTGTCTCGGTATAATTTCCTTAAGCTTTTCAGCTATACCACGACCTCTATGATATGCTCTTTCTTCTGGAACTATCATAGATAAAGCATCTACTACCTCTCCATTTAGAAGAATATCTAGCTTCACAAGCTTAGTTTGAGTATATCCTTTTAATTCATAATCTAAAGATGCATATCCCTTAGTTCTGGACTTTAATGCATCAAAGAAATCATAAACTATTTCATTTAGTGGTATATCATAGTTTATAACTACTCTTGTAGTTTCTATATACTGCATATCTATAAAGGTACCTCTCTTTGTTTGACAAAGGTCCATTATAGCTCCTACATAATCTGTAGGGCTTATTATAGATGCCTTAACCATTGGCTCCTCCATATATTCAATCTCAGTCATTGGAGGAAGGTTAGTTGGATTTGTAATCTCTATAGTTTCTCCATCAGTTTTTGTTACCTTGTAAATAACGGAAGGAGCAGTTGTTATAATGTCTAGATTAAATTCTCTTTCAATCCTCTCTTGGATTATCTCCATATGTAAAAGGCCAAGGAATCCACATCTAAATCCAAATCCTAAGGCTAAAGAAGTTTCTGGTTCAAATTGAAGCGCAGCATCATTTATTTGAAGTTTTTCAAGAGCTTCCTTAAGTTCTTCATACTTTGCTCCATCTACAGGGTATATACCACTATAAACCATAGGTATAGCTGGTCTATATCCTGATAATGCCTTGTCTGTGCTTCTTTGTGCTTCTGTTATAGTATCTCCAACTCTAGCATCAGCTACATTTTTTATTGAAGCAGTCAGATATCCAACCTCTCCTGGTCCTAAGGATTCTACTGGCATAAAGCCTGGTGTAAAAACTCCAACTTCATTCACATCATAAACCTTATTAGTTGCCATAAGCTTTATCTTAGTTCCTGGCTTTACTGTACCTTCCATAACTCTTATATAACTTACAACACCCTTATAACTATCATAATAAGAGTCAAAGATTAATGCCTTCAAAGGCGCCTCAGGATCTCCATCTGGATACGGTACCTTTTCAACTACAGCTTCTAATACATCTTCTATATTAAGACCTGATTTTGCAGAAACTAAAGGAGCATCTTGTGCTTCTATTCCTATAACATCTTCTATTTCTTGCTTTATTTCATCAGGTCTTGCAGAAGGTAAATCTATCTTATTTATAACTGGTACTATCTCTAGATCGTTATCTAGGGCTAAATAACAGTTTGCTAAGGTTTGAGCTTGTATTCCTTGGGTCGCATCCACCACAAGTACAGCTCCTTCACAGGCTGCAAGACTTCTAGACACCTCATAGTTAAAATCTACGTGTCCTGGGGTATCTATAAGATTTAATATGTACTCTTTTCCATCAGATGGTCTATTATATATTAATCTTACTGCTTGAGCCTTTATTGTTATTCCTCTTTCACGTTCAAGATCCATATTATCAAGAACTTGAGCATCCATCTCTCTTTTAGTTAAAGTTCCAGTCTTCTCTATTAATCTATCAGCAAGGGTAGACTTACCATGGTCAATATGTGCTACTATTGAGAAGTTTCTTATACGCTTTTGTCTATCATTTATCATATATAACCTGTTCCTTTGAACAGAATTCACCCCCATGTCATAATGAATCACAATAAATTATACCACATGGTCCTGTGTAAATGTCAATATTAAGGCTTAATCCTTGTATATTATTATTTTTTTTTAGTTTATTTATCATTTAATCCTAATTCCTTACCTATTCTAAGTTTTATAGAATATTAAATGATTTAACTTCAATTTTAATTATGCAACTACACACCACGTTTTTGTTTAGAACTTTAATCTATGAGTCTTGTAAGATAATCCTATAAAGCAATCATAATATAAATTATTTATCTCCTACTAATACCTTTGCTTCAATTAAAGATTAGTCTGTAATATTATTAATCTTTTCACCTATATAATCCTTAAAATCACCAAATACAGTTTTTGAAAAAACTATATCATAATTTTCAAAGGATATTTTAAATCCATTTTCACTATTATTACTAATCTTTATAGGAGCCTTATCTTCTCTAATTTTAATTATGGTTTTATTATCACCTAAAAGTATTTCATTATTCTCATTTTCTCCTAAACTAAATCTCTCTGTACATTTAATATTTATGCTTAAGAAACCATAGATAAATATTGATATACATATTATAAAAAGTATTTTATATTTAAACCTATCTGAAAATCTCATAATCCATCACCTACATTAGCATTTTTTTATAATACTATCCAATTTATAAAAAAATAAACCTAAAGTTAGCCTTTAAATCTTTGGCTTACTTTAGATTTATTCTATAACCTACTATATAAATTTTATTTTAATTATTATATG
Organism: Clostridium sp.; assembly: GCF_040797585.1. Classification (GTDB taxonomy): domain Bacteria; phylum Bacillota; class Clostridia; order Clostridiales; family Clostridiaceae; genus Clostridium_Z. The sequence goes on from NZ_JBFNEO010000104.1 coordinate 4,107, forward strand.
ACTTAAGTATTACTTATTAATTGTTTCTGCTATTATTCTTGCTATATATTTAGTTGATGCCTTTGCTTCATCTATAGTGGATGCATCTGAGCCAAGTTCTATAAGTATTGCTTTTGAACTCTTATCTTGATTAAAATTATTTTGTCCCCTATTATAGGTATATGTTTGTCTTAAAAGTCCTGGATATAATTTATTACCAATTTCAGTCATCTTATTTACAAGTTTCATATTCTCGTTAAGATTCTTTCTATCCTTAGATATAACAAACATAATCTTAGCTACATCTTCTCCATTTATATTAGTAGTTATAGAGTTCTTCTTAGGTCCTGAATCCCTATGTAAATCTATTATAAGTTTAAAATCCTTATATTGATTTAAATAATTATCTACAGTTTTAGAAGAACTTTTATAAGAGGTACTATAATTTTTAATATGAATGGTTTTATCATGGATAACTGATATACCATAAGTTTCTTCTAAAATTCTAGTTAATTCATCCCCAACTGTTGCTATACTACTTACAGCTCCTCCTGGTAAAAACTCCTCGTTATTATGAGTGTGATATATTAATACCTCTGGTTTACTTTTATTAAGAGTTTTTTTTAGATTTTTATTTTCAGCTAGAGCTTCTGTATTTTTGTCTCCTTGATTATTTTCTGTGTTTCCACTATCCTCTCCTTGAAGCACACTACTTTCCGGAAGTTTAAAAGGATTTAAAGAAACAATATTATCTGAACTCTTATTATTTACTGAAATTAATGGTAGCTCCTTTTCTAGAATGGATAATGGGTTATATATGTTTATTCCTAATAAATTCATTATGGAGTTTTTAATTCCATAATGATGCTCTGTATTACCTTCATCTTCATGAGATCCTATTAAAGGAATTGAGTATTTTAGCATTTCACTATAAAATATGTTTCCTTGTATACCAGTTAATATATTACTCTTTAAAAAATTAAATGTCATTATAAAAATAACCATGGTACTCAAAATAAAAATCAAAAATTTCCCCTTAAGATTATTACTTTCTCTTCTTTCACTGTAATGCACATTCTATCCCCCCTATAAATGTATTATATTAATTAGAGGATAAAAATATTACTTAGGTAGTTTCATAATATGCCTTTAAATACCGCATCAATTAATATTTACTTCTTATTAATTGTCTCTGCTATTATTCTCCCTATATATTTAGCTGATGCCTTTGCTTCATCTATAGTAGATACCTCTGACCCAAGTTCTATAAGTACAGCTTTCGAGCTTTTATCTTGATTAAAATTATTCTTCCCTCTATCATATGGACGTATTCCCCTAGAAAATCCTGGATATAGCCTATTGCTAGTTTCAATCATTTCATTTACAAGCTTCATATTCTCATTAATATTCTTTCTATCCTTAGATATAACAAACATAATCTTAGCCACGTTTTCTCCATTTATATTAGTTGTTATAGTGGATTTACTTGGTCCTCCATCCCTATGAAGATCTATTATAAGCTTAAAATCCTTATATTGATTTAAATAATTATCTAAGGTTTTGGCAGAGCTTTTATAAGATGTACTATAATTCTTAATGTGAATAGTTTTATCATGTATAACTGATATGCCATAAATCTCTTCTAAAACTCTAGCAAGTTCAGCTCCCGCCGTTGCTATACTATTAGCTGCCCCTCCTGGTGCAAATTCCTCGTTATTATGAGTATGATATATCAATACCTCTGGTTTACTTTTATCAAGGGACTTTTTTAAATCTTTATTCTCAGAAGAAGCTTCTGTATTTTTGTCTCCTTGATTATTTTCTAAGGTTCCCTTGTCTTCTCCTTGAGATACACTGCTATCTGAAAGTTTAAAAGGATTTAAGGAAACAGTATCCCCTACACTACCATTATTTAAAGCTACTAATGGTAGCTCCTTTTCTAGTATAGATAAAGGATTATATATGTTTATTCCTAATAAATTCATTATAGATTTTTTTATTTCGTAGTTATGTCCTGTAAATCCATCATCCTCATTAGCTCCTATTAAAGGGATTGAATATTTTAGCATTTCATTATAAAATATATTTCCTTGTATCCCAGTTAATATATTACTCTTTAAAAAATTAAATGAAGCTATAAATATAACTATAGTAAAAAATATAAAAATTAAGAGCTTCCCCTTAATATTACTATTTTCTTTTCTTTCATTGTAATGCACCCTATATCCCCCCTATAAAGGTATTATATTAATTGAAGAATAAGAATATTACTTGGGTAGGTTTCTAACTTAAGTTATTATTTAAAATATATCTTTTAAAATAAATTGTTTATATATTCTCTTATTTTATATAAAAAAACTAAGGATGATATTTTAAGTAGAATATCATCCTCAGTTTCATCTTTACCTATATATTTAATTAAGTCTCTTTTAATAGCTTTTATGTACTCTAGTCAAATACATTTTACCAAAATTATCTATCTCTAATACTATAATAGCTTAGCTACTATAAGAAGTTAATTTAAAAACTTATTTATTTCCTCCACATTTAGGGCTGGCTGAAGAGCTATATTAATACCTGTAGAGATTATCTTGGATACAGAGTCTATAACTGCATCCACTTCCTTTGGTGTAACCACTAAATCTCCTACATAGGGATTTAATATTTCATGTATTAATCTATTTCTATCTCCTTTATCTATGGATCTTAGCATATCATATACCTTGCTGCTTTCTGATGCCTGTGCCTTCATAGAATCTACAACTAAATCTATGGTATCGCTAGCAATGGTTGCTGCATATACCACCGTAGGAACTCCTATAGCTATAACAGGCACTCCTACAGTTTTCTCATTTATCTCCATTCTTCTATTACCCACTCCAGCTCCTGGAGCTATTCCTGTATCTCCTATTTGTATAGTTCTATTAACCCTTTCAAGTCTTCTAGATGCTAAAGCGTCTATACAAACTATATAATCTGGTTTTATTTTCTCAGCTAAAGACTTTATAACCTCTCCCGTTTCAATACCTGTAAGCCCTAATACCCCTGGAGATATAGCACAAACTGGGGTTACTTCTTCATCTATAGCCTCTGGCATTAATTCTTTAATATGTCTTGTTACCATAAGCTTTGATATAACTTTAGGTCCTAAGGCATCTGGGGTCACATTCCAATTACCAAGTCCCACCACTAAAGTAGTTTTATTCTTATCCACTTTTATCATATCTAAAAGTACTTTTCCTAAAGAATCACTTACATTGTCCATAAGATCTCCATCATATAAAGTAAGCTTTGGCATTTCCATAGTGACATAGGTTCCCTTAGGTTTACCCATATTCTTTTCTCCAGTTTCATTTATTATTTTAACTGTAGAAATCTTTATATCATTTTCTTCCCTTTCAATAACTTCTACCCCGTCAGATTCCTTATTATTACTTTTCACATACATCTCTCTTGTTTCCAAAGCTAAATCTGTTCTTATACTAAACATATAAAATCCTCCTTTAAAGTAAGTCTTTATATATCTTTTGTAATTTTTTCATTTTATATAACTGGAATTTTATTTATCCAATATTTAAAGTTTCTCTTGAAGTATTATTTTTTTAATGCTATAATAACCTTTGTTAAAAGATAGACTCGTACGCAGATTTCCCCAATACTGCAGAGGCCCTATATAAGATGAAGGGGGTGAAAAAACATGGCAAATATAAAGTCAGCTCAGAAGAGAATAAAGGTAACAGCTGCTAAAACTCTTAGAAATAAGATGGTAAAATCAGCTCTTAAAACTACTATAAAGAAGTTTGAAGCTGCAGTAGCTACAAAGAATGTAGATGAGGCTAAGGCTAACTTCAATAACGTAGTTAAAGCTTTAGATATGGCTTCAACAAAAGGAATAATTCATAAGAACATGGCTTCTAGAAAGAAATCTAGATTAGCAGCGAAGTTAAATGCATTAAGCGCATAATAAATAAACCGGTATAATTACCGGTTTTTTATTTTTATAATAGAGAACTTTATTATATTCTCACCTATTTAAAATGGTTAATAAAATTCTCTAAAAGCATTTTAGAAATTATCTCATGGCTAGAAGCTGTAACAACCATATCTTCTTAAAAAGTTGGGGATAACATCTCCTACACCCCTAGATTAAATCATCTAACCTTCAGATGGTGGAAAGAGCATCACCTGAAGGAAGATTCTTTCTATATTTACTTCTTAGCTCTAGCACAGTTTATTATGGACATTTCCAGTTCCATTTTATTATCTCCAGTGGAAAACTTCATATGCTCTTCTGCTGTTAAGCAAATAGTTAAACACTGTTTAAGCTGTTTTTCACTAAACCTTTTACTTTGTTCCATTAAATTTTTAGCTACATATGGATGAAGTCCGAAAGCCTTTGAAAACTCATCGGGAGTTTCCCTATTTTGAGCTTTTGCCTTTCCCTTTAATAAAAGATCAAATTGTCTTTCTATCATAGATAATATAGCTGTTTCCTTAGCTCCCTTAAATATAATATCATTACAAATCATAAGAGCCTTTTGAGTTCTTCCACTACTTATGGCGTCTACTAAATCAAAAATATCATCATCATTATTACTTATAGGAAAAACAGCATCTATATCAGCTTTTTTTATTTCCCTACCTTCTGTATAACTTATAAGTTTATCTACTTCCATCTCTATTATATTTAAATCATTATCTACCTTCTCTGCAAAATACCTAAGTTCAATCTTACCTATATCCTTACCTTTTTTATAGAAAATCTTTTGAATTTTTTTATATAGTCTATCTCCCTTAAGTTCATCAACCTTTACAGCACATATATTGCCTTTAAGCTTATCAAGTTCTCTATTCTTTTCTCTCTTATCTTGGAATATATAATAGGCTACCCCTATACTATAGCTTGGCATATCTTTCATGTAAGAAATAATGTCTTTAAAAGCCTTAGAAGGCTTTTCTGATGACTTTACTCTTAAGTCTTCTGCCCTAAAAATCTCTACTACCTTTTTCTCACTTATAAAAGGCAATGTCTCACAAACATTTATAAAACTATCTATATCTAAATTCAATCCATCCATTCTCATATAATTTAAATCTTTAAAATTTTTATCTATAACTTCTTCTACTAGAAGATTTATAGCATCCTTTATTTGTTTTTCATCTATTCCATAGAATATATAGGAATTATAAATCTTTCCCTCTTTTAAAGATTTCTCAAATTCCTCTAAAGTCATGTTTATCCCCCTATCTTAACTATATTATTAGGGAGTATTTTAAAAATTACTCCTTGGTTTAAAGCTGATTCATAATGTAAGTTATTTTTCTTATATACATATATTTTTTTATCCTTAATTACTATATCATAGTTCTTATTAAAATTCACTTTATATTTTTCCTCTTTAGACTCTATTAAAG
>NZ_JBFNEO010000105.1:0-9496 GCF_040797585.1 Clostridium sp.
GTTTAAACTTAATAGCATTCTTATCTCAAATTCTTAAGGTGAATTATAAGATAAAAATCTCAATTGTAATCCCAAAATCTACTTTTATAACGGAATCTTTGGTTTTAAAAATTGAAATTTCATTATACTGATCAAAAGTCACGTTTATATTGATTTATATAAGTTTTGATTTAAATATGATGTAATAATAATAACTATTAATATGATATAAATTAAAATTCTTCTCATGAAAAGCTCACAAATTATTTTTCTATTTGAAATCTTTATATAAAACATATATTTATATGCTAAAAATATACAATAAAAAAAGCTGCATCCTAAGATGCAGCTTTTTCTCCGTTATTATCTATTTTATTCTTTTTAGCCATTCTTGGTAATATAAGTCCTAATCCAATAAGAACAAATGGAGTCAATAAGTTAAGTGAGAATTGGAAATACCACTCTGAAGTATAAGCCTCCACTCCCTTTGGAAACATACCCATTATACAAGCAAAAGCTGTAAATAATAAGCACCATAATCCAACTCCATAGGCTACTTTTGAGTTCTTAATAAATTTGTATTCTGAATTAAACTTATCACTCATTTTACGTCTTAAAACCATATATGCAAAGAATACCCATAGATATCTCATTGGCATAACTACTGAGTTTAGGTCAAGTAACCAGTTAAATAGAGAGTTCATATCTCCTATTCCAAAAGCAGGAACCATTATTAATATACTAACTAATACAGTAGTCATTATATATCCATTTATAGGTGCTCCATGTTTATTAGTCTTTGTTAAAACATCTGGTATATATCTTCTATCTCCATCAGCTAAAAGAACCTTAAGTGGAGCATCTATTGAGAATACTAAAGCAGATATTTGAGCAGTCATATTAGCTAAGGCATAAAGTATCAAGAAGAAGTTTCCAACTCCATAATACTCTCCAAGCATTTTAAATGCATAATACTGACCATTCATCTTTAGATCCTTTGGTATAGCATTAGAATCAAACATTATTCCCATAGCAAAAGATCCTAAAAGAGCACATATAGCTACCATTATAGCAAGAGCTATCATTCCTTTTGGAAATTCCTTTGATGGATTCTTCATGTTGTTAACATAAGGTGATATTTTTTCACATCCACCAACTGCAAATACAAGCATTGATATAGTAGTAAAGTATGCAAAATTAAAATCTGGCATAAAAGTTTTAAAAGTAAAACTTGCAGTAGCTGGCTTTACATCAACCATAAAAGGTGCTGCCACAACTAATATAATATATAATAATGACATTATGAATATAGATGTACCTGCTATGTTTCCTATTCTTTTTAAAGAGTTAACTCCTTTAGATGCTACCCATAAGAATAGTAAAAATACAACTAAAGATATAGATTGTAATACTATAGGATTGAATTTGCTTATAAAATCACCATTTTGATATACACTCCAACCTAATGCTACTAAAACAGACTGAGGTTTTTGTGCTAGGTATGGTATATGTACCACCCAGTATGTCCAACCTGCAAAATACGCAAGTTTAGCTCCACTGGTCTCTCTTATCCAAGTACTAACACCCGCTTTTCCTTCCTTAAAAGTAGATCCAAGTTCTCCTACCATTAAAGCATAAGGAACAAAGTATAAACTTAATATAAGTATCCATGATACCACAACTGTTAGCCCTTGGTTTGCATAGTTATTAACTACATTACCAAATCCCCATACAGCAACAAAGGCCATTAAAGCAAGGTTATTCCACCTAAGCTTTTTCGAGTCTAGTTCTCCCATAAATAATCCTCCTCATTTGCAAAGCCATACTATAAAAGTATGTTTTACTTTAGTAATAAAAAATATTAAAATTTCTTGAAGACAAAAATGTAATATATTATGATTTTCTACATTTTTCGTCTTCATAATAATAATTTTATCATTATTTTTAATTCCTCTCAAGAGAGGCTTGTTTTTTTATTAAAAAATTGTTCAATATACTACTTATTTAATAAATAAAAACATATTTATATATATCATTACCAATATTATTAAAAAAAACTATATAATAATATAATTTATATAATCGCATACCATACATTTTTTAAAGTATTTATAAGATTCTTGTATTCATTAATGATTTTTTTAATTAATCTTCACCTTATCAGTATCATTGTCATCTAAAATATAAAAATTAAATGGATACTCTTACTCTTTTTATTATTATCCTTCAAAGTTAATACCTCCTCCATAGAAAGACCTTTAGTATTAGTCTCTGTAATTCCTCCTATTTATATTACTTAATTATAAATAAAAAAGTCTGGACTAAGCCAGACTTTTTTATTTTACATTAATTTATTTATCTGATGCCTAGCAACTGTGACACTTCCATTCTTTTAAAATTTGAGAGATAACAGTTGCTACGGCCCCTAGATTAACTCATCTAACCTTCAGATGATTAAAAGAACACCATCTAAAGGAAGATTCGTTCTATCTGATGGCTATAAGCTTTAACACTCCCATTCTTTTTAAATTTGGGAGATAACAGTTGCTACACACTTAGACTAATCATCTAATCTTTAGATGATTAAAAGAACACCATCTAAAGGAAGATTCCTTATATATTAATCCTATATTTCAAACTTCTTAATTAATGAATTTAAGTTACTTGAGTGTTCCTTTAAAACTTCAGCTTCCCCGGTCATTTCTTCAAGTCCTGATGACTGCTCTTCTGAAGCAGCACTTACTTCCTCTGTGGTAGCTGCTGTTTCTTGTGATACTGCTGCCACCTCTGAGATCTTTGTTACAACTAAATTTTTACTATTATCTATTTTATCTAGAGAAAGAGTAACTTCTTCAATATTATTCTCTAAATTTTTAATACTATCGTCAATAACTTTAAATTTAGCCTTTGTGGTCTCTAGTTTTTCACTGGTTTCTTTATTTAATCTCTCTGTATTCTTAGTTTCTTCATATAATTCAGATATACTTCCTTTTATCTCTACAATAACACTATTTATTTCTTTAGCTGATTTTGATGATTGCTCTGCTAATTTTTTAACCTCATCAGCAACTACTGAAAAACCTCTTCCTGCCTCTCCAGCCCTTGCAGCTTCTATACTAGCATTTAATGCTAAAAGGCTAGTTTGTTCAGTTATAGATCTAATAACATCTATAATTATTTCTATTTCATCAGATTTAGTAGATAATAAATCTACTTTAGAGGATATATATTCACTAGACTTTTTATTATCTTCATATTTCTCACTTAATTCTTTCATGGATACCATACCTTCAATAGATGAATTTTTAACTTCATTAGAAAGAGTACTCATGATTTTTGCACTGCTTAAAGATGTATTAATTTCTTCTTCTAGTGTATTTACAATTCCTACACTATACTCAAGTTCTGATGCTTGAGTGGTAGCTCCTTCTGATATTTGCTCTATTGACTTTGCTACTTCTTCTCCTACCTGATTTGATTGGTTTACTATATTAAATAAAGTATCTGCTCCATTATTAACCTTATCTGCCGCTTCCTTAACTCCTTCTAAAAGAACCACCATATCATCTATCAATGAATTAACCGCTAGAATCATAGAGTTTACATCTTCATTATAGTAAGCTTTTGATTTTGCTTTTTCTTTAAAGCTACCATTCTTAACCTTATTAAGTATGGTTACAACTTCTTTAATAGGTTCTGTTAATCTCTTTGTAAATAATCTAGCAGATATCCCTACAAATATTACGATTAATATGAAAATAATTATAGATATATCCATCCCCCTTAAAACTATTTTTAAAATTTCCTTTGTAGGGGTAAATGTTACAACGATTAATCCTGACTCTTTATCTATTTCCTTATACATCTCATAGCTTATATCACTAATTTCAATCCCCTTATGAGAATCATTATCAAGAGCCATAACCTCCTCTATCCAAGGTTCATCTTCTTTATTTTTTCCAATTAAGTTTTTGTCCTTATTAGCTACAATATTTCCTTCTTTGCTCAAAACTGTTGCAAATGTATTATTTCCAAGATTTATATTATTTATAATATCAGAAATTCTACTAAGTTTCTTATCAAGAGCCATAACCCCTATGAATTCATTATTTTCATTTTTTACAGCCTTGGAATAAGTTATAACCATATCACCTGTGCTTATATCCTTATAAGGTTCAGATATAATCACTCCATTTTGATCTTTCGCTGCATCCTCATACCATTCTCTAGTTCTAGGATCAAATCCATCTGGAAAATCCGCCTTAGGTGCTGTAATAATATTTCCATCCTTTGTTGCCATAGCAGTAAATAAAGCATTCTCATTAGATTTTATATAATTATTCAGATTTTTTTCAAGCCAAAAAGCTTCATTATTTTTATTCTCAATAACTCCTGAAGCATTAGCATCTGTAGAAAGATAATTTATATCTGCAATACTATCCCTATTATCAGAACTCAAAGCCTCTCTAATTATACCTAATCCATTTTTATTTATGATATGAAGGTCTTCTCTTAGATTGCTATTTAATGAGTAAAAGTTTACTCCTCCAATTATTAATATTGGAATTATAGAAGTCAACACTAAGAGTAATATTATTTCTTTTTTTATACTTTTTCTCTTTCCCATTCCCATATTTTTATTCCTCTCTTAAATAAATTATATATAATCTATCGTGTCAATTTTCTTTTAATTTATATAATAATAAAAACATTCTAACAATAAGTTAAGTTTATTTATTATTCTTATTAAGTAATAGTCTTATTTTTAAAATACTTTATCAGTAAATATAATTTTTATTTCACCCCTTATATAATATGTTTATTTTTTTAAAAATTATTGTCTATTAAAAGAATATGTCTTGATATCCTTTATTTATTCCCTAATCTAAATTTATATAACTGATAAAATAAATAACCACACATTTAATATTATTATGTATGGTTATTATTATGTCTCTTATATTAACTTTTTTACATACCATGCATCACAGGAAAAATGATCTGTTTTTAGAAGTGGTTCTTCCAGTTCTATAAATTCATTTTTCTTATAAAATTTGTTTGCTACCATCATGGATTTTAAAGTTTCTAAATAGCAAGTTTCATAATGATCTTTTGCAAAATCTAAAGCTATGTCCATTAACTTTTGTCCCACTCCTAATGCTCTAGCTTCCTTTAATAAATACATCTTTTGAAGTTCACAAACACCTTTTAATCCTTTAACAGGTGCTATACCACATCCTCCTAAAATTTCTCCTCCACTTTCAACCACCCAATATTTAGTGTTTTTTTCACTATAGGCTCTAGAAAGGGTTGAAAGTTCTGGATCTGCCCAAGCAAATCCTTCTCTATTTGCTCCAAATTCTATAAGACATTTTCTTATAACCTGTTCTATGTTCTTATTGTCATCTTCCTTTATTTCTCTTATAACCATATATACCCCTCCTTAAATAAAAATGACCTATTGTGCTATTAAAATATATGACTCTAAAAAAACTTTCATTAAAGTTTTTCACTAGAAAAATTCCTGATTTTAGACTAAGTAATTTCAGTAAAAACCTTCTAGCCAAAGAAATTAAATTAATATTTATATGTAAACCTATATTTTAAACTTAGAAACTTCTTTTATAAGGTTCTCTGAGATTTCTTCTGAATATTTTACTTCTTTTATTATTTCAGCAGACTTCTCATTTATTTTAACAATTTTTTCAGCAATATTTATAGTACCTTCAGCTCCTTCATTAGAAGCTTCTGTAACTTGTTCTATGGTCTTTAGTATATCCTTTACCGAGTGTAATAAATTATCACAATTTAAACTAAATTCTTTAGTTAATTCTTCTATAAATATTGAGTCTTCACTATATTTCTCTGTCACATTAAGCATATTTTCATAGTCTTTGTACACATCCTTAGACATAAACATTAATAGCTGATTAGAACTATTTGACAGCTTGTCTACAGAGTCAATAACCTTTTCTGTTATTTGTTGTATTTGTCCTATAACGTTCTTAGAATCCTCTGCAAGTTTTCTTATTTCCTCTGCCACAACTGAAAAGCCTCGTCCACTCTCTCCTGCTCTTGCTGCCTCTATAGCTGCATTTAATGCTAAAAGATTAGTTTGAGAGGTTATATCCATAATAGACTGGGACAATAAATTAATCTCTTCAACTACTCTTGATTCTTCAATTGCTTTCTCTAAATCCATTTTACTATGATTAAATATTTCTATAGCTTTATTCTCAGCTTGTTTAAAATCATTTTTTATATTAATAGCATTTTTATTAATCTCATTAGCAGATACTGACCCATCTTTAGCTCTCGATGCTATTTTCTCAATAACTTTTTCTATTTCAATAGAAGAAGAATTCATCTCTTCTGATGAAGCAGAAGTCTCTTCCATCCCCGCTGATAATTCTTCTGTGGTTGCTGACACCTCTTCTATACCGAAATTAAGAGTATTTACATTTTCTGAAACCTTTTCCACAACTCTTTCAATACCCATTGATTGCTCTTTTATCTTTAAAATTAAATCCTTTAATGCTGTAGCCATAAAATCTACAGATTTTGAAATATCTCCAATCTCATCTCTTTTTTCTTTTAATTCTAAGGGAACTGTTGAAGAAAAATCCCCTTTAGCTAAAAGATTTAAATGTTTAATTAAAAATGACAGTGGTGAAACTATAGATCTTGCTATTATAAAAGTAAGAATTCCCCCAAGGGTTACACTTAAGAACATAAGAATAGAAAATACTCTTCTAGATTCATTAAATTCTTTACCGTTGGCTAAATGAACTTCTGCTGCAAGATTCGTATTATAATCTGCAAGCTCCCTTAACTCATCTTCAAACTTACTCTTTACTTCTTTAGTTTTTTCATGTTCATTCATAGCCTCTTCTGTTTTTTCTTCTAAATCGAGAGCAATAACTTTATTTCTGCTATTTCTGTATAATTCAAGATTACTCTCTAAATCATGAAACTTGTCTTTTTCCCATGGATCTACATCTGTACTTTTATATTTATTCCAATTATCATCGAAAATTTCATCTCTTCTTTCTATATCTTCTAATTTTTCATTTTGTTTATCTTTGTCTTTACTTAAAAGAATATAATATAGATTAGCTTCAATAGCTCGTGATTGATTCCTATTATCATTTAAGTATTGAATAGCAGTCAAATTTTCTTCATAAAGATCTGTTACATCCTCATGGGCCCTACATAAATAATAGTATCCTGTTGCCCCTATGATGAATGAAATTATTATAAGAGAGGCAGCTAATAAAAATAGTCTTCCTCTAATCCTTAGATTTTTTATCATGATATCCTCCATAAATTTTACCTATTTATTAAGCTTATTATAGTCACTTCATATGGTATTTACAACTATTTCTTACATAATTATTGAAATAATTTTTAAATAATTATACTCTAATTATCGAAAGATTTTAAAAAATAATTATACCTTTATAATAATTCTTAATTTTATTGCTAGTATCACGGATATCTCCTTCATTCCTCTTTATAAAAACCTAAAAACTTAAGCTATTTTCATAAAACTTAATATTTTTCAAAGAAATTATTTGACAGTATAATAACATTATGGTATAAATATAAAAAACATATTCTAAATTCAGTGAAGAGAAGCAGTAAGGTATAACATCTGTTCTACAGAGAATTGACATTTGATGAGAGTCAACGTTCAGAGTATATCCAAAAATCATCTCTGATAAGCAAATCTGAAATATAGTAAGATTTGATGGAACTCCACCATTAAAAGGAGTGGGTATCATGGGTACCTTTATTTGAGTGCTATAAATTAGCTTTTTTGCTTATTTATAGAATTAGGGTGGTAACGCGAGTAAGTCTCGTCCCTTTTTAGGGATGGGACTTTTTTATTTTCAAAATTATGGGAGGTGGTATTATGGATTCTGACATAGATATTAATATTTTATACCAACTAAAAAATACTAACTTATTTGGAGGAATTGATTATGAATACTTTATCAAAAAAGAACTTGCTATTAGTAAGTTTAATGCTATTTTCAATGTTTTTCGGAGCTGGAAACCTAATTTTCCCTCCTCTTCTTGGACAACTATCTGGAAGTAATATGGTATTATCTCTAATAGGATTTTTACTATCAGCTGTAGGTCTACCTATAATGGCAGTGGCAGCTGTGGCAAAGGCTGGGGATCTTCAAAGCCTAGCAAGTCGTGTTAATAAAACTTTCGCTTTAATATTTACTATATTAATTTATTTATCTATAGGACCTCTTCTTGGTATACCTCGTGCTGGAAGCCTAGCCTTTGAAATGGGAGTAAGTCCTTTTTTACCTGAAAACTTAAGTGGAAGTTTTCTTCCTCTTTTCATATATACTTTAGTTTATTTTTCAATTGCATTTTGGCTTAGTATAAATCCTGGTAAATTAGTAGATCGTTTTGGAAAAATCTTAACCCCTACAATATTAGTTCTTATAGGAATTATATTTTTAGGAACCTTAATAAAACCTATCGGAGATTTTTCTGCTCCCACATTACCTTATGCTGAAGCACCTATACTAAAAGGATTTTTAGATGGTTATCTTACTATGGATGCCATAGCTGCTCTTAATTTTGGAATAGTAATAGCCTTAGTTTTAAAAGAGATGGGGATCACTTCTCAAAAATCTTTAGTATCTAATACTATAAAAGCTGGTCTTTTAGCTGGGATGTTCTTAACCATAATATATGGAATGCTCTCTTACATAGGTGCATCTTCCACTGCAAGATTTGGAGTTCTAGAAAACGGTGCAATGACTTTAACAAAGGCAGTTTATTATTTATTTAATGATAGTGGAATTATAATCCTTGGAGTAATATTCTCTTTAGCTTGTTTAACTACCTCCGTTGGTCTTATAACATCTTGTAGTAAATATTTTAATACCTTAATGCCTAAGATAAGCTATAGAAGCTTTGTTACCATATTATCTGTATCAAGTATGATATCTGCTAATGTTGGTTTAACTAAAATTCTTCAGATTTCAGTACCTATTTTAAATGCAATTTATCCTATGGCCATAGTTCTTATAGTTCTTGCATTTTTTCATAACTTTTTTAAAGGCTATAATACCGTTTATTTATTTACCATGATATTTGCCGCAATATTCGGTATTTTAGATGCTATAAATCAATTAGGTATAAAGGTAAGCTTTTTAAGTCACATGCCTCTTGCTTCTAAAGGATTACCTTGGGTTGTACCTGCAATACTAGGAGCACTATTAGGTTTCTTATATAGCTTTATAAAAGAATCTTATGGGAAAAGTATATTATCAGAAAATATTGCAGAATAGATTGCTTTATTTTATAATATATTTCCTATAAAAATAAAAGGATTTACACTTAAAATATATAAATTTAAGTTGTAAATCCTCTGTTGTTATTTCAAATATAAATACTGTGAAGTTTCTAGGTGAAAACTTATTTTATACACCACTTAAAATCTATAACTTTTAAGGACCTTTTAAGCTATGTGTTAAAATTTAAGTTT
>NZ_JBFNEO010000106.1:0-9431 GCF_040797585.1 Clostridium sp.
AGTTAAATCTACTTATGAAAAGTCCCTTAATTACTTATTGTTCACAAATTGTTTAAGATTTATTTATATCAACTAGTCTAAATCTATATCCTTTCAATTTTGCTGGACAGATATTACATCATTCCGCCCATGCCGCCCATGCCACCCATTCCTGGCATAGCTGGTTCATTTTCTTCTGGTAAGTCAGTTACTACAGCTTCTGTAGTAAGAATCATAGCAGCTATTGATGCAGCATTTTGAAGAGCTGATCTTGTTACTTTTGCTGGGTCAACTATACCTGATTCAATCATGTTAACATATCTCTCATTTAATGCGTCGAATCCAACGCCTTTTTCACTAGCTTTTACTTTTTCTACTATGATTGAGCCTTCTAATCCTGCATTTGCAGCGATTTGTCTAACTGGCTCCTCTAAAGCTCTTAAGATTATGCTAACTCCTGTCTTTTCATCTCCAGAAGTTGTATCTAATAATGCTTCAACTGCTGGGATTACATTTACTAATGCAACTCCACCACCTGATACTATACCTTCTTCTACTGCAGCTCTAGTAGCAGCTAAAGCGTCTTCAATTCTAAGTTTCTTTTCTTTTAATTCAGTTTCTGTTGCTGCTCCAACTTGGATAACTGCAACTCCACCAGATAACTTAGCAAGTCTTTCTTGTAGTTTTTCTTTGTCAAATTCTGAAGTTGTCTCTTCTATTTGAGCTTTTAATTGTCTAACTCTATCTTGAATAGCTTGGGCTTCTCCTGCACCATTTACTATTGTAGTGTTTTCTTTGTCAACTTTTACTGTTTGAGCCTTTCCAAGCATATCTAATGTAGCTTCTTTTAAGTCATATCCTAATTCTTCTGATATAACTTCTCCACCTGTAAGAATAGCTATATCTCTTAGCATATCTTTTCTTCTATCTCCAAATCCTGGTGCCTTAACTGCTACACAAGTAAATGTTCCTCTTAGCTTATTAACTACAAGAGTAGCCATTGCTTCCCCTTCTATGTCTTCAGCTATTATAAGTAATTTCTTACCTGCTTGAACTATTTGCTCAAGTACTGGTAATATATCTTGAATATTAGTTATCTTCTTATCTGTTATTAAGATAAATGGATCATCTAAGTTAGATTCCATCTTCTCAGCATCTGTTACCATGTAAGGGCTTACATATCCTCTATCAAATTGCATTCCCTCAACAACATCTAGCTCTGTTCCCATGGATTTAGATTCTTCAATAGTTATAACTCCTTCGTTACCAACCTTCTCCATAGCATCTGCTATAAGCTTACCTATCTCTTCATCCGCAGCAGATATAGATGCAACTCTTGCTATGTCTTCTTTTCCTTCTACTTGCTTAGAAAGGTTCTTAAGCTCTTCAACTGCTTTTTCTACAGCTTTATTTATACCCTTTCTTATAAGCATTGGGTTAGCTCCAGCTGTAACATTCTTTAAACCTTCTCTTACTATTGCTTGAGCAAGTAATGTAGCTGTTGTAGTTCCATCTCCTGCTACATCATTTGTCTTAGTTGCAACTTCTTTAACAAGTTGAGCTCCCATATTTTCATATGCATCTTCAAGCTCTATTTCTCTTGCTATTGTAACACCATCGTTAGTTATTAATGGTGAACCAAATTTCTTATCTAATATTACGTTTCTTCCCTTTGGTCCTAAAGTAACCTTTACTGTGTTTGCAAGGATATCAACACCCTTTTGCATAGATCTTCTTGCTTCTTCACCTAATATTATGCTTTTAGCCATTTAAAATTCCCTCCTAACAAATAAATAAATTTATAATTATTCAACTACTGCTAATATATCTTCTTGTTTAACTATAATGTACTCATCAGCAGAAACTTTAACTTCTGTTCCAGCGTACTTAGAGAATAAAACCTTATCTCCAACCTTAACTTCCATAGTTACCTTTTCTGTTCCTGGTCCTACTGCAACAACCTCAGCCTCTTGTGGCTTTTCCTTTGCATTACCAGTAAGTATAATTCCGCCCTTTGTTACTTCTTCTGCTTCTAATCTCTTTATAACTACTCTGTCTCCAAGTGGTCTTATCATGGTTACCCCTCCTTAAATATATATAATAATATTAATATACTGTTTTACATATCTGTTAGCACTCTATAGTGTTGAGTGCTAATACACCTATAATGATAAAGTATTATTAAGGTTACTTCAAATTTAACAAATTATCTTAAAATTTGATTATAGGCTCTATACTTCGTTTTTTTGCCATTATTAGCTTAAAGCTCATTTTTTCATTATTTTATTTAAAAAATCTTATGTTTTTATGTTTATATATGCTCTTTCTTAATTTTCTCATATTATTATTTCCAAAACTCTATTTAATATATATAAATTTTTATATAATAACTTTATATAGATAAACTCTCTCAGAATTCAACCTTTGAATACGCTTTAAATAATGTTGGCCGGTGATTTAATTTTAATTGTCATGTGGTTTATCTAGAAAAAACTATAACTTAATTTAAGAGGAGTTTTAATAATTAAATGAAAAAATTATTATTTTTATTAGGTGTATTATGTATGTGTCTTGCTATTATATCTTCTAGTATAACAATAGCTATAAGATTTAAGCCTTTATTCTTGTATGATGTTAAAAAGTTTGATTTACCAAATACTGTTGGTCTTAGCTATGATAAAGTAGTTAAAAACTACGATGAACTTATGGAATACTTAAATAATAAAAATATTTCTACTCTCTCCATGTCAGATTTTAAAAGCTCTAAAGAAGGACTAATACATTTTGAAGAAGTTAAAAGGTTATTTCACATAAATTATTCTATTAATATTGTTTCTCTTATACTATCTTTTATATTCTTAATGTACCTATTTAGAAATGGACTAACAAATAAACTAAAAAAGCCTCTTATTGTAATATTTTTATGTCCAATTATATTAGTATCTATCTTGCTTTTAAATTTTGATAAAGCCTTTAATCTATTTCATGGGGTCTTCTTTAGAAATAACTATTGGCTCTTTGATCCAGACCTTGACCCTATTATAAATATTTTACCTCAAGAATTTTTTATGCATAGCTTTATACTGATTATATTATTAATAGAGGTATTTACCTTAGGTCTTTTAATATTAACTAAAGTGTTTAAAAGAAAATAAAGAACAGAAAGTCTTTACAGCTATATTATCTATTACTCTTATTCTCTATTGTTAAATATACAAATATATAAAAATTCTATTTGTATTTCAATAATTTTTATAAGATCATATAAAACCTAAATTCCCAGTTGTAAAAATATAATATTACATTATATTAGGGGCTAAATTTATATATTATTAATGAATTAAGGATTTGTTACTAAAAATTACTTTAGTAGCAAATCCTTAAATTATTCATATATTCCCTTAAATTTTATATAAATATTAATTATTTTTATCCTTAATGTCTTTCTAAATTCAATTTACAATACTCTTCAATCTTCTCATTTGATAACACAGACTTTTTAGTGGCCTCATTATTGAATTTATTCATAACAGGCTTCCCCTTTAATTGAGATACAAGATTTCCTGGACCTCCTATACAGCCTCCCATACAAATCATGCCTTCAATAAAATTTCCACCAAGTTTAAGTACCTTAGCCATGGTCATAGCTTTCTTAACTTCAGCACCACCACTAACTTTAATAGGCTTAAATTCAATATCTATCCCACTATCTTTTATATAGTTTTCTATAGCTGCCGTAAGTCCCCCCCCTGCAGCGAATCCTCTTCCATAAATAGATCCATCATCTATAATCTCTCCCTTAAAGCTCTGTACATCTATATTAAAGGCATCTAATAAAGCATACAGCTCTTCAAAAGTTAAAACATATTCAATATCTCCTCTAAGTTCACTTCTCAATACCTCCATCTTTTTAGCTGTACAAGGTCCAATAAACACTATTTTTGCCTTATGATCCTTAGATTTTATATATCTAGCTGTAGCTATCATAGGAGATACAGTAGTAGATATATGTTTTGCTTCTGAGCTGAACATAACTTCTATATATTTCATAAAACCTGGACAACAAGAACTAGTCATGTAATTGCTCTCTTCCTTCATCCTATGAACAAATTCATTACTTTCTGCCGCAGTAACTGCATCAGCTCCTTCTGCTACTTCCTGCATTGTAACAAATCCTAATTTTTTAACCGCTTCTTTTACTTGAGCCATGGTTGTTTTAATACCAAATTGACCTCCTATAGCAGGTGCAACTATGGCATATAATCTCTCACCTTTAGAAATATCTCTAGCTACTTGTCCAATAGAACTTTTATCCATTATGGCTCCGAAAGGACAAGCTGCCATACAATTTCCACAATTTATACAGAGACTTTCATCAATTATAGCTTTTTTATCCTCTGAATTCTTATTAAAACTTATAGCTCCTGTTGGACATATAGCTTTACATGGTCTACCAACTACAGAGATAGCATCGTAAGGGCAAGCCTTTTTGCACATTCCACATTCTCTACATTTACTGTCATCTATATAAGCTTTCCCATCTACTCTAGATACGCATTTAGCTGGACATACTTCCATACATTTATGAGATATACATCCACGACAAGCATTAGTTACCCAGTATTTCTTTGTGGGGCATCTATCACAAGCTTCATCTATTACATAAATTATTTGATCACTATTAGAGATATCATAAAATTCCTCACTATTATCTTTAGTACTATTAGAGCTTAAAATTTTAACTGTATCTAATATAACCTTTTTTTCTTTATTCACTGTTTCCCTGTAATGAGGTTCCTGGTCTTGAAATATTATCCCTGGTATTTTTATAAGCTCTTCTTTTCTAAGCTTACCATCTCTTCCAAGACAAGCTATATTTTTTAAAATATGATGTTTGAATCTTTTTAATTCAGTTTCAAATGTAAGCATAATTATACCCCTCCAACAAAATTTTAAAACTTTTTCCCCTCTGTTTCAAAATCGCGATGTTACAGTTTATCCAAGTAAAATCAAACTATTTCTATTCATATTATAACAGAAAACATTTACAAAGTAACAAAACTAATTTTGCTACTTTTCACTGAATTAATAGTAATATTTTGTTAAAATAATAACTTTTTTAAATTATTCCTATCAATAATTTAAAATTAAAAGACTCCTTCTATAAAATTATAGAAGAAGTCTAATTTTTCAAATTTTACCTTTATTTTATCTTAATCAACATTAAAATCTTTAATATTATCTATACCTTAATATTATTTTCTCTTGCATAGTAAAAAAGATATTGCTGAGCAAAACCTGATAAGTTATCAAACTTCTCCCTTGCAAAGTCCCTCATTTTCTTTAATGAAACATCTGGAGCTAAATAGAAATGTTGCATTGCTCTCTTAACCCATACATCCACTGGAAAAGCTGAATATTTCTCCATGGAGAAAAGCATAATACAATCTGCAACCTTTGGTCCAATTCCTGAAAAATTTTGAAGAGCCTTATGGCATTCATCATCACTTAATGCCTTTATGTAATTTAAATCCCAATTAATCTCTTCTCCTAAGGATATATTATCTTCTTTTACTCCATTCTTAAAGTTATATATTTTCTTTACAGTATCATATATGTATTTTGCTCTAAAACCTACTCCACATTCTTCAATCTCCTCTAAGGATACTTTACTAAAGTCCTCTAACGTCGGAAAGGCATAGTATGTTTTTCCCTTATATGAAAGAGTTTTACCCCATTTGCTACTTATGGTATTAATAGCCTTTCTTATCATAGGTATTCTGTTGTTAGCTGATATAATAAAACTAATCACCATCTCAAAAGGATCTTGTTTTAGTAACCTTATACCGTGACCAAACTCCACAGATTTTTTTAAGATTTCATCCTTAGAAAGTTCATCCTTTATAGCAGTATAATCTCTATTTAAGTCAAAAAATTCAAGCCATATGTTCTCAAAATCATCTTTAGTAGCGTTATAAAGATAAACATCACTACCTTTTTTCTCTACCTCTATGACACGTTGAAAAGCAACTCCTATGTAGTTTCCATTTTCTTGTCTTTCCCACCTAAAGCATTGACCACAATCAAAAATATGAGGAAGTTCAAAGTTTTTTACTTCCTTTATTATAATTCCTTCATTGAATTCTTCTATATTATTAAAATCCATATCTTCACCTTCTTAATTAATAATTTGTCTGATGGCTAATAGCTCGTAACACTCTCATCCTATTAAAAGGTGGTGGAGAACAGTTACTACACCCCTAGATTAACTCATCTAACCTTTAGATGGTTGAAAGAACACCATTTAAAGGAAGATTCGTTCTATCTTAGTTACTATTATATAATATTAATTATTTAAAGTTAATATCTTTTTAATTAGCTTCTTATAATTAGATAAATTATCTAATTAAATTTTATTATAGGTTTTCTAAACTAGAGATTTATTATATATTATTTCTTAAAATTTACATTTTCAAGACACTAAGTACAAACATATAGATTAGGATTTACTCTAAAAATTTTATACTACTTTCATAACTTTAAATTAGTTTATGTGTTGTTTTTTATTTTATACTTTGTTTAATAAAACATATATATAATAAAAATACTTGTGACTTACTATTAATATAAATAACAGTTGCTTAGTTATAATTTTAATATTTAAGTTTTAAATTAAATTAATGCCCGAAAGCCTCCCAGATAAGCATGGGAGATTTTCGGGCATCTTCTGTTAATAGATAATTTTTTTATCTTTCACAAAGCTTCCAAAACTCTAAATTTAGTATTTACTTACTTAAAAACTCATCTATTGCAGCAGCTGCCTTCTTTCCAGCTCCCATAGCAAGGATAACTGTAGCAGCACCAGTTACTGCATCTCCTCCTGCATAAACCTTATCCTTAGTAGTAAGTCCTGTTTCTTCCTCTGCTATTATACACTTCCTGTTATTAATATCTAATCCTTTTGTAGTACTAGATATTAATGGATTTGGAGATGTTCCAAGAGACATTATTACTGTATCTACATCTATTGTAAATTCTGAACCTTTAATCTCTACTGGTCTTCTTCTACCTGATGCATCAGCTTCACCAAGTTCCATCTTTATACACTTAATCCCTTTAACCCATCCTTTTTCATCGGATAAAATCTCTACCGGATTAGTTAAAAGATCAAAAATTATCCCCTCTTCTTTAGCATGATGAACTTCTTCAACCCTTGCTGGAAGCTCTTCTTCACTTCTTCTATAAATTATATGAACTTCTGCTCCAAGCCTTAATGCAGTTCTAGCAGCATCCATAGCAACATTACCACCACCAACTACAGCAACCTTATTTCCAACCCTTATTGGAGTTGAATATTCTTCCTTAAAGGCCTTCATAAGATTACTTCTAGTTAAGAATTCATTAGCTGAGCATACTCCATTAGAGTTCTCTCCTGGTATACCCATAAACTTTGGAAGTCCTGCTCCTGAACCTATAAATATAGCATCAAAACCTTCTTCATTTAAAAGCTCATCTATAGTTACTGTTCTTCCAACAATAACATTGGTCTCTATTGTAACTCCCAATTTCTTTATATTTTCAATTTCGTGCTTAACCACCTTCTCCTTAGGAAGTCTAAATTCTGGTATTCCATAAACTAAAACTCCCCCTGGCTCATGTAGTGCTTCAAATATAGTAACATCATATCCTTTTCTTGCTAGATCTCCAGCACAGGTAAGTCCAGCTGGTCCACTTCCTATTACTGCAACTTTCTTTCCCTTGCTCTCTTCTTTTTCACAAAGAGATATGTTATTTTCTCTAGACCAGTCTGCCACAAATCTTTCAAGCTTTCCTATGGAAACTGACTCTCCCTTTATCCCTAGAACGCACTTTCCCTCACATTGGCTTTCTTGAGGACATACTCTACCACAAACTGCTGGGAGTGCTGAATATTTAGCTATAGTCTTAGCTGCATCTTCAAATTTTCCGTCTTTAACATGGCTTATAAACTCTGGAATATTAATATTCACTGGGCATTTACTAACACAATGAGGTTTCTTACAATTTAGGCATCTTGAAGCTTCTTTTACAGCCTCTTCTTCATTGTATCCATAACAAACCTCTTCAAAGTTTTTAGCTCTAACCTTTGGATCTTGCTCTCTCACTGGTATTCTCTTAAATCTATCCATTACTTCTCACCTCCACAATCGCAACCTTGTCTATGATGAGTATCTCCCTCTTCTTTTTTAAGAATCTCTCTACCTTCTTCGCTTTTATACATAGCTTGTCTTCTCATAGCTTCATCAAAATTAACAAGATGACCATCAAACTCTGGTCCATCTACACAAGCAAATTTAACTTCATCTCCAACAGTGACTCTACAAGCACCACACATACCTGTTCCGTCTACCATAATTGGATTTAAACTAACTACTGTCTTTATATTTAACTCCTTAGTAAGTAAGGTTACAAATTTCATCATTATCATAGGTCCTACGGCAATACATAGGTCATACTTTTTTCCTTTATTAAGTACTAAGTCCTTTATAACATCTGTAACAAGTCCATGGGTTCCATAGCTTCCATCATCAGTGGCTATATAAAGATTCCCTGAGACCGACTTCATCTCCTCTTCTAATATAAGAGTTTCTTTGGATCTTGTACCAACTATAACATCTGCACTTACTCCATTTTCATGAAGCCATTTTACCTGAGGATAAACTGGAGCAGTTCCAACTCCTCCTGCAACAAATAATATATTCTTTTTCTTAAGGTCCTCTGGGCTTTCATGAACCATTTCTGATGGTACACCAAGAGGTCCTACAAAGTCTGAAAATACATCCCCTTCCTCATAGTTTGCCATTTTCTTTGTTGAATTTCCAAGAGTTTGGAATACTATAGTAACACTACCTTCTTCTCTATTATAATCACAGATAGTTAAAGGTATCCTCTCCCCCTTCTCATCCATTTTTACTATTACAAACTGTCCTGGGTAACAGGACTTTGCCACCCTCTTAGCTTCTATATCCATAAGATATATATTTTGTGCTAAAAGTCTCTTTCTTAAAATCCTATACATGTTATTCCCCCCACTTAAAAATTGAGTATTAAAAACTAACTAAATTAATAATTATTTTCTAACACCTTATATAATTATTGATAAAATATATTATCAATATATTACTTGCATCCTTAAAATAAAAACATAACAATAAAAATAAATACCATACCTACCATTGCACTTTTTTTTCTGTAACTTACCCAATCCCTGCTTGTAGTCATTGCATATACCTCAATCAAATAGTTTGCCATAATAAATATTCCTACAATAAAAGAATATCTTACAGAAAACCCTACACCCCAAAATTTATAAGCGAAATAAATTAAGATACCTGATATTAAAAAATAAGAATATGGATTTTCTTTTACATACTCTTTGAATTCCTTATCCTTTTTTTCATAAGACCTATATC
>NZ_JBFNEO010000107.1:0-9407 GCF_040797585.1 Clostridium sp.
CATATTCAAAGATTAAGTATAGATATGGTACATCTATAGATAAACCACATGATAATTGAAACTAAATCACAAGTTTCAATTATTTAATGCCTATTCAAAGATTGAGTTTTCAGGTGGTTTATCTATATACAGGCTACTAGGAATTAAACTCTAAGCTTCTATGATTTATATTTTATTAAGAATCTAGTTTGGAGATGATATAGATATATTTAAGATTTTATTATAAGAGTAGCTTACATTAGAAAGTTAATAATCTTTTACTGAGTTTTTTTAAGGAAAAGACTTAAGAGGAGGTTTTCATAGGTTTTAAACTTATAAAAATTACATATATAGAAGGTATAATAAGCCTTAAGGTAACACAGAGTTTGTATTGAATTATTTTTTCTTAAGTGTTAAAGTATAATATGGATTATATTAAAGGTAAAATTAGGAGGAGCTATGTTTGAGTATATAAAAGGAAAGTTTATGGGGATTAATAAGGACTATATAATAATTGAGAATAATGAAATAGCCTATAAAATATATACCTCAGGAAATACTATGGCTCAAATGCCTTCTTTAGAAGAAAAGGTAATGGTTTATCTTGAACAAATTGTAAGACAAGATTTTATAGGATTATATGGTTTTTATACTAAAGAAGAACTTGAAATGTTTAAGCTTTTAATAACTATAAATGGAGTTGGGGCTAAGGCGGCATTATCTTTACTTTCTATATGTAGTGTGAATAATCTTAAATATGCAGTATTGACAGGAGATGAAAAAACTATAACTAAAGCTCCTGGAGTGGGAAAGAAAATAGCTCAAAGAATCATATTAGAACTTAAGGATAAGCTTAAGATTGATGAAAGATTATTAGAAGGAGATGGAATTGTCCTTCATGATGAAGAAAATTTATATATAGATAACAAGATTAATGATGCTTTAGAGGCTTTAATATCCTTAGGATACAATGAAAAAGAAGCAGGTAAGGCTTTAAGTAAGATAGATAATACTAAATCCTTAGAGGAAATTATAAAAGATGGACTTAAGCATCTTATAAGCTAAGGGGGTAAGGATATGGAAGATAGAATTGTTACCTCTTCAAGTTTACAAGAGGATAATAGTGAGTATAGCTTGCGTCCTAAAAACTTAAGAGAGTATATTGGGCAAAAAAAGGTAAAAGAGAGATTAGATATTTTTATAAAAGCAGCTCAAAATAGGGATGAATCTTTAGATCATGCCCTTCTTTATGGGCCACCAGGCCTTGGAAAGACCACTTTAGCTAATATAATAGCAAAAGAGATGGGGGGAGAATTAAAGGTTACTTCAGGACCTGCAATCGAAAGGGCAGGAGATTTAGCAGCTATTCTTACTTCCCTTCAAAAAAATGATGTGTTATTTATAGATGAAATACATAGGTTAAATAGATCTGTGGAAGAAATATTATATCCTGCCATGGAGGATTATGCGTTAGATATTATTATTGGAAAGGGTGCTTCAGCAAAATCCATAAGAATTGACCTTCCAAGCTTTACTTTAATAGGAGCTACCACTAGGGTTGGGCTTTTAACAGCTCCTCTAAGAGATAGGTTTGGTGTTCTTTGTTCCATGGAGTACTATGAAGAAGAGGAACTTAAAGAGATAATAGTAAGGTCATCTCATATCTTAAGGTGTGATATAACTGAAGAAGGAGCACTAGAAATAGCTAGAAGGAGTAGAGGCACTCCAAGAATTGCTAATAGACTTTTAAAGAGAGTTAGAGATTATGCAGAGGTAAAGGGAGATAATATTATAAATTATGAAGCTTCAAAGGCTGCTCTTAAACTTTTAGAGGTTGATAATGAGGGCTTTGATAGAATAGATAATAAAATATTAGAGGCAGTAATAGATAATTTTAATGGAGGTCCTGTAGGAGTAGAAACCTTAGCCTACTTTGTAGGAGAAGAATTAGATACCATAGAGGATGTATATGAACCTTATCTTCTTCAAAAAGGATTTATAATTAGAACTGCCAGGGGAAGAATAGCTACAGATAAGGCTTATGAGCATTTAAAAAGGGAAAGATTAAAAGAGGTAACTGACCAAATTTCAATATTTAATAAAGACTAAAGACAAGAAGGTGTATTTATGCAAGTTAAAGATTTTTATTTTGATTTACCAGAGGATCTTATAGCTCAACATCCGTTGAAGGAAAGAGAAAAATCAAGACTTATGGTTATGGATAAGAATACAGGGGAATTAAGTCATAAACATTTCTATGATATTTTAGATTATTTAGAAAAGGGAGATACCCTTGTTTTAAATAATACAAGGGTAATTCCAGCAAGACTTATAGGAGAGAAATTAGAGTCTGGTGGAAAAATAGAATTCCTTTTACTTAATAGAATAGAAGGAGATAAGTGGGAGGCTTTAGCGAAACCAGGAAAAAGGGCTAGAGTAGGTCGTGAATTTATTTTTGGAGAAGGAAAGCTTAAGGCAAAGGTTATAGAGGTAAAGGATGATGGAAATAGAATAATAGAATTTTCTTATGAAGGAATTTTTGAACAGGTTTTAGATGAACTTGGACAAATGCCTCTTCCTCCATATATAACAGAGTCCTTAGAGGATAGGGAAAGATACCAAACTGTATATTCAAAGGAAAAAGGATCAGCAGCGGCGCCTACAGCAGGACTTCATTTTACAAAGGAACTTCTAAAAAAGATTGAAGATAAGGGAATAAATATAGCATATTTAACCTTACATGTAGGCCTTGGAACCTTTAGACCTGTAAAGGTAGAAACTATAGAGAATCACGATATGCATTCAGAATTTTATTCTTTAGATGAAGAAAATGCAAAAGTTATAAATGAAACTAAAAAAAGAGGTAATAGGGTCATAGCTGTTGGAACAACTTCAACAAGAACTCTTGAAACTATAGGAAGTAGAGAGGGTGTTTTAAAAGAAAGTAGTGGATGGACAGATATATTTATATATCCAGGATATGAATTTAAAGTAGTAGATGCTTTAATTACAAACTTCCATCTACCAGAATCTACTCTTATAATGCTAGTCAGTGCTTTGTCAAGCAAAGATAATGTTATGAATGCTTATGAGGAAGCAGTTAAAGAAAGATATAGATTCTTTAGTTTTGGAGATGCTATGTTTATTAAGTAAAGTTAGTAAAAGTTAAAGGAGAGAAAGCATGTATAAATTACTTAAGAAAAGTGGAAAGGTAAGACGTGGAGAATTCCATACACCTCATGGGGTGATACAAACTCCAGTATTTATGAATGTAGGAACCTTAGCTGCCATTAAGGGAGCTGTTTCCTCTATGGACTTAAAAGATATAGGATGTCAGGTGGAACTTTCTAATACCTATCATCTTCATTTAAGACCAGGGGATAAGGTAGTTAGAAAACTTGGAGGATTACATAAGTTTATGAACTGGGACAGACCTATTCTTACAGATTCAGGTGGATTCCAAGTATTCTCCTTAGCTGGACTTAGAAAGATTAAAGAGGAAGGAGTTTACTTTAACTCTCATATAGATGGAAGAAGAATATTTATGGGCCCTGAGGAAAGTATGCAAATACAAAGTAACCTAGGGTCAACCATAGCTATGGCCTTTGATGAATGTATAGAAATACCGTCTCCTCGTGATTATGTAGAGAAATCAGTAGCTAG
The DNA here is from genome assembly GCF_040797585.1 of Clostridium sp. Taxonomy (GTDB): domain Bacteria; phylum Bacillota; class Clostridia; order Clostridiales; family Clostridiaceae; genus Clostridium_Z. The sequence goes on from NZ_JBFNEO010000107.1 coordinate 3,643, forward strand.
AACTGTTAGATGGCTAGAGAGATGTAAAATCGAAATGGATAGATTAAACTCTCTTCCAGATACAGTTAATAATAAGCAAATGCTATTTGGAATAAATCAAGGTGCTACATATAAGGATATTAGAATAGAGCATGCTAAAACTATATCTAAAATGAATTTAGATGGTTATGCTATAGGGGGGCTTGCTGTAGGAGAAACCCATGAAGAGATGTATGATATAATAGATACAGTAGTTCCATATCTTCCAGAGGATAAGCCTATATATTTAATGGGAGTTGGACTTCCAAGCAATATATTAGAGGCAGTATCAAGGGGAGTAGATTTCTTTGATTGTGTATTACCAGCTAGAAATGGAAGACATGGTCATGTATTTACTAATGAAGGTAAAATAAATTTAATGAACGCAAGATTTGAATTAGATGATAGACCAATAGATGAGGGATGTCAGTGTCCAGCTTGCAGGGATTATTCAAGAGCATATATAAGACATTTATTTAAGGCAAAAGAAATGCTTGCTATGAGACTTTGTGTATTGCATAATCTTTATTTTTATAATAAACTAATGGAAGATATCAGAAATGCCATAGATAATGATTGTTTTGAAGAATTCAAAAAAGAAAAGCTTGAATCTTGGCAAGGAAGAGCTTAAGGAGGAAAAAATATGGAACAAATTATAGCTTTATTACCATTTGTATTTATGATAGGAGTATTCTATTTTCTGGTAATACTACCTGAAAGTAAAAGAAAGAAAAAATATAACGCTATGTTAAATGAACTTAAAGTAAATGACGAGGTATTAACAAGAGGCGGAATAGTTGGAAAGATTATAAACATAAAGGATGATTACATAATAGTAGAATCAGGCCCAGATAGAGCAAGATTCAAAGTTGTTAAAAATGGAATAGCAGATATTTTAAACAAAGAAGACGTAAAAGAAGAAAATAAATAAACTTAAAGAATAAACACCTCCTTCATATCATATTTTAATATGAAAGGGGGTGTTTATTTTGGATAAAAAAGCTCTTATGGTGAATGTGAGTAAGGGAGTTCTTAGAGGTGTTATATTAACTACCATATGCTTAGTTATATATTCTATAATTATGAATTTTATTGATATGAGCCCTAAAACTACCTCAGTAGTTTATATGGTAATAACTTCACTAAGTATACTTCTAGGCGCTGTGTATTCATCAAGAATTAACGGAGAAAAGGGGTGGATTGTAGGACTTTTAGTTGCTCTTATATACATGGCATTATTGATTATAGTTACTGCCCTTGTAAATGGAGGACTTGTATTTACAACTCTTGTTTTAGTTCAACTAATTCTAGCCTTATTAGTTGGAGTTTTCTCAGGAATGCTAGGAATAAATCTTTAAAATAAGTATTTTAGAGGATGGATAAGATTGTATTATAAAGGTAATTTTAAAATTCTTTAAATAAAACATAGTAAATAAAAACTAATTGTAAAAGGTTTTTATTGACTTAAATAGCCCTTTAACAAAGGGGAAAATTATGATATAATGGCTAGGAAACTACTTGAATGGAGGAAAATAGCAATGAAACATATAAGAACAATCAATAAGGCAAACATTAAGGAAAGCTTAAATAAGCCTGGTTGTAAAGAATGTGCTAACTCTTGCCAATCAGCTTGTAAGACATCTTGTACAGTTGCTAACTTAGAGTGCGAGAACTAAAAACTTACTAAGTAATTTAAATTCATGGCAGTAACTTAATGTTACTGCCTTAAATTTAGTCAAAATAGGAAATGGAGGAGTAACAGGTGGCATTAATTCATAAATTTAAACAGGATGAGGATTATTACGTAATAGATGTAAATACAGGAAGTCTTCATGTAGTGGACGAGCTTGTATATGATTTACTAGATGAGGACAAGTTAAAAGGAGAAGAGGAGCTGATAGCTAAGTTTTCTTCTAAGTACAAAGAGGAGGAAATAAAAGAGGCTTTAGGTGATATAAAGGAGCTTACAAGGGAAGGACTTTTATACTCTTTAGACCTATATGAGAATATTGCTCAAAATGATAGATCTAAATCTTATGTTAAAGCAGTGTGTCTAAATATTATTCATGATTGTAACTTAAGATGTAAGTATTGTTTTGCTGATGAAGGGGAATATAAGGGCAAAAGAAAAATTATGAGTGTAGAGGTTGGTAAAAAAGCCATTGACTATGTAATAGAAAAGTCAGGTCCAAGAAAAAACATAGAGATAGACCTATTTGGTGGAGAGCCTTTAATGGCCTTTAAGAATATAAAAGAAATTGTGGATTATGGAAGAGAACAGGAGAAGATTCATAATAAAAATATAAGATTTACCATGACAACCAACGCTACATTATTAGATGAGGAAAAAATGGAATATTTAGATAAAAATATGGGGAACATAATTTTATCTATTGATGGTAGAAAATCTGTAAATGATAAGGTAAGAATAAGAGTGGATGGATCAGGAAGTTATGATTCTATTCTTCCTAAAATAAAGGAAATGGTGAAAAGACGTGATAAGTCAAAACAGTATTATGTTAGGGGAACTTTCACAAGAGAAAACACTGATTTCTTTCAAGATGTGTTAGCTCTTGCAAGTGAAGGCTTCGATGAAATATCCATAGAACCTGTAGTTCTTCCAGATGAGCATGAGTTATCATTAAGAGAAGAAGATTTAGAAACCATATATGGGGAATATGATAAGCTATATTATGAAATGCTTAAGAGACATAAGGAAGGACATCCATTTAAGTTCTATCACTTTAATATAGATCTTCAAGGAGGCCCTTGTGTTTATAAGAGAATAAGTGGCTGTGGAGCAGGACATGAATATGTAGCTATAACTCCAGATGGAGAAGTTTATCCATGTCATCAATTTGTAGGAAATAAGGACTTTTTATTAGATAATATATATAATGAAGGATTTAATGAAGAACTATCTAATGATTTTAGAAAAGCTCATATATACAATAAGCCAAAGTGCAGAGAATGTTGGGCAAGATTCTATTGTAGTGGAGGATGTCAAGCTAATAACTTCAACTTTAATGGAGATATGAATATTCCTTATGAAATAGGATGTAAAATGCAGAAGAAGAGAATAGAATGTGCCATAGCCCTAAAGGCAAAACTTATGGAAATTTAGAATAGAAGTTTAAAAAGTTGACTAAAAAATGGTAAAAATATATAATTTATCTATAAAGTTAACCTTATATTAGATAAAGTATATATTTTTCTTTAAATTTTAAATAATTATAAAGGTTAACTACATTCTATAGAATATTATAAAAACCATAAGTTAGTCTTAAGAAAATAAAATGCGAAGGGGGAAAATTATGAAAACCAAAGGTAAAGGCAAAGGAAAAATTAAAAGCTGGATAATATTTATACTAATAGTTATAATAGTTGGTTCTTTTGCATATGCAGGAACCTATGGAGCTAAGCTCTTTGGAAATACATATGAAGTTAAATCCTTTGGCTCTATGATAACTAAGGGACTAGATCTTCAAGGTGGAGTCTCAGTAGTAGAAGAAATAGTTTCAGAAGATGGAAATGTTAAGCCAGAGGATTTAGAAAAAACAAAAGAACTTTTAAGTATGAGAGTTAACAAAATAGGAGTGTCTGAAACCACTGTTACAACAGAGGGAGAAAATAGAATTAGAGTAGATATTCCAGGAAAATTTGAATCTAAGGATATTATTGATACCCTTGGTAAAACAGGAGAATTAACTTTTAAAGCACCAGACGGTAGCGTACTTCTTACAGGTAAAGATGTTAAAAATGCTTCAGCTCGTGTTGATCAAAATGGTGCACCTATAATTGATCTTGAATTCAATGATGAAGGAACAGAAAAGTTTAGAAGTGCCACCGAAAAATATGTAGGTCAACAAATTTCTATATATATGGATGAGGATCTTTTAACATCACCAGTAGTTAGAAGTGTAATAAACGATGGAAAGGCTGTAATTGAAGGAAGTACCTCTTTAGAGGAGGCTAAGAGACAGGCTGGGATAATTCAATCAGGAGCTCTTCCTGTAACGTTAAAGACAGTTTCAGTAAAAACAGTAGGACCCACATTAGGAAGCAGTGCAATTCCTAGCAGCTTAAAAGCTGGAGCTATAGGGATAGGTTTAATATTTATCTTTATGATAGCATTCTATAGAGTGCCAGGAGTACTTGCAGACTTTGCACTAGTTATTTATGTATTATTACTTCTTACAATATTTTCTTCTTTAAATGTTGTATTAACTCTGCCAGGAATAGCAGGATTCCTTTTAACTATAGGAATGGCAGTAGATGCTAACGTGTTAATATTTGAGAGAATAAAAGAGGAGCTTAAAACTGGGAAGTCTGTTAAGTCTTCAATTGATTCAGGGTTCCATAGAGCATTATCTTCTATACTAGATTCTAATATAACTACAATAATAGGTGGATTAGTATTATACTATTTTGGATCAGGAGCTGTAAAAGGTTTTGCAGTTACTCTTATGATAGGAATAGTTGTATCTATGTTTACTGCTATAACAGTTACTAGGCTATTAGTTAAGCTTGCAGTTAATATGGGAATACTAAATAAGCCATCATTATTTGGAGTAAGGAAGAGGGGGTAGAGATTAATGCTTAAGATAGTAGAGAAAACAAAGATATGGTTTGCTGCCTCCATAATATTAATAGTAATTGGAATGTTTTTTACTGTAACTAAAGGATTAAACTTTGGAATAGACTTTAAAGGTGGAACTCAAGTAGTTATAGATTTCAAAAATGACTTTAATAAGCTTGAGGTAGATGAAATAATAAATAAATATGCATCTGATGCAGTAACCAATAAGCTTGAAAATACTCAATTAGAGATAAAAAGTAATAGCTTAGATAGTGCTAAGGTTTCTGAGATGTTTAAAGAAATCAAGGAAAAATACTCTTTAGATGATAGTGCTTTGGTATCTCAAGACGAGATAGGAGCAACTATAGGCCGTGAGCTTACAAAAAACTCTATAATAGCACTACTTATAGCAACAGTGGCAATTTTAATATATGTAGGTATAAGATTTGAATTTAGATTTGGAGTAGCTGCAATTATTGCTCTTGTCCATGATGTACTTATCACTGTAGGGGTATATGCTTTGTTCCAAATACCTGTAAATACACCATTTATAGCAGCTATATTAAGTATAGTTGGATATTCTATAAATGACACCATAGTTATATTTGATAGAATAAGAGAAAATATGAAGAAGATGAGAGGCGTGGATCCGGCGGAAATAGCAAATGTAAGTATAACTCAAACCTTAACAAGATCTATAAATACAACCTTAACTACACTTATAACCATAGTTTGTGTTTATATATTTGTTCCTTCTGTTAGAGACTTTGCATTTCCTTTAATTATAGGAATAGGCGTTGGAGCATATTCTTCAATATTTATAGCAAGTCCAATATGGGTAATTTTAAAAAAGAAATATAAGAAGAAACACTAATAAAAAAACTAAAAGATCATCTTAAATTTTAAGATGGTCTTTTAATTTTTACTTAAATTTATTATTTATAATGCAGTGGTTATTATTTTACTTAGTATAGTTAAATTAAAGGTTTCTATGAATATAAGAAAGGATTCTAGTAAAACCTACTAAATCTAAGCTTATTATAGAGTTTTTTTATTAAAAGGGTTTGTCAAAACAGGCTTTATACATTATAATATATTTGTTTTCTATAAATTTGGAGGAGTTAGTTATGCAGAAGATTTGGGAGAGAAAATATAGCCTAAATCGAAC
>NZ_JBFNEO010000108.1:0-9401 GCF_040797585.1 Clostridium sp.
CCTCGACCTCCGGCGTGACAGGCCGGCACTCTAACCAACTGAGCCACTGGGCCAAATAGCTTACAAAAATATTCTATTATAATTTAGAAGTATTGTCAAGAACTTTTTGGAAATATTATATAATATTAGTTTTTAAATTAATATTATATATAGGGTTTTTGATTCAAAACTTATCTTATACACTACTTAAAATCTAAGATTTTAAAGGGTTTAAGTGCATGTATAAGTTAAGATTCAAGCTAAAAACCCTATATAGAGTGTCTATTTTAAAAATTAACTTACACCTGTTATTTATTCATTGATAAATCAAACTTTTAAGGGATGTATAAGTCAAAAATTCAGTTAAAAACTCTATATTAATCATCTATTGTGTTAGTTAATTATATATTATATAACTAACTTCTTATAATAGAACACTATAAAATTTATAAATATAAAGAAATTTTTAGTGTTCTATTACTTATATACCTTAAGAAATATTTATTTCTTAAATATTGGGTTTATTTTGAAACTCTTTTTAAAAGCTCACCTATTTCTTCATGATTAAATTCATAAGATTTATTACAAAAATGACATTTTAATTCTTCGCTTTTACCATCTTCATAAATCTCTCTTAGATCTTTCTCTCCAATACTAATAAGTGCTCTCTCCACTCTATCCCTTGAGCAATCACAAGTAAAAGAAGGCTCCATTTCTTCCATTATTTTAGGATCCATTCCATCAAAAATTTCATTAATGATTTCCTCTATAGACATTCCTTTAGTAAGCATATCTGTTATTGATGGGACATCTTCTAATCTATATGTAATAAGATCAGCAAGTAGCGGATCAGCATCTGGCATCATTTGAATTATAAATCCACCAGCAGCCTTTATAGATAAATCCGTATCTACTAACACTCCTAAAGCCACAGCAGAAGGAGTTTGTTCTGAAACTGTGAAATAGTAAGCTAGATCTTCTGCGATTTCCCCAGTATATATAGGTACTTGTCCTACGTAAGGGTCTTTTAGCCCCATATCTCTTATAACGTATAAGTTCCCCTCTTTACCAATAGCTCCTCCTACATCAAGCTTTCCTTTACTATTAAGAGGTAGCTCAACTGATGGGTTTCCTATATATCCCTTTACTTGTCCGTTAGCATAAGCAGTTGCAACTAATGGTTTTGCAGGTCCTCCTCCGTTAATTTGTAATGTTAAACTATCCTTATCACTCTTTAACATAGTTCCCATTAGACTAGCACCTGTAAGAAGTCTTCCAAGAGCTGCTGCAGCTGTAGCACTACAATTATGTACACTAGCTCCCTCATTAACAAGGTTTGTTGTTGAAGCAGCTATAAATCTTACTTCACCAAATTTCGCTGTACCTCTAATTAATTTATCTTTCATAAAAATACCTCCCAATTTTAACACTTTGAAACTACATAAGTAATTCTCTCAGTGTTATCAATTATTGTTTCTTCTCTATAATTATCTAACTTTTTTAATATTTTAAAACCTGTACCTTTAAGCAAACTATCTATATAGTCAGTAGTATAGGCTCTTTCTAGATGCTGTTCTTCAAACCTTTTATATAGCTCTCCTTCCTTTAAGAAAAAAGTAAGATTCATTTCCAAAACATCATCCTCAAATATATTCTCCCATGTATAAAAAACATCTTGGCTATTATAAGTAAAAATATTGTTTCCTAAAATCTCACTAAGTTTATAATAGGAATTAATATCGAATATAAATAAGCCATTATCTTTTAGGTGATTATACACTGCAGAAAAATAATCTTCTAAATCCTCATCTTCTATAATATAATTAGTAGAATCTAAAGAACAGGTTATTAAGTCAAAGGACTTATTAAGATTAAGTTCACACATATTTTGACAAAGAATCTTACTATTAACTTTTTCTTTCCTAAGCTTCTCAGTAGCTTCCATAAGCATTTCTTCTGATAAGTCTACTAGATATGTATTTCTAAAATTCTTACATAAAAGTCTAGAAAGATTACCAGTTCCACAAGCTAAATCAAGATAGTTTTCATCTTCTATTTTATATTCCTTGCAAAGTTTTATAATGCAATCATAAAATTCATCATAGTTAATATCTTCATATATAAGTTCATCGTATATAGAAGATAACTCTCCATAGCTTTCCATAGCTCTCCCCCCAGTAGTGGAAATTTTAAGATATAACTATATTATAAACTTTTATCAAGATAGTCAACTATGACTTTGTATTCTCTTTAAAATTTCATTATTACTTGGAAGATGCATAGTTTTTTTACGTTTTGTCATAAGTCCACCTATTCTTCCTGTTTCTTCAGCAGTAAGTCCACCCCACCCCATCTCATCTACCTTATCTTTTAATCCAAGCTCCTCTGCAATCTCGTATTTTAGCTTCTCTCTTAGTAGTTCCTCAGCACTCAATTCTTTATTAGCTTTTATCTTAGCTTTTATAACTTTTTTTAGTGGTGTTTTTCCCATAATATTCTCCCCTTTTCTAATATTTTTTCCTTTCAATAAATAGTATTGCCTAAAAAATTAAATTTAATAATTCTATGTATTTTTTACCTCTTTAAATATATAATGTAGGTATATACAAAATTTTTATATGGAGGTATTTGTATGACATTATTTAAAGGATCAGGTGTTGCAATAATAACTCCTTTCAACAAATATGGTGTTGACTTTAATAAATTAGGAGAATTAGTAGATTGGCATATAAAGGAGAATACTGATGCTATAATTGTATGTGGAACTACTGGTGAAGCATCTACTATGACAGAACAGGAAAAAAAAGATACGATTAAATATGTAGTAGATAGAGTAAATAAAAAAATTCCTGTAATCGCTGGAACTGGAAGTAATAACACTAAAGCTTCTATAGAAATGAGTAAATGGGCTGAAACTATTGGAATAGATGGATTACTTTTAATTACACCTTACTACAATAAAACCACTCAAAAGGGTCTTATAGAACATTTTAAGGCTATAGATACAGAGGTTAATACTCCTATAATAGTCTACAATGTTCCTGGAAGAACTGGTATGAATATTACTCCAAATACATTATTAGGCCTGACTAAGCTAAAGAATGTAGTAGCAATTAAAGAGGCTTCTGGAGATATGTCTCAGGTTGCAAAAATGAAGGCTTTATGTGGAGATAAAATAGATATCTACTCTGGAAATGATGATCAAATAATTCCTGTATTATCTTTAGGTGGTGTTGGAGTTATATCAGTATTAGCTAATATAAAACCAAAAGAAACCCACGATATGTGTAAGCTATACATGGATGGAAACGTAAAAGAGGCTCTAGATATACAACTTAATCTTATATCCCTATGTGATGCCCTATTCGTTGAAACAAATCCTATTCCTGTAAAGACAGCATTAAATCTAATGGGGAAAAATGTAGGAGATTTAAGACTACCTTTATGTGAAATGAGTGAAGAAAACTTAAAGTTCTTAAAAAATGAATTAAAGAGTACTAACTTAATATAGTTAAAATCAGAATGGAGGACAATATGATCAATATACTATTAAATGGTTGTAACGGGAAAATGGGTCAAGTAGTAACCCAATGTAGTAAAATATATGAAAACTTAAATATTGTCTGTGGTGTTGACAGAAGTGGAGAGAAACTAAATAATTATCCAGTATATAAATCTATAGATGATGTTAAAGAAAAAATAGATGTTATAATAGATTTTTCAAGACCTGAAGCTTTAAAAGATTTAATTGAGTATTCAATAGCTAATAAAGCTCCAGTTGTATTATGTAGCACTGGATTTACTCCAGAGCAACTAGAATATATTAATGAATCCTCAAAGCATACTTCAATATTTAGATCTGCTAATATGAGTATAGGAATAAATGTTTTAAATGCTGTTTTAAAAAGAGTATCACCATTTTTATATGAAAACTTCGATATAGAAATAGTTGAAAAACATCATAATCAAAAGGTAGACTCACCAAGTGGAACTGCCCTTTTACTTGCAGATACTATAAAAGACTCACTAAAGGATGAAACTAACTATGTATATGGAAGAGAAGGTATCAAAAAGAGAGAAGAAAATGAAATAGGAATACATGCAATTAGAGGTGGAAATATAGTTGGAGATCATGAAGTGATTTTTGCAGGTGGTGGAGAAGTTTTAGAATTTAACCACAAGGCAATATCAAGAGATGTATTTGCTCATGGTGCATTAAAGGCAGCAGAGTTTATTACAGGTAAAAATCCTGGTTTATATAACATGGATCATATGATAAATTTAGATCATATATAAATTAAAAGTCTATCGTAGGATTTAAATTAAACTATTAACTTATGTTTTCACTTGAAGAATTAAAAACTATTACTATTAACATGGATGTAAAAATCCCTATTGTAGAATTAAATAAAATAACTACAATAGGGATTTTTTATATATTAAAACCTACGAAAAATTATCTAAACATATTAATATTGAAATTCTTAGAGATAAAAAAATATATTAAGGCTTTAACAACTTTTCTATATTTCCTAAGGATTTTTTTAATTGCTCCATACTACAACAATAAGAAATTCTTAGATGACTTTCTCCTTTACTGCCAAAGGCACTTCCAGGAACACATGCCACCTTAGCTTGATTCAATATATGATTACAGAACTCTTCACTGTTTTCATTAAAGGAAGATATATTGGGAAATATATAGAATGCTCCCTTAGGCTTATTACACTTAAATCCTAAGTCTACTAAGTAATTATAAGTATAATCCCTTCTAGCCTTAAATTCATCCCTCATTAGTTTTACATCTTCCATGGCATTTTTAAGCCCCTCATAAACTCCATATTGAACTATAGAAGGGGCAGAGGATACATTATACTGGTGTACTTTCATAATCTCTTTTAATATAGTAGATTTAGCACATACATACCCTATTCTAAGACCAGTCATAGAAAACATTTTAGAAAATCCACTTACATATATACATCTATGAAGTAAATCCTCATATTGGCATAGAGAATAATAATCATCTTCATAGCAAAGGGAAGCATATATCTCATCACTAATTATGTAGAAGGATTCATCCTTTAATAAAGAATATAAACTTTCCTTTAGATTTTTCTCCATAACTGCCCCAGTAGGATTACTTGGATAAGACAATACCATAGCTTTAGGATTAAAGTTTTCAATTTTATATTTTAAATCTTGGAGATCTATTGAAAATTCATCATCTAAATCATATTCTATCACTGTGGCACCTATTAAATCACCTATTGCCTTATATGCTGGGTATGCTGGATTAGGAACGAGTACTACATCCTTAGGGTTAAGTATGGCTTGAAATGCGGCATAAAGGCCTTCACTTCCTCCAACAGTTATACATATTTCATCTGGAGAAAAATTTATATCCATAGCTTGTAAATATTTACTTATTTCTTCTCTTAGTTCAAATATTCCAGCATTAGATGTATAAACAGTTTTATTTTCATCTAATGCCTTTATCATGGCATTCTTTATTATATCAGGAGTTGGAAAGTCTGGTTGTCCTAAAGTTAATGATATAGCATCTGTCACCTTTACGACCTTATTATAAAATTTTCTTATTCCTGAAATTTCTATATTTTTCACATTGTTATTCATCCATATGTACCTCCCTTAATAAATTTCTATGTTAACTAAGCATCCTTATTTAGAAATTATATTCTTATATTAATAAATAATCAATTATTTATTAAAAACCCTTTTAATAAATCCATATATCTATTATAATAATTTTTAGCATATAAGATAATTCTTATTTAGAAAGGGTGATTATAAATGAATTATAATTTAACAGATCCTTATGAAATAGCTCGTTTCATAAAGGAAGTTAAAAAATCTACTCCTTTAAAGGTTTATGTTAATGGTAATTTAAAGGACTGTAATATGAAAAACATAGAGTGTTTTGGAGAAAATAACTTCTACATATTATTTGGAGAACATGAGGAAATTTCTACTTTCTTAAATGATAACAAGGATAATATAAAGAATTACAGAATAGAGAATGATAGAAGGAATTCTGCTATCCCTATGCTTGATTTAACTAATATAGATGCAAGAATAGAACCAGGTGCTATAATAAGAGATAGGGTTAAAATAGAAAAGAATGCTGTTATCATGATGGGAGCTGTAATTAACATTGGAGCAGAAATAGGTGAAGGAACTATGGTAGATATGAATGCTGTAGTTGGTGCCCGTGGCAAACTTGGAAAAAGAGTTCACCTTGGTGCTGGAGCAGTAGTAGCTGGAGTTTTAGAACCACCTAGCAAAACACCTTGTGAAATAGAAGATGATGTAATGATAGGTGCTAATGCTGTAATACTTGAAGGGGTAAAGGTAGGAAGAAAATCAGTAGTAGCTGCTGGTTCTGTTGTTACTGAGGATGTTCCAGAAGGTGTTGTAGTAGCTGGTGTACCTGCAAAAATTATAAAGAGTGTAGATGATAAAACTAAAGATAAAACTCAACTTATGAATGATTTAAGAAAATAGAAAGTAAAAAAAAGCTAATCCTTCGGATTAGCTTTTTTTATTTTTATACTGCGCCCTCAACATCAAACTCTTCGGTTTTATCTTCAGTATTTTCTTTATTTGCTCTTTCCATCTTAGATATGGATACTTCATAAGCAATTTTAACTATGCTTTCATCTTCATTAACCTTTTTTTGATACTCTCTACTTTGAAGTCTTCCCCAAACTCTTATATTATCTCCAACAGCTAAAGTTTGACAGAATCTAGAATTTCTACCCCAAGCAATAGTTGGTATATAATCAGACTTATTATATGCTCTATTTACAGCTAATAATACATCAGCTATTTCACGCCCAAATGGAGTTGTTCTATAAACAGGTTCCTTACATATATATCCGTCTAAGAATATCTCATTTGGATTCTTACTTCTTTCTATACATGGCTCTATGTTTCTAGCAAAAACAGTAAGTATTAACCTGTTTGATCCATCTACAAATTTATTATAAGATCTTAACTGACCATCTACAATGATTTCAGATCCTATACTTAGGTCTAAGTTCGTTATTAATCTTTCTGAAACTGTAATATTCAGCATATCTTTTGTGTCACTTAACCTCATTACCTCAAGTTGAAAGTTATAAAAACCTTCCCCATACATCTCGTGGCTAAAAGAAAGTTTTGAAGCCACTGTCCCCTCTAAGTAAATTTTGTTGTTTAAAAATAAATTGTTGTCCATCTTAACCCCTCTCTCCCTTGGTTTATAATTTTCTCTTACATCACTAAGATATTAATAAAAATAAGTAAATATTACTGAAATTTTGTGTATTTTTATTTTTCTAATATACACTCTTCCATTATAATACATTTATATTAACAATTTCAAGATTAATTATGTATTTGTTTTCCATTTATATCAATACTATAATTATCCTTGTAAATAAGATCTATTACCTTTACAGCTTTGTAATCTTTATCTTTTAAGTAATTAAGAAGTTTTCTTATATTATTAGGAGTATACTTAGCATTTGTATGAAATAAAATTATATCTCCTGGTTTTAAATTTTTAGTTACCCTATTATATTCTATGGCTTCCCCTTGCTCTTTCCAATCTATACTATCTACATTCCAATGAATAGGATATAATCCAGTAGATTTTGATACCTCTAAGCTCTTATTGTCATAAGCCCCACTTGGAAATCTAAAACTTTTACTATTTTCTCCTGTTATATCTTTAATTTTATCTTCGGTATCATAGATCTCTTTTAAAATTCTATCCTTAGATATTTTAGTAAAGTCCGGATGGGTATTTGAGTGATTTCCAATTTCATGACCTCTTCTTTTAACCTCTTTTAATATATTAGTGTTATCTTCAGAGTAGTTTATCCAAGAACCTATAACAAAGAAAGTAGCTTTAGCATCAAACTCATCTAATATATTTAAAATTTCTAAGGTATAATCTTCTCCCCAGTTCATATCAAATGTAATAGCTACATCTTTTTTATCTGTATCCACATTATAAATTGGATGACTTCTAGTTGCTGCTTTTACATTTGGCATAATAGTCTGGAAAATAGTACTATTTATTATAACCAATAATATCAAAAAAATTATTACTTTTCTAGTAGATATTTGCATTTTCATATTTTCCCTCCCTATTTTTGTGATAATCTACATATATAATATGCACTTTTTTTAATATATAATTCTTTTTAATGAGGATTATCTTATATTTTGTGAATAAATATTATATAATATTTATGTATTATAATTAATTGTAAAATAATAATCCTCTATAATTATATATAGAGGATTTAACCATAAATAAAATTTTGTGATATAATCAAATATATTACATTGATTTTATCTTGGAGGGTGGGATATTAATGTTTGAAAACACAACGGACTTAGCAGAAAATAAGCTATTACTCCTTTATATAATTAAGAATATAAAAATACCAATATCTAATATCCAGCTTACAGATATAATTTTAGAAAATAATTTTATAAATTATTTTTTACTTCAGCAATATATATCTGAGCTAATTGAGTCTAATTTCTTGAGATATGAGGAACGTAATGAAAAAAAATTAATCTTTTTAACAGAAAAAGGAGATAAAGTTCTTTCTTTTTTTAAAGATAGAATATCTCCTAGTAAAATTTTATCTATTGAAAAATATATAAGTTCTAAATTAGATGAGATAAAAAAAGAGCTTACAATAACTGCAGACTATACAATAGACAAAGATAACTCTTATATTGTAAAATTAAAGGCTATGGAAAACGAAACCTTACTTATGGATATAAAGGTTAATGTAGCTACTAATAATCAGGCTATATCTTTATGCAACAATTGGAAAGATAATTCTTCAGATATTTATAATAAAATAATAAATATTTTAATTCCAAGCTAATGAAAGGTCATTCCGTTGGGATCTTTTCCAATGGATATGACTTTTTTCTCATTTGTGAAGATATCTAATATTATAAGATTATTATTATAATTATCTCCTACATAAAGAAATCGCCCATTTTTAAGTATTCCTTTTGGCATTCCTCCTACATAAGCTCTTTTAAATTCCTCAAAACAACTTAAGTCTATAAAGCTTATTGTGCCTTCTCCAAAGTTATTTACGAAAATCATATCTAAATTATGATCATAATAGAAATCTATTGGTGATTTTCCTACCATTATTGTATTTATAACTTCTCCACTATTTAAGGATCTTATTACAATCCTACCTATTCTATCTTCTCCTAAATTACTTTCACAGCATATAAAATAATTAGAGCTATAAATATAGGATTTTGTTGGATACTCTCCTACTCTTATCTCCTTTATAATTTGGTTTGTTTTTAAATCCAATATAGAAACTGAATTTCCCATCATATTTGTAACTGCCCCAAGACTTAACTTATCA
>NZ_JBFNEO010000109.1:0-9337 GCF_040797585.1 Clostridium sp.
AGGAGCACATGCACAAGGACATAATACGAATACACTTGGAATATGTGCAGAAGGTAGCTACAATAAGGAAACAATGCCACAGGCACAGAAACAAGCTATTATAGAGCTATGTAAATACTTAAAGAGTAAATACAATATAAACTCTATAAAGGGACATAGAGAACTTATGGCTACAAATTGCCCAGGTTCTAATTATCCTTTAGAAGAAATAATAAATACTATCTTAAATGGATCTAATAATAATGTAGGTAATACTGGAATAGTAAATGCTAAGAGTGGCTTAAACATAAGAAGTGGAGCAGGAACAAATTATTCTATATTAGGGGCTATTCCTAATGGAGCAACGGTAAACTTATCATCTAAAGAGGGTAACTGGTGGAAAGTAAGCTATAATGACTTAAATGGATATGTTAGTGGAGATTATATAAATACTAGTTACAACCATTCCAATAATGAAACAACTGAAGGATATGTGGTTACTGGTTATTTGGGTAAGCAGCTACAAGGATATGACGGAGCAGAAGTTGCAGGAGCTATAAGACATTACTTTAAAGACATAGATAGGGTTTATGTTAGAAGTAATTCTATAGGTATGTGGCTAGAGACACAAATATTACCTATAGATAAGTGTAATGAACTTAAAGAAAGATTAGGCTCCTTTTTTGATTCTATAAGATAATGCAAAATGCAGTCTAGGGAATAATCCTTAGACTGCCTTTTTTATTTTAAACAAAATAGGAGAATGATGAATAACGTACATTGTAATTATAGACAAAAATAAAATTATTTACACATCATATATCCAAAATATGCTATTATTAGAATTAAATATGTATTAGGGGGAAAGGTATGTCTAATATAAAAGCATTAGTAGTAGGCGTTAGTAATTATTCAGCAATGAGAGGAAGTGATCTTCCATTTTGTATAAATGATATTGGAGCAGTAACAGAGGCATTAGTAAATGGATTAAAGGTCAATGAATCAGAAATTTTAGTGTGTGGTCAAAATGGAACAGTAACAAAAGATAGCTTCCTTTTATCATTACAAAAACTTATTTCAATATCTAATGAAAATGATACTATTATTTTATATTTCTCAGGTCATGGAGGGAGTGATTCATCTAATCATTATCTTATTTTAAGTGATGGTATAATTAGTACACAGGATATAATTGGATATTTAGATAAGATATCGGTTAAGAATAAAATATTTATTTTAGATAGCTGTGAATCAGGAAATTTTAGTATTAATCAAATAGCAAAGTTAGATATTAATAGTACTATAGAAGAGTTTGTAGGAAGAGGATATGCAGTTTTAGCTTCAAGTGGTGCGAATGAATATTCATATCCACATCCAGATTTAGAAATTAGCCTTTATACAAAATTTTTATGTGAAGCTTTAAAAGATTTTCATATTATCAAAGAAGGAAAAAAATCATTATATGATATTAATAGGCTTATATTTTTATACTTAGAAATTTGGAATAAAAGAAATCCTGGAATACAGCAACATCCTATTTATAGAGGAGCTTTAGGTGGAACAATATTTTTTGAAGTGGAGGATTATAGTCCATTTTATGTTAAAAATACTTATGAAGAAACTGAAAAATATATTATTTACAAAGTTGAACCACTTCATAATAGAATTGCTAAAAGATATTCAGTGAAAGTTATCTTAAAAGATCCTTATTGTCTGAAAGAAATGGCAACACTCTTTAAAGAAATTATAGAAAAAGTAAAAAAATTAGAGGTATATTCTAGTTCTTCTTTCCAAAATTATTGGCAGGGAAAAGATGCTAATATTATATTTGGTTATTTTGGATTCGATGAGGAAGATATGATTAATTCTAATTTTCTTTGCCATACCACATGGGTTGATGAAAGCCAGAATAAAGAGTGGTGGTATAGATTAGATAAAAACTCTATGATTATTAATGGAATACATTTTAATATACATCCGTATTATGAGAGTCTTAAGGACTTTACACAAAAAAATACTGGAGAAAAAGAAGAGTTAATTAATGAAACGAGAAAAATTATGAAAGAGCTTATTAGTTTAACAGAAAAAGTGATTGGAATCTATAATGAATTTCTGAACGGTTGTAAAACTGAAGAAAAAATAGTAGAAGAAATGAAGTTAGTAATTTTGGATATTGAAAAACAATATTTTAAACAAATGGAGTTAAATATTGCCCCAAAAGAACTACGTGATTGGAGTCAATGCTGCTCTGGTTTAGCCGCTACAATCCATGATTTTACATTATATTATAATGAAATATATTTACATAGTAGAACACCAGAGAATAGAATTGCCTGTATGAATATGACAATAAAAGCGTATTACAATGAGTTAGAAAAGTTGAAAACTAAAGAGTTAGAAATACAATTAATAGATTAAATTATTTTTATATTCTTGTCTATATAATTTACTTAGATAACTAAGAAGAACGTAGAGAGTTACTTAATAATAGAAAAAAATCAGTCTAAGGATTATTCCCTAGACTGATTTTTGTTATAATAAACATCGGAGATTATGAATAAGAATTTTTTTTAATTATAGACAACATTTAAATCATTTATACATCAATTATATAAAAATTGAAACGACCGCAAACACTGTTACAATAGCAACTATAAATAAAGTTGCAGCTACTTCTATAGTAATATAACTTTTCTTCTTCTTGCTTAATATTTTATTTAACATATAGCTACCTAGTTTGTAATTATTTATAAAATTTTATATAATTATACCATATTTAACTGATATATGTTAATATTAGAAGGTATTTCACAATTGGGGGTATTAATATGAAAAAAATATTATCTATTTTATTGGTATTAAGCTTAGGTTTAGGAGTTACTGCATGTGGTAAAAAAGAAGAGGATAAGACAGTAAATGCTACTTCTGAAACTAAACAGGAAGCTAAGAAGGAGAATAAAAAGACAGTTAATTCTAAAGAAGTGGATGGATTAAAACTAACTGCTAATGCTAAAATAGAAGCTGTTAAAGGGGATAGAACAAAAGATAATGTTGCAGCAGAGAATGGAGAATATATTGCAGATGGGAGCAATATAGTAAAAGCTGAAGACTATAAGAAAATAGCTATCACTATAGATGTTGAAAATAACACAGATAGAGTTGTTGAGCTTGGACCATTTAACTGGCAAGCTGAATTACAAGATGGTTATAAATTGACTCAAAAGATTACTGGTAAAGAAAAAGATTCTCAGATTCAAAGTAAGACTAACGGCAAACATGAGTTTAACTATGTAATAGAAAAGAATGTTAAAGCTGAAAAGATAAAATTATCTTACTTATGGATCAAAAATAGTGATGAATTTAAAAAACTTATACAGAATCCAGAAATGGCTAAAATGAGTGAAGAAGAAGCTATGGAGAAGCATAAGGATATATTTTCTAAAATTGTAGTAGAGTGTGATATAACTCAATAGTATTAAAAAGATAACTTTGTTTAAGTTATCTTTTTAATTTTGAGGATCTATTAACTATAGGAAATGCTAGTGATACAGATTTAAAAGTTAGAGAAACTATTTTAGGGACCATAGAAGAAGAAAGATACTATATTAAGGTTAAAGAAGAAATAGAACTACATCCAGTAGAACTAGAGAATGCTATTTAAAAGCTAAGAGAGATTTTATGGTTAATAAACTACTATATTATAATTAGGAAGGAACTCAGTTATTATTTATTAGTGCTAATGGATTATTTCAGAATAAGTATGAAAAAAACAGGCTTATTATATATAATAGTTATAATAAAATGAATAAGGATAAAATAAAAAAATGTCTTGTCGTCAAATGGTCGTCAAAATATAAAATAAAATACAAAAACAAAAGGCTTTAGAAAGTATAAATCTTTCTAAAGCCTTTTATATAAGTGGCGGGAATATGTGGGAATCGAACCCACCCATGGTGGTCTTAGCACCACAACACGGTTTTGAAGACCGGCGAGCACACCAGCACTCATCTACTCCCATGTATATTACAAAAACTATGATACAAGGTATTGTTAAATTAGTCAAGGGCTTTAAGGAAAAAAGTTCATATAGGTATAAAAATGTAAAAATATAAATTTTCATAATAATATATGTAATATTATAAGAATTTATATTTAGGAGATTCATATATTTACCTATTAATATATGAAGAGTATTAATAGTAATTAATAATGAAATAAAAAGTGATTATTATAGAATATACTAATAAGAATTATAATGAAATACAATATTAATTCATATATTAAGATAGAATATATAAATTTTATTAATTTTAATAAAAAAACAATTAAAAAAGAAGGTTTTTTTAGATTTTTAGAGAATAAAGAATGTAAAGTGGTTCAAAGTGGTTAAAAGTGGAGGGTTTCATAAATGCTTGTTGGGGAATACACTCATGGGTTAGATGGCAAAAATAGAATGATTATTCCATCAAAATTTAGGGAAGCTTTAGGAAATAAATTTATTTTAACTAAGGGTTTAGATGGATGCTTGTATGCATATACCATGGATGAGTGGAGAAACTTAGAGATTAAATTAAAAGCATTACCCTTAACTAATAAAGATGCTAGAACCTTTGTGAGATTTTTTGTAGGTGGAGCCCATGAAATTGAAGTAGATAAGCAAGGTAGAGGAGTTATTCCTCAAAGCTTAAAGGAATACTCATCCATAGGAAAGGAAATAGTAAGTATAGGAGTTCTTACTAGAATTGAAATATGGAGTAAAGAGAAGTGGGAAGAATACAATGAGGATAATGTAGATTTTAATAGTATATCTGAAAAAATGGAAGAACTAGGGATTTAGAAAAGGAGACGTAGTATGGAATTTAAACATATATCTGTATTATTAAATGAGTGTATTGAGGCATTAAATATAAAAGAAGATGGAGTTTATGTTGATTGTACTTTAGGGGGAGCAGGACATTCTAGTGAAATTATAAAAAAATTAGGCGAGAATGGGACCTTAATAGGTATAGACCAAGATGACGATGCTTTAAATGCAGCTAAGGAAAAACTTAAAGATTATAAAAATATAATTTATGTTCATGATAATTTCTATAATATAGATAATATATTAAATAACCTTGGAATTCACAAGGTAGATGGAATATTAATGGATTTAGGTGTTTCATCCTATCAGCTTGATACGGGGGAAAGAGGCTTTAGTTATATGAATGATGGAGCCTTAGATATGAGGATGAATAGAGAGAGCGAATTTTCTGCCTATGATGTAGTTAATGGATACTCAGCTGAGGATTTATATAGAATTATAAAAGAGTATGGAGAAGAAAAATTTGCCAAAAGAATAGCAGGTTTTATAGTTGATAGAAGATCAGAAGCACCAATTGAAACAACATTTCAATTGGTTGATGTAATAAAAGCAGCTATACCAGCAAAGGCAAGAAGAGAGGGGCCTCATCCAGCTAAAAGGACTTTTCAGGCTATAAGGATAGAGGTAAATAGAGAACTTGAGATATTAAATAAAACTATAGAGGATGGAATAAGTCATTTAAATATTGATGGTAGAATGGCTATAATAACTTTCCATTCCCTTGAGGATAGAATAGTAAAAAATAAATACAGAGATATTGAGAATCCTTGCACTTGTCCGAGAGAATTCCCAATTTGTATTTGCAATAGAACACCGGATATTAAGGTTTTAACAAGAAAACCTACAGAACCTTCAAAAGAAGAGCTAGAAATTAACCCAAGAAGCAGAAGTGCAAAGCTTAGGGTGTGTGAAAAAATTTGTTCTAAATAATCTTGGAGGTGAATAAAAATGATAGTAAATGAAAAGTATCTAAAAGGAACTTTAGCAGTATCACCTGAGAGAAAAGATGACATAGAAGTAAAAGAGAAGTATAGGGAACTTAAGAAAGCTAAAAAGGAAAGAAATAAGAGACTAAAAGAAAAACAATGGGAAGTTAAGAGAAGCACATTACTTTGTATCCTTGTACTATTCATTTGTGGGTTTTCAGTAACTTATAGTCATGGATTGGCATTTACAAAACAAAAGGAATTATCAGGTTTACAAAAGGAAGCAAGAAATATAAACACTGAAAATGATAACCTGAAAGTAGAACTTTTAAAGTTTAGCAATTTTGAGTATATAAAATCAAATGCTGAAAGTAAACTTTCTATGGTATCTCCAGATAGAAGTAAAGTGATAAATGTGGATTTAAGTGAGGATAACTTTAAGGATGAGTCTTCAGTAAAGGAGGAGAAAAAGAGTATAGTTAGCTTTATTAAAGATTTATTTTTTTAATAAAGTTTGTTTGGAGGTAGAAATGTGGCAAAGGATAATTATAAAGATGAAGTTGTAGTAAGAAAGAGAATGACCGTAGTTTTACTAGGGTTATTCCTTTTATTATTTGTTCTAGTATTTAGATTAGTTTACCTTATGGTTATTCAAGGAGGATATTTATCTTATAAAGCAAAAGAACAATGGACAAGCGAGGTTAAGCTATCTGCAAAGAGAGGAAGGATCTTAGACAGAAATGGAAATGAACTAGCAGTGAGTGCTAATGTATATAGAGTTGACTTAGATTTAAATGCTTTAAGACAATATAGTAACTCAAAGGGTATATCCATGGAAGATATAGCAGATAAACTAGCTTCAGCATTAGAGATGGAAAAAGATAAGGTGCTGGGAATTATAACAAAAACTCTTCCAAGTGGAGAGCCTATGGGATCTGCTAATTTAGTAAGAAGAATTGAAAAAGCAGAAGCGGATAAGGTTACAGCCCTTCAAATTAAAGGAGTTATGGTATCTCCAGATACTAAGAGATATTATCCTAACAATAATTTTCTATCTCACGTTTTAGGAACAACGAATGTGGATGGAGAAGGACTTACAGGGGTAGAACTAACATATAATCAATATTTATCAGGAGTACCTGGTATGCGTATAACGGAGCTTGATAGAAATAGTGGAGAGCTTCCAAACATAATTTCTGAATACACAGATCCAATACAAGGTAAGGATTTATATCTAACCATAGATGAAAAAATACAATATTTTGCAGAAAAAGCAGCTGAACAAGCTATGAGTGATAATAAAGCTAAGGCTGTGACAATAATTGTTATGGATCCTAAATCAGGAGAAATATTAGGCTTAGTTAATAAGCCAGACTTTAATCCTAATAACCCAAGAGAAGGTGCAGAAAGTAGTGATGAGCTTCAAAAGATGTGGAGAAATAGGGCTGTAAATGACACATATGAACCGGGATCTATATTTAAGGTAATTACAGCAGCAGCTGCCATGGAGGAAGGGTTAGTAGGAGAAAATGATGTATTTAATTGTAATGGAAGTATAAAGATAGGAAATAGAACTATTCACTGTTGGAAAAGAACAGGACATGGTCCACAAAGTTTCTCAGATATAATTAAGAATTCTTGTAATATAGGATTTGTTGAACTAGGAAAAAGACTTAAAGCTGAGACTCTTAATAAGTATATTGACAAGTTTGGATTAGGTAAGGTAAGTGGGGTAGATCTTCCAGGTGAGGCTAAGGGAATAGTTAAAAAGACTGAAGATATAAGTGAAACTGACCTGGCAACTATTGCATTCGGACAAACTAATACAGTAAATCCAGTACAGTTTTTAGCTGCATTTAACACTATTGCAAATAATGGAGTTTGGATTAGACCTCATGTAATGAAGGAGATAAAAGGATCAGAAGAAGATGTTATAAAGTATGATGACTATGATTCAAAGAGGGTAGTTAGTGAAGAAACTGCTAAGACCTTAAGGACATATCTTCAAAGAGTTGTTAATGAAGGTAGTGGTAGGACAACCTATATTGAAGGTTATAATATAGCAGGAAAAACTGGAACAGCTCAAAAGGTTAATCCTATGAATGGAACTTATGAGGCAGGAAAATATGTGGCATCATTTGTTGGAATGGCACCAACAGATGATCCGAAATTAAGTATTTTTGTTGCTGTTGATGAGCCAAGTGCTGGGGACTATTATGCTGGGGTAGTAGCAGCTCCAGTAGCAAAACAAGTCTTTAATAATATATTTAATTATTTAGAGTTTAAAGTAGATGCCAGTGAAGAAGATATTGCAAAGAGCTTACTAAATGATGTGATAGTACCAGAGGTTAGAGGCTTAGATAAAAATAAAGCTGTGAAAGCTTTAAAAGATTCTAAACTGGAAGTTGAGGTGCAAGGAAATGGTTCTGTAATTAATGATATAAATCCAAAACCAGGGTATACCGTTAAGGAAGGAACTAAAATCATACTTTACACTGATGGTGCAGCCAACTATAATAAAGAGGTGATGGTTCCAAACCTTGTAGGTATGTCTAAAGAAAAAGCAACAGAGCTTCTAAATAGTTTAGGACTTAAGGGAAGTTTTGAAGGGGAAGGAATAACTTCACAGCAAAGCATTGAACCTAAAACTATTGTAAATAAAGGAACTATAATAAATATTATGTTGTCACCAGACGCAGGAGATTAATAGTTTAGGCATGGGGTGTTTTAATAAATAAATTTAAAATACCTCATGCCTATGTTATGTGCTAGTTAACATAGGTTATTTAGAGGTTAAGGAGTGAAACTATGGATTTAAAAGATATTTTAAAAGATGTAGATTTTAAAATTTTACAAGGAAATTTAAATGTATCCGTAAATAAATTAGCTTATAATTCAAAGCTAATAGAAGAGGGAGATTTATTCTTTTGTATAAAGGGATTTAAAGTAGATGGACATAAATATTTTAATTCTGCTATAGAGAGTGGAGCGAATGTAATAATTTGTGAGGACGACTTATGTAGTAGTGAAGATATAACTATACTTAAGGTTAAGGATTCAAGAAAAGCTTTAGCTCTTTGTAGTAAAAACTATTATAAAAATCCTTGTGGGAATATGAAGATAATTGGTATTACTGGTACCAATGGTAAGACAACATCAGCTTTTATGATGAAATCAATTTTAGAAGAGGCAGGATTTAAGGTAGGGCTTATAGGAACAGTTGCTAATTATATAGGTGATAAAAAACTTAAATCAGAAAGAACTACTCCAGAATCTTTAGAGCTTCAAGAGCTTTTTAGAAATATGGTGGATAATGATGTAGATTATTGTATTATGGAGGTATCCTCCCATTCTTTAGATTTAGATAGAGTTTATGGTGTAGAATTTTCAACAGGAATATTTACTAATTTAACTCAAGATCATTTAGATTTTCATGGAACCTTAGAAAATTATTTTAATGCTAAGAAGATATTATTTACTGTAAGTAAGAATAAGATTATTAATATAGATGATGATTATGGAAAAATAATAGCTGATGAATTTAAGGATAAGGTATTAACCTTTGGGG
>NZ_JBFNEO010000110.1:0-9337 GCF_040797585.1 Clostridium sp.
TCAAAGACCATGTCGCCCTCAAGCGACTTCTTTATATTATCACTTTATTTTTTCACTGTCAACACCTTTTTTGTTTTTTCTTAAAAGTTGTTAATCTGTGTTTCCCTGCATTTACAGGACGTTATTTATGTTATCACACATAATTTTTTATAATCTATAACTTATTTCTATTTTTTCTAGTTATACATAATAATAAGACTTCTATCTACGTTTTTCTTTGTTTCTTTACTTTTGATACACTAGGTTTCGTTTTCTTTTATTTAAAGCTTATTTTACTCTTTATCGCCTTTATCTATCTCAAATATACCTTATATATATTAATCATTAAGCATTAATTTTCTTTATTCTAATTTTTCAAACCTACTTAACCTAATAATTAAATATTAATCAAGGCAAGAAAAGCACTATATTTCTATAGTGCTTTTCTTGTTTCATATATTAAGTTAATTTGTTATTCTAATTAAGCCGAAGTGTTTTATAGAAAAATTCTCTTTTATACTTTATATCTAACTATATTAATAAGAATATATAACACACTAATAATTATAATGAATCATACTTTTATATTACTGTTCAATTAATTCCTATATTTATAGATTAACCAAAATACATTACATTAATATTATAGTTAAAATAGTATCTATAATATTTATCTATAAAAATACAAGTATATGTTAAATAAATCTAAACAAATTAATTTACTATATATATTTCTAATAAAAAAGCTTCTGTCCCTTTATCCCCTTAGGTATTTTTTTATTTACTCTATCTCTTCTATACATAACTGTAGTACTATATTTACTATCTTTATCATTATAGTCTCTGCAGCATCTATTTAATATTATATTATTCTCACTGCAATCTGAATCTTCTTGGCATCTATAATTTTTTATTCCTTCAAGACATTTATCAAACTTATTAATTATATCTTCCTTAGATAGGTTCTTACATTTTTTTGCTAGAAGTGTTCCTGCCGCAATACTAAGTCCAGCCCCAACCCCTAAAAACACCATTCCTGTTGAAATAGATCTTCTTTTTCTCATCATAGCCATATACTAACTTAAAATCTATATTTTAAGTTAACCTCCTCCCTAAATTTATCTCATTATTAATAGTCTACCTTATGACTAAAAAATTATTCTTTAGATAATAAAGATTTAATAGGGATATATAAAAAAAATTGGAAATTATAAAACTTACTTAGTATAAGCTTTATAATCTCCTTATTATTAGTTAAAGCCACTTATGTAGCCTACTTAAGCATCTGAATTTATTTAATAGGGGAAATAAACTAAAAATGCTTAAAAATTTAGTAAATTAATACGTTAATTGGAGTTTAAATTATGGCTACTGCTTTATAAATAAGTATTATTTATACTATATAAGATAATCTTATATAGAGCCATAAAAAAATTGCCTTGCAAACTTATGTTTACACTTTTATTGTATATCTTTTCTAATCCATAATCAATAGATTAATCTAAAATTAATAGGAAGGTTGTAACCTTCCTACTTAATGATATTTAGGATATTTTTATTAATTCTAATACTACTTTAGAAACATTAACTAAATCTTCTATTCTTAAATGCTCCTCTAAGGTATGAGCTTTTCTTTCTCCAATTCCTAAATTTACAGCCTTTATTCCATTTGTATTTAGAACATTTGTATCACTTCCACCACCTGTAGCCGCTGTAAATGATTCTATTCCAAGATTCTCTAAGGCCTTCTTAGCTTTCTCTACTACATGTTCATTTTCATCCACCACAAAAGCACCATACATTCTTTCTACTTTAACCTCTGCTACCGCTTTAAACTTCTCCGCAGCATCTTCAAAACATTTAACCATATGAGCAGTTTGATTATCTAGTTTTTCTATATTAGTGCTTCTTGCTTCTGCCAATATATTGACCTCTGGACATACTATATTAGTAACTACTCCTCCACTTATAGTCCCTATATTAGCTGTAGTATCTTCATCTATCCTTAAAAGCTTCATATTTGCTATAGCCTCAGATGCTACTTGTATTGCACTTATTCCCTGTTCCGGACATACTCCTGCATGAGCAGGTCTTCCAGTTATCTTAACTGTTATTTTATCTTGTGCCGGTCCTTTTATAACTATTTGTCCTGGCTCTCCACCACTATCTAAAACAAAAGCATGTTTAGCATTTATCTTTGAATAATCTAAATTCTTTGATCCAAATAGTCCGCCCTCTTCAAAGATGGTAAATGCAATCTCTACAGGACCGTGATCTATGTTATTTTCCTTTATAACCTTAAAAGCTTCTATTATAGCTGCTATTCCTGCTTTATCATCTCCACCTAATATAGTAGTTCCATCACTATATATAACATCATCCTTAATTATAGGCTTTATACCCTTACCTGGAGTTACTGTATCCATATGGCAACTAAATAATATTGGTTCTCCTTCTCTAGTTCCCTTAAACTTTGCTATAACATTTCCTGTATTGGAACCTACTATTTCTCCAGCTCCATCTACTGTAACCTCTGCGCCTAAAGCTTCTAATTCATTCTTTATGAATTTAGCAAAATCACCTTCACTTTTAGTTTCGCTATCTATTTGTACATATTTCATGAATTCTGCAACTACTCTGTTTCTATTTATCATAGGTCCTTCCTTTCCTATTTTATTTTAAAAATAAAATAACATTATATTCTTTTAATACTATTGTACCTTAATATCATAATTATACTAAATTTATCTGATGGCTATCAACTGCCCCCCATCTTCTTCATTAGAATTTAAGTTAATAAAATAATAAGTTTAATAAAGATAGAATATCTCTAAACTCTCTTTATTAAACTTATATAAAAACTAAATTAGGTTTGCTACTTTATTAAGGTAGCATCATTTCTACACCTGGTCCAATAGGTAGTCCTAAATAGAACCATATTACAAGAAGTGCTGTCCACCCTATTAAGAATACTATAGTATAAGGTAACATAGTTGATATTATTGTTCCAACTCCTGTATCTTTGTCATACTTTTGGAAGTAAGCTATTACAAAAGCAAAGTAAGACATAAGAGGAGATATTATGTTTGTTGTTGAATCCCCTACTCTATACGCTACTTGAGTAAACTCCGGTGAAAAATTAAATTGCATGAACATAGGAACAAATATAGGAGCCATTATTGCCCATTTGGCTGAAGCAGAACCCATAAATAAGTTTATAAATGCTGATATTCCGATTAATCCAAGTATTATTGATATTCCCGTCATACCAGTATTCTTTAAAAAGTCAGCTCCTTTAACTGCAACTATAGTTCCAAGGTTTGAATATCCAAAGTAAGCTACAAACTGAGCTGCTACTGCCACAAGAACTATATATCCTCCCATACCTGATATAGCTTTTGACATGAACTTAGCCACATCACCATCATTTTTTATAGTCTTCGCGCCTACCCCATAAGCTATTCCTGGTATTAAGAATGCTATCATTATAATAACAACGATTCCTGACATAAATGGAGACTTTAAAATTTCATGAGTCTTAGGATCTCTAAGTATGCCATTATAAGGAACTATTGTTGCTGCAATTAAAATTACAGTTATAAGAAATGCTATTCCTGAAAAGGAAAGCCCTCTTTTTTCTTCCTTACTTAAAGGCTTTAATTCTTCCTTTTCTTCACCTTTATACTCCCCTAGTCTAGGTTCAATTATCTTTTCTGTAACTATAGTTCCAAGAATAGTTATTAGAACAGTGGATACAGCAAGGAAATACCAGTTTCCTGTTATACTAACCTGATAAGTTGAGCCTGCAAGATTTACAGCCTCCTGAGATATTCCTGCAAGAAGTGCATCTGTAGGTCCTGGAGAAATATTAGCACTAAATCCACCAGATACCCCCGCAAATGCAGCTGCCATACCTGCTATCGGATGTCTACCAAAGCTCATGAATATAATTGCTCCTAATGGTATTAATACTATGTATCCTACATCTGAAGCTATATTCGATATAACCCCAGCAAAAACGATTACAACAGTAATAGCTCTTTTAGGTGTACTTAACACTAATTTTCTTATTAAAGCTGATATAAGTCCTGATCCTTCTGCAAGACCAACTCCAAGTAAAGCCACTAAAACAGTTCCTAGTGGTGCAAATCCTGTGAAGTTAGTTACGAAACTTGTAAACATATACCTTATACCCTCTGGTGTAAGAAGGCTTATGGCAGTTGTTGTTATCATTTTCACTTCCTTTGTTTTGGTATCTACCCCTTCATAGGTTACGCTTACTCCTGTTTTAGCTGCTATGTGAGATACAATTACTACTATCGCTGATAAAATCAGGAATATAGTAACTGGATGAGGTAGCTTGTTTCCTACCCTTTCAAGAACATCTAAAAACCTTTGGGTAAGGTTCTTTTTCTTAGTTTTTCCCATTGAAATCCCCCCTGTTATAATTTTAAAAAAATTAAATTTTATAGATAATATGTATTTCAAAGACAAATTATACAGTATTATTACATATTTTTCAATATACATAGATTACCCTTCTATTTTTCTAGGTTTTTTATTGTAATAGAATGTTAAAATGAAGTTTATATTTTTAGTATATTGAATAATTTCTATTGGATTTTATTCACTTTTCTGAAATTAACTCTTTAAAATATAAAATTCATTTATATTTTACACTCTAAATTATGTTATAGTGTTGTTTAAATAGTATAATAAGGATAGAATAATATAATATCTTAATACGGCTTTAAGTTTTATATATTTAAATATAAATTTTTAATATTAAGTATGTAACTAAAAACTATTATGTATATGTTTTAATAGATATAATTACTTCAGGTAATAGCATAATCTCTTTAGTATTTATTAATATAGTATATATAAATAAGTTTAGGAGGTGGTTATAATAAGTTTTATACTGGACAACTTAATTTATATTATTTTTATAATTAATATAGTTATTTCAGTGACTATAATTGTACTTGAGCGTAAGCAACCTGAAAAAACTATAGCGTGGCTTTTAGTATTTATTCTGCTACCACCTATTGGTCTTATATTATATATATTTCTTGGTCGTAACTGGAAATTAAACAAACTAAATACAGGCCTCTCTAAAGAACTTGAGGATCTTATAAATCCTGTTATAGAAAATGTTAAAGATAAATCTTACAGAAATCTAATGGAGCTTGTAGCTAATAACAGTCAATCTCCCATATTTGTGAATAACGAAGTCACAGTCTTTAATAATGGTGAAGAAAAATTCACTGCCTTGAAAGAAGAACTTCTTAAGGCTAAGCACCATATTCACCTAGAATACTATATAGTTAAAAGTGATACTATAGGTAATGAGATTAAAGATATCCTTGTAAAAAAAGCAAAAGAAGGTGTAAAGATAAGATTTATAATGGATAGGGTAGGATCTATTAAAGTTAAAAAGAGTTATCTTAAAGAATTAGAGCAGTGTGGAGCTGAAGTTATTCAATACTCTTATTTCCTTGCCCCAATTCTTAGAAGAATTAATACACAGATAAATTATAGAAATCATAGAAAAGTAGTAATTATAGATGGTAAAGTAGGATTCTTAGGTGGTATTAATATAGGAGATGAGTACCTTGGAAATGGCCCTCTTGGATTTTGGCGTGATACTCATCTTATGATCAAAGGTGATTTTGTCCTTGGCTTACAATCAGTATTTCTAGATGATTTTATGACAATAGAGAAAGCAAATAATCAATATACCTTTTATGATAAAGAGTTTAGCGAATACTTTCCAACTAATAATGAGATTAGCAATTCTACAGTAATGCAAATAGTAAAGAGCGGTCCCGATTCTACCTATCCAGCTATAATGCAATCTGTGATATCTATGATATATATGGCAACTGATCACATATATATAACCACCCCTTATTTCGTTCCACCTGAAAGTGTAATGGATGCTCTAAAAACTGCTATTTTATCTGGAATAAATGTAAAAATCTTAGTTCCTGCAACCCCTGACCATTTAACAGTATACCTTGCTTCTAGAACCTATCTTTCTGAAATTATAAAATGCGGTGGAGAAATATATTTGTACAGGAAAGATGCCTTTATTCACGGAAAAATACTATCAATAGATGGAAAACTCTCTAATATTGGAAGTGCCAATATGGATATAAGAAGCTATGAACTTAATTATGAACTTAATTCTATAATTTATAATAAGGATGTCTCAAAGAAACTTGAGGATCAATTTTTTGAAGATTTAAAGTGCAGTAACAAGCTTTGTCTAGATGATTTTGAGTCTTCTACTAAAGTAGAAAAGCTATTAGAAGGTATTGCTAGAGTATTTTCTTCTCTATTATAAGAATATATTTTTAAATCTTTTATTTTCTCAAGAAGTTTATTTTTATAGAATAATATATTCCTATAAACAACATAAAAATATTTCTTAATTTTAAAAGTATAATATAATTAATATAAAAACCACTATGAGTCTATTGAAATTAAATAAACTTATAGTGGTTTTATCTTATAAAAGATTATTATAGGGTTTTTGATTCAAAACTTATCTTATGCACTACTTAAAATTCAAGGGTTTAAGTACATGTATAAGTTAAGATTCAAGCTAAAAACCCTATAATATTTTAAAAAATGAACTTTTATTGAGTCTCTTATCTAATAAAAACTCTTATCATCCTTTAAAAGACTTTCAAAGTTTTCTTTTTTAAGAGGCTTACTAAATAAAAAACCTTGAATCTTATTACAGTTTTGACTTTTGATAAACTCCAACTGTTCTGCGGTTTCTACTCCCTCTGCTACTATACCAAGTTTTAAATTTTTACCTATAGATACTATTGAACTGATTATTGATTTAGAACTTTCATTACCTATATCCATAACAAAAGACTTATCTATCTTTAGATTATCTATAGGAAATCGCTTTAAATAATTTAAAGACGAATACCCAACCCCAAAATCATCAATAGATATTTTAATCCCTAGATTTTTAAGCTCTAGTAGTTTATTTATCTTATCCTCTACGTTTCCCATAGCAACTGTCTCAGTTATCTCCAGCTCTAAATATTTAGGACTTAGCCCAGTGTCCTTTAGTGTCTTTTTTACCTTTGTAACAAAGCTTGGATCTTCAAACTGCTTTGCACATACATTTACACTAACGGATATTGGCTTGTACCCTCTATCCTGCCATTTTTTATTTTGTATGCATGCTTCTCTAATAACCCAATCTCCAATAGGAATTATAAGCCCATTTTCTTCTGCTCTAGGTATAAACTTTCCTGGAGGAACCATTCCGATCCTTGGTCTATTCCACCTTATAAGTGCCTCTACCGCTTCTATATCTCCATTTTTTACAGATATAAAAGGTTGATAATAAAGCTCAAATTCATTATTCTCTATAGCCATGTGAAGCATGGAATCCATAAATGCCTGTTCCTTTAGTACTTTATTAGTTTCAATATCATAAAACTTATAATTATTCTTCCCACCACTCTTAGCCTTTGAAAGTGCTATCCTAGAATACTGTAATATATTTATTTCATCCTCTGCATCTGTTGGATATATACTTATTCCAATACTACAGCTAATATATATGTCATTTTCATACACCACTATTGGCTCATCAAAAATTTCTAATATCTTGCCAGCCATATTAGATAACTGAATTTCTGACTCTACATTTGGAATAAGAACCCAGAAATCATCTCCTATTATCCTTCCTAAAATTACATCTTTACCCATAATACTCTTTAACTTAACAGATATCTCTCTAAGTACCATGTCTGCAATTTTTAATCCATATATATCTATTAAATTCTTAAAGTTATCTACATCAATGCTCATAACAGAGAATTTCTCTCCACTGCCCTTACTTATCTCTATCTCATATTTTAAAACCTCTTCAAAAGATGTTTTATTTAAAAGTCCTGTTAAGGGATCAAGATAAGTCATGTTGCTAACAGTTTTCATCATTTTATTAAAGGACTTAGCTGCCTCTCCAATTTCATCTTTATAACTTTCATCTGCTGTAACTGTTAAATCCCCATTGGCTCCTTTTTTAAATATCTCCGTAAGATTTAATATAGGCCTTGATATTGTATTAGATAAAATGTTACTTAATATTATCCCAATAATTATTCCAATAATACCTATGATAATAAGTTTCTTTACTAATTCCCCTAGAGGTTTAGTCATAATTTTGTTATTTAATATAGTTATCAACTTCCATCCATCAGTTTTTGGTATAGATTCATAATAAAGATTATAATTTTCATCCTCTACCTCATACTCTATACTGCCACTTTCATTGATTAATATATTATTTAACTCTTCTATTCCATAGTACTTAGATTCTACATCTCTGCCTAATCCCTCTCTATTATTCTCGCCTAAATGAAGTAATGTATTCCCGTCTTTATCTACTACCATTATATCCTTATCTAGTCCATATTTATTTAAATAATTAGCGTAAGGCTTCTCTAAGTTTATATATAGTCCTAATGCTCCTAAAATTTTATCTTCATTTTGTATGGGAGCTGCTATTATCATAGATTTATTTTTATTATTTTCACTTGTTATCCCTTGGGATATGGTTATTTTTCCATTTAAAGCTTCCTTAAAGTAATCTGATTTACTAATATTTAAAGCTATATCCTTTGCTCCTATAACTTCTCCATTTTTATTAACTACAAAAATTTCTCCATATTCTTTTGGATTATCCTTATTTTCATTAATAATATATTCTTGAATACTATGAGAGTCCATAGAAATTATAGTTTCATTATGAGAATATGCTTTTGCCTCCTCTACTCTTTCATTGAGCCATTCCCCTATACTTTTAGCTATTATAGACGTATCTTCAGCAGCATTCTTTTCTATATTTTTTCTCAATATATCCATTGAAAAAAAGCCTGCACTAATGACAAAGGTTAATAGAATACATAGGAGACATATTATAAAAGATATTTTTGCGTTTATGCTTATAAACCCCTTCTGTTTCACTAATTTCTCCTCCTAAATAATTTAACCCTCTATAAACCTACTTAACTTATATTCTATTAATTTTTCCTAAAATAAGCTATATATTTCTAGAAACTTATATATTTTTTATAGTAGCTTAATCATTATAAGTTACTATTAATACTTTTCTTTTTCTTATTCTTAAATGCTATTAATAAAGTAATAACTATAGCACAAATTAAGGCCCCTGTAGTGTCTATTAGAACATCTTTAAAGCTACCCACTCTTCCTGGTATAAAAGTTTGATGAAATTCATCAGTAACTGCATATAAAAAGCTAAAAATAACACTATACCATTGAGCATACTTTAATAAGAAATCCCTTAAAACTCTATAAG
>NZ_JBFNEO010000111.1:0-9228 GCF_040797585.1 Clostridium sp.
CCTTTAAAAGATGTTACAAATAAAATTTTCATAACCCTATCTAATTTTTCCCCAGGAAGAATAATTTCAGAGGCCTATAGAAGTGCTATGCTATTTAACTCCTTTGAAAAAATAGATAAATATTTAATTACTATGATAATTATTTCAATAGCTATGTATGGAATAAGTTTAATAAAAGTTAAAATTAGATGGGAGGAATAAATATGAAGTTCTTAACGATGATATGGGTTAACTGTAAAAGATATTTTAAAGACTATAAAAATATAGTCCTAATGTTTATTTTTCCTATAGTATGTGTGGCCATGATAAACTTTCTAATGGACAATACTAAAAAAGGACTAGATGCTAAAGTAGCAATGGTAAATTTAGATAAGGGGAATTTAGGAAAAGAACTTATAGAAGACTTAGAATTAAAAGGATTTTATAATAATACAGAGGAAGGGTTAGAAGAATTAAAAAACTATAATATAGTAGCCCTATATGAAATACCAGAAAACTTTACAGAGAGTATAAATAAAAATATAAAACCTACTATTAATTCATATAAGATTGAAGAAGGAAATAATACACTTTTATTTGAAAATCAAATAGAGGATAAAATAAATGTTTTATTAAAATATGAAATTTTAAAAAGCAATAATATAATAGATACAAAAGATGAATTAGATAAAAATATTATAGATATTGAGTATAAAGTGAAAGAAGGATTTTTAAGTGCAGAAGGTTTTACTCCTATACTGCTTATAATGTTTTTCTTAATTTCTTTTTCATCTAATATAAGTTCTGATTTATTAATCTTAAAAAAACAAAAAATACTAGAAAGATTTTTATCTACCAGCAATAGTGGATATAAGATAATGGGAAGTATATATATATCCATGGTAATTACACAAGCAATAATGTATACAGCTTCATTTGTATTTATGCAGATAATTTTTAAATTAAACTTTGAGAATTTTGGAATATTAATATTAAATATTATCTTAATGAGCATAGTATCCATAAGTCTTGGAGTAATGATTAGTAGAATATTTAAAGAGGCAGAGGTTGCAGGCTTAGTTATAATCATGTTATCCATTGTTATGTTCTTCTTATATATTATAGGACTAGTAGGGGAAACATCTACTAAAATTCCT
The DNA here is from genome assembly GCF_040797585.1 of Clostridium sp. Classification (GTDB taxonomy): domain Bacteria; phylum Bacillota; class Clostridia; order Clostridiales; family Clostridiaceae; genus Clostridium_Z. Next base: position 1,137 of record NZ_JBFNEO010000111.1, read on the forward strand.
CAGATAGTTGTTATATTAAGCAAATTTACTCCATTCTATTGGGCAATTGGAAGTATAGAAAGTTCAGTTATCTTCCCTAATATATTTGTGTTAATACTTATAGCTTTAACCTTCTTTAGTGCAGGAAGTATTAAGTATTCAACCTTTGCTAAAAAGGAAGAATAGAAAAATAAGTAGATTTAAAAATGAATAATTCAATTTTAAAGAGAGAAAGGAGTTCTAGAAGAATATAAAACCATAAGATATACATTTTATTGAATTTATCTCATAATAAGCATATTATATAATTATAGCCATATAGATATTTGTAAAATATTAAAATGTATAAGAGTTATAATAGTTTGGAGGGATAAAGAATGAAATTAAAGTATGGTAAGTTTCAAATTCTTTTAGAGATAATAGGTATCATGGTCCTATTAGCCTTCTTTATTTTTATCATAACAAGTTGGGGAGATATTCCTGAGAGAATACCAGGTCATTATAATGGATTAGGAGAGATTGATAGATGGGTAAGTAAAAGTCAAATACTAGTTCCTCCTATTATTGGACTGCTAATGTATCTTGGACTTACAATAATAACGTTTTTCCCAAAGATATGGAATGTTCCTTCAGGTAAAAAAGAAGAAAATAAAAATGCTATTTATCAGTGTGCTAAGACTATGATAATAGTTCTTAAGGTAGAGATAATAAGTGCTTTCTTTTATATAACTTTTCATTCAGCTAATTCTTTAGAATTACCAAAAGCATTTTTACCAATAGAGCTTTTTATTATATTTGGGTCCTTAATTTTTTTCACTGCTAGGAGTTTTTATCTAGGCAAAAAATAAGATGGGATTTATTAGGTAATTGAGGATTTAAGATGTACAATCTTTAATGTATCTAAGAGATGAATTAATAGAAGAACATGTTTATGATTATCTATTGCTAAGAGTTTGGTGGAAAAAATGGGAGGAGATATTAACTATGAGTTAAGAGGAAGTATGCTTTATATAACTTGTGAGTTTAATATATTGTAGTATATGTTGAATGAAAGCTTATGCGTTTAAAGAATAAAAAATAATTATTAGGATTTGTATTTTTAAATTTTAATTGCAAATTCTAAATTGTAAACTATATAATGAATCTTTTCAATAATAAACATTGTAAGAGGTATTGAATTTTAATATCTCTCATAGTGTTTTTCTTTTTTGTTAAGTTATTTCTCTTTAAGAATTATTGTAGAGTTTATCTTTTTAAAAATAGAATTAGATTTAACATAAGTATTATGAAAATCTATAGGTAGGATACATTATATTACAATACAGCATATTAATTGTATAGAATTTAATTTTGAAATAATATAAGGGTATATAAATATTTTTATATGGAGGGAATATGTGCAAGGTTTACTTTAGTCAATATGATAAAGAAATAGAAGTCAAAGAAAATAGTTTACTTATAGATGTTATACGTAAAAACGGATTTGAACTAGAGACTCCCTGTAATTCTAAAGGTATATGTGGAAAGTGCAGGGTTAAAGTATATGGAATAAAGTCAGAGCCCAGGGAAGAAGAGAAGAAATTTTTAAGTAATATTAACGAGAGATTAGCCTGTCTTACAAGGGTTAATGAAGATATTAGAGTGGAATTTTTACTGGATAAAGGTAAAGTCTTAAAAACAATAAATGAAGGCTATTCTTTATTAGATGTAGAGTTAGATAGTAGGGTACATATTAAAAATTTTAAAGAAATAGATTTAAGTAAGTTAAAAAGTTATATGGAGGATTTAGAGCTTAAGGTAAGAGATCTTCAGATTATAAAAACCTTAGGAAATTTAGATAGGAATCATAAAAGAGATTTTTATGGGGTGATTTTTGAAGATACCATTATAGATTTATTAGAAGAGAAAAGAGAGATTCTAGGAATAGCTTTAGATATAGGAACCACAGGAATATCTGCGTATCTTTTAAACTTAGAAAATGGACATGTGATTAATAGGACTTCTGAATTGAACCCACAAACTGTATTTGGGGGAGATGTTATATCACGAATAAGTTTTGCTATGGAAGAGAAAGATGGAATTTATAAACTTCAGAAGGTAATGGTGGATAAAATAAATGAAATTATAAAAGAATTATTAACTGATAAGTTTAATAAAGAAAATATATATAACTTAGCTGTATCAGCCAATACCACTATGCTACATATGCTACTAGGGATAAATCCATCATCTATAGCAAAGGCACCATATAAAGCTGTATTTTTAGACAGCCTCGATTTAAACCCTATAGATTTAGGGATAGAGATAAATCCTAAGGGGGTTATAACTATATTACCTGCCATATCTTCCTATGTAGGAGCTGATATCACCTCCGGACTAGTAGCTATAGATATAGAAAGTTATAAATCCTTACTATTTATAGATATTGGAACCAACGGAGAAATAGTTTTACTAAAGGATGGAAAGCTTTTCTCTACCTCTACTGCAGCAGGACCAGCTCTTGAGGGGATGAATATAAGTTGTGGAATGAGGGCCGAAAATGGAGCTATAGAAGGATTTTCCTTAGATGAAAACTTTAATATTTCCTATTCTACTATAGGAGAAGTAGAACCTAGAGGCATATGTGGGAGTGGGCTTTTAGATATAACTGGAGCCCTTATAAATCTTAAGCTAATAGAACCAAGTGGAAGATTTTCTAAGAATATTCCATATGAGCTAAGCCATAATTTTAGGGATAAAAAGTTTTATATAACAGATGAAATATATATTTCCCAAAAGGATATAAGGCAGATACAGTTAGCTAAAGGGGCAATAGCTTCAGGGATAAATATGCTTTTGAAAGAAATAGATTCTTCTATAGAAGATATAGATCATGTAGTGATAGCTGGTGCCTTTGGATATCATCTAAAAGAAGAAAGTATAAAATCCGTAGGTATAATACCTAAGGGGTTTAAAGGGAATATGAAGTTTGTAGGAAATTCTTCAGTGGAGGGAGCGAAAATAGCATTATTAAATAAACATAAGCTTTCTAAAATGTTAGATATAAAAAATAAAGTAGAAGTGGTGGATTTAAATAGTAAGGATTACTTTCAGAAATATTTTGTGGAAGCTTTAAATTTTAAGTAATAAGAGGTGTTTAAGGTGAAGAATTTTAAATGCTCAGGAGAAGATAATGAACATATACCTTTGGAGATTTTAGAACTGGGAATAAGATTCCCGGAGGCTTATAGTGAAAAGAAATCTATGATAAAGCTATCGAAAGAGTTTAAAACTTATAGAAAGGATAATATTTATTTCCTCCCCTTTTGCTTAACCATTTTACCAGAAGCTTTTGGAGCACAAATAAACCTAGGAGATGAAAAATATCTACCAAGGGTTAAAGAGTATGCCATAAATTCCTTAGAGGATATAGATGATTTAAAGGAAATAGATTTTCAAAGTGGCAGAGTAAAACAGGTATTAGATGCTATAGAAGAGCTTAAAAAAGAATCAAACTATGTAGCTTTAAAGGTAGAAGGCCCTTTTACAGTTATTACATCCATAATGGATCCTAGAATATTTTATAAATTACTAAGAAAAGACAGAGATAAGGCATTAGACATAATAAATAAGGTGGAAAAGGGGATCTTAGAATATATAGATAAAGCCATTGAAAGAGGAGTAGATATAATATCCTATGGAGATTCCAGTGGAGTAGAGTCTATTGTAGGTAAGAATGTATATAGAGATTTTAGTGGGATTAGTACATTAAATGTAGTAAAAGAGTTTAGTAGATGCAATTATAAAGGAATACTACATCTATGTGGTCTTACATCTCTAAGCTTATATAACAATGGTTTTATAGAACTAGTTCCTATAAGATATGATGAAAATTTAACTTATGGACAAGGATTAATAAATATTATGAAAGATAAAAATCATCCTAAAGTATTAGGGGGACAATGTATAAAAAATACTAACAGGTTACTAAAAGAATCCTTAGCTTATAAAGTAGTTTTAAAAATATAATTTTAAATTTACGGGGGGAAGAAAATTATGAAAGATGCAGAGTTATTACTTAATTTAAAAGAAAGTGTAGTTAATATGGAGGAAGATGAGACTAGGGAACTATCAGAAATATGTATAGAAGAAAATATAGAGCCTTTTAGGGCTATAAGTGAAGGACTAGCTATGGGTATGAAGGAAGCTGGAGATTTATATGAGGAGGGAGAGTATTATATTCCAGAACTTTTAATGTGTTCTGATGCTATGTATGCAGGACTTGAAGTTTTAAAACCTAAGCTAAAAAGGGAAGGTAAAGATAATAATTTAAGAGCTATTGTTGGAGTAGTAGAGGGAGATACCCATGATATAGGAAAGAACTTATTTAAAATAATGTTAGAGACTAATGGATTTGAGGTACTAGATTTAGGGCGTGATGTATCACCTAGGGAATTTATAAAAAAAGCTAGGGAATTTAATGCAAATTTAATTGGCATGTCTACCCTTATGACTACCACTATGGATAATATGCAGGTGGTTATGAACTTACTTAAAGAAGAAGGGATGAGAGACAACATTGTGGTTATGGTAGGAGGAGGACCTATATCTCAAAACTTTGCAGATAAGATAGGAGCAGATGGATATGCACCGGAGGCCTCAAGGGCAGCTAAACTTGCAAAAAACCTTGTGAAGGAAAAATGCTTAAGTGCTTAAGGAGATGTAGAGATGTTAACACCCAAGGAAAGGTTATTTAAGGTTCTTAAAAATGAGAACGTAGACAGACCACCCTGTATATGCCCCGGGGGAATGATGAATATGATAATTGAGGAGCTTATGGATATAAGTAAAATAAATTGGCCAGAAGCTCATAGTGATGGAAAGCTAATGGCTGATTTAGCCTATAGTATGTATGAAAATGGTGGATTTGAAAATTGTGGAGTTCCCTTCTGTATGACAGTGGAAGCAGAAGCTATGGGGGCGGTAGTTTCTTTAGGGAATAAAATTAATGAGCCTAGGGTAACAAATTATGCTATTAATTCTATTACAGATTATAAAAGTTTAAATAATATAGATCTAAATAAAGGAAGAGTTAAGGCGGGTTTAGACTCTATAAAAATTCTTTCAGAAAGAGATTTAGATATTCCAATTATAGCAAATATAACGGGACCAATAAGTCTTGCATCCTCTATGATGGATCCTATAAATTTTTATAAGGATTTAGTTAGGAAAAAAGAAGAGGCTCATAAGTATATGGAAGTTGTAACAGAGAATCTAATAACTTTTGGTAGAGCACAACTTCAGGCAGGGGCAGAAGTTCTTGCAATATCAGATCCCAGTGGTACCGGAGAAATATTAGGACCAAAATTATTTAATGAGTTTGCTATTTTTTATATAAATAAAATAGTTGAAGCCTTAAGACCTTATGCTAAAGGAGGAATAATAGTTCACATATGTGGGAAGCTGAAAAGTGTATATAAAAGTTTACAAAACCTAGAATGTGATGCCATAAGCTTTGATTCTATAACCAGCGTTAAAGAGGTCAAGGAGAATGTTAAAGGCAGAGCTATAATGGGGAATGTTAGTACCCTTACATTATGTAAGGGAGAGGAGAAAATAATAAAGAATATATCTAATTATTGTATAAAAAATGGAGTAGATATATTATCACCAGCCTGCGGGTTAGGTACAACTACACCACTTAATAATATTAAAGTTATGGTAGAAGAAGCAAGGAATTTATCTTTTAAAGTTATAGAGATATAGATATCTTAAAAACTTTAATATCTATTAAACTTTTAATAAACCTTATATTTTAGGTTCTTAATAAGGAATCAAAGATTATGCATTCATAGTTTTAGAAAGCTACAATTTAAATAGAGTAAAATCCATATATAAATTGAAATTTAAATTTATTGGAGATATGTAATTAAGTAACTTTTAAAGAAACTTTTCCATATATAGGTACAAAGAGTAGATTTTTAAATAGATTATATTATAGAGAGATTTGTAAAAGGAGTAATGTATGTTTGGAAGATTTTCTATAAATGATAATTTAGACTCATCAAATGATAAAGATGTTAAGTTTACTATGAAGGAATTTCCTGACAAATATTGTATATATGGTAATCTACCAGGAGTGGGTTCAGATGACATAAATATCTATTATGACGATGATTATATAAAAATTTCGGTAAGGGTAAATAAATCAATGAGTAGAGGGGGATTTGGAGGATCCTTTACCGTTAATCAAGCTAGTAATGTATCTAAAGAATTTTATGTACCTAAAATAGAAGTTAATAAAATTAAGGTAGACTTTGATGGGTTTAAACTGGCTTTAATGGCTCCAAAGATAATGAAATATAGTAAGAGATCTATTATAGAGGTAAAGGACTATACTGTGGAATAATATAAAAGATAAAGATGTAGTATACAGAAGTATTTTTAATGAAACATTAAATAATAATTTCTAAAATAAAAACTATGAGTACATTGAATTCAATCAATGCTCATAGTTTTTTATTATATTTATATGTAATTAATAGTTTAACATATGATGACTAGGGAATTGTTTTCCCATAGTCATCTATATCTTAGGAAAATAAGATTCATTCTATATCTACTCATCTACACCTTAAATTTCTCAATTAATAGATTTAGATTTTCTGAAGAGAGTTTCAGATTCTCAGCTTGTACATCCATCTCTTGTAATCCAGCAGATTGTTCTTCAGAGGCTGCACTTACTTCTTCTGTAGTTGCAGCGGTTTCTTGAGATACTGCTGCTACCTCTGAGATTTTAGTAACCACTATATCCTTACTATCATTTATTTTATCTAATGAAATAGCAAACTCTTTAATATTTTCTTCTAAGGTATTAATCATATTGTCTATAATTGAAAACTTATCTTTTGTTATTTCTAAGCTTTCACCAGTTTCCTCATTTAACTTCTTAGTAAAGTGAGCTTCATCATAAAGTTCCTTTATACTTCCTTTTATCTCTTCAATCACCTTGTTTATCTCTAGAGCAGAATTTGCTGATTCCTCTGCTAGCTTTCTAACTTCTTCTGCAACTACAGCAAATCCACGACCAGCTTCTCCGGCTCTTGCTGCCTCTATACTTGCATTTAAAGCAAGGAGACTTGTTTGTTCTGTTATTGATTTTATAGTATCAACTATAAGACCTATTTCTTCAGATTTATGAGCTAATAAGTCCACTTTGTCTGATATGGCATTACTGGACTCTGTATTTCTTTCATAGTTAGAGCTAAGGGTTTCTATAGATGAGGCTCCTTCTGTTGAAGACTCCTTAACTTCATAAGAAACCTGAAGCATTTTCTTAGAACTAATTATAGATTTATTAATTTCATCCTCTAAGCTGTTTACTATGTTTACACTTTCTTCTAACTGAGAGGCCTGATCTGTAGCTCCTTCTGCAATCTGTTGTACAGATTTTGATACCTCTTCTCCTACATGTATTGATTCTCTTATTACACCAAATAACGTGTCTGATCCTTCATTAACATTATTAGAAGCATCTTTAACTCCTTTTAATAGAACTGACATGTCATCTATCAAAGTATTTACCCCATCAATCATAGAAGATATTTCTATATTATAGTGAGGTTTTAATACTGCTTTCTCTGTAAAATCTCCATCCTTTATCTTATGTAATATATTTACAACATCCTTAATAGGATTTGTTAAATTACCCGTAAATATTCTTGCTACTATAACTGTACCTATAAGAACAAGTAAAAATATAGTAATAGGGAATATCATACCCTTTAATACTATATTAAAGATTTCATTTTTAGGAACAAAGGTTGCTAAAGTTAATCCAGTTTTTTCATCTATTTCTTTATAGACTAAAAAGGATTCATCATCTAATATAATATCCTTACTTGAGTTATTCTCTATTTCTTGCACTTCTTTTATCCATGGAACATCCTTAGAATTCTTACCAATTAGACTTTTATCAGTGTCGGCAATAATAGTACCACCACTACTTAAAACAGATGCAAAGGCATTATTTCCAAGATCTATACTAGTTACAGTATCTGAAAGTTTATCAAGTTTTTTATCTATTGCCATAACTCCTTCGATTTCACCATTTGCATTTTTTACAGCTTTGGAG
>NZ_JBFNEO010000112.1:0-8974 GCF_040797585.1 Clostridium sp.
TGAACAGGGAATTAAACAAGCTTTATAGAGTTTTATAAGGTTTTGGCAACGGAATGAGAATAATAAAATTAGTATTTTACATTATTACTATAATTATAGTCATAGTCATCATGTCCCTTTGTAGGTCGGCAGCTATGGCAGATGAATTTTACTATAAAATTAAACCCTAACTATTAGAAACTATAGGGTTTTTGATTGAAAACTTATCTTATTCACTACTTAAACTCCAAGGTTTTAAAGGATTTAAATATATGTATAAGTTAAGATTCAAGCTAAAAACCCTATAATGGACTTAAGAGTAATAATTTTAATAGGATAACTTAACTAAAAAAATAAGTTAGTTTAGGGTATTGTATTATAGAAATAAAAGAAAATGATAAAAATAGATATGTATTTTAACATAAAAAGAACTTGTGATGAATAAAGCTAAGTTTGTAGATTAAATGGATCTAATTAAATCTTTTGGAAAGAGAGTGTTTTAATGAGCACCCATTTAAATATTAGTTTTATATTCACAAGTTTTAAAATTTAATTTTAATATAATATAGTTATAGCACTACTTAAAGTCAATGACAATAGAATTTATAAAAATATATAAATTATTTTTTATCTGATGGCTAGAAACTGTAACACCCCATCCTCTTAAAAGGTAGGGATAACAGTTTCTACGCCCCTAGATTAACTCATCTAATTTTTAGATGGTTGAAAAAACACCATCTAAAAGAAGATTCGTTCTATCTGATGGCTATAAGCTTTAGTACCACATCCTCTTAAAAGGTGGTGTATAATGGTTGCTACGCCCCTAGATTAACTCATCTAACCTTCAGATGGTGGAAAGAACGCCATCTGAAGAAAGATTCGTTCTATAATAGGTTTTATATTTTTTTAGAATAAGGAGAATAATAAAAACCCTAGGGATATAATAAACCCTGAATATATAAGGTCTACAAGGCAATATCCCATTATATCTTTAGCCCCAAGACCTGCAATTCCAAGAGCAGGTAAAGCCCAAAATGGTTGAATCATATTTGTCCAAGCATCTCCCCAAGCAATTGCCATAGCAGTTTTAGCTGCTGGAACACCAAGTTCTACACCAGCTGGCATCATAATAGGAGCTTGTACAGCCCATTGCCCTCCTCCAGAAGGAACAAAAAAGTTAACTAAACCGGCACTTAAAAAGCTAAATAAAGGAAATGTAGTTTGGTTAGAAATAGCTACAAATCCATTAGACATTACTCCAGCTAAAGATAGTCCAGAAGAGTTTGCACCTACCATCATACCCATTATTCCAGCATAAAAAGGAAACTGAAGAATTATACCAGAGGTACCATGGACAGCATCCCCAATGGCTTTAACAAGTTTACGAGGAGTACCATGAAGTAGAATTGATAAAAATAAAAATATGGTGTTAACTATATCTAAAGTGAGATTAAAACCTTTAGTATAGAAATAATAGCATATATAAGTAAATCCCATAATAAATAAAGCTATACTAATTAATCTACTATTTTCTAACTTATCTGCAGGAGTATTAGTTTTAACTTCTAATACAGCGGCTTCTAAGTCTTCCCCCATTAAGAGGTTAGGGTCAATAGTTACGGTATCTTTTGATGAAGGGTGCATAGCTTTATTTATTAAAGGCAAGGTTATTATAAGAGTTATAACTATAAATAAGTTCATAGGGGAAAATATAGTTTCACTAGTTTTAATTGCAGTTGTTACAACCCCTGCTGTTGCTTTAGTAAGAGCTTCTCCTTCTGTAGCCACAGTTAAAGGGATAGATCCAGAAAGTCCACCATGCCAAATTAAAAAACCAGAGTAGGCAGAGGCGATTAAAAGTCTGTAATCTACTCCTTTAACCTTTTTAGCAAGTTCCTTTGCAAAGATAGCTCCAATTACAAGACCGAACCCCCAGTTTATAAAGCAAGCTATAAGGGATACAAAAGTAACCATTATTATTGCCCTTGCAGGAGTTTTAGGAATTGAAGCAAGTTTCTCTAAGGTTCTTTTAAATGAAGGCGCATTGGCAAGGGTATGACCAGTTACTAAAACTAGAGCCATCTGCATAGAGAAGGCAAGTAAGCTCCAAAGTCCATTACTCCAATGGACTACCATTGATAAAGGACCTTGTTTAGTAAATATCATTCCAGATACAAAAACAAAGAAAGTGAGAATGGTTGCGAAAATAAATGGATCTGGTAGATATTTTTGAACTAGATTTACACAACCATTAGTGAATTTTTTAAACATAAAAACCTCCTAATAAATGTAATAAATATAATATATATACATATATTATACACAATTAGGAATACGTTTACAAATTGTAACAAAATAAAAAGGACTAAGAATAATCTTAGTCCTTTGGTCGGGGTGACAGGGATCGAACCTGCGACCTCATGGTCCCAAACCACGCGCGCTCCCATCTGCGCCACACCCCGGCGACAACTTAATTATATAAAATTAAGTTGCAACTGTCAATACTAAATATAATACAGTTTTTCTTATTTAAAAGAATAAATGATTAATTTATCTATTTGTGTTATTTAAATCTTAATATATAAGCTATATCTTTAAGCTTTAAAGGGTGAAATTTTCAATTTTAAGTAAAATAATTTCAATATAATAATTTAGCTAACATAAAGAGCTAATTTAAGAGGCTGTGGCATTAAGGATAAATATTACAATATAGTGTACTAATCTTAAAATTATAAATCAATATATTGTATGTAAATTCCTTAGTGCCACAGCCTATTTCTATTAAACTTTAAAGTTTTGTACTAAAGATGTTAGATTCTGTGCGAGCTCTGCCTGAACTTGGGCAGCCGTTGAAATACCTTCTATAGAGTCACTAGCATCAGATAAACTAGACAAAATATCATTAGAATTACTATTAGAATTCTCAGAGGCGCTCATCATTTCAAAAATCACATTATTAGCACTTTCGATAACGTCCTTAAGTTCTATACACATAGTATTTAAATTTGATGAAAAGTCTTTCATGAATTTAGCATCTTCTCCATAATAATTACTACTTTCAAGAAGAATGTTAAATTGAGGGACAATCTGTTTGTTTATAAATTTCAATATATCCTCTGTATTATTACTAAGGTTTTTAAAACTAGTATTAGCCTTAAAGACTATACCTTCTATATCCTTTGTTATAATAGAGGTCTCCTCAGAAAGTTTTCTAACCTCTTCAGCTACCACTGAGAAACCACGACCATGTTCTCCAGCTCTAGCAGATTCAATGGCAGCATTTAGAGCTAAAAGTTTAGTTTCTTCAGCTATGGAGGAAATAAGAGATATAAGATCCTTAATTTTTTCTACAATCTTTCCTTCATTAATGGCAGTTACTAATTTATCTTCCTTTTCCCTATATAGATTTTCAGTGGAATTTATAGATCTTTCCCCATTCTCCTTTAAAGATATAGCCCTTTCTTGTATCTTATAGGATACATCTTCTCCTTCATTTGCTTTGCTAGAAAGAATTTTTATATTAGAGTTCATAGATTGAAGGACATTTTGAACTTTTTCAACATTCATTGAGGACACTGAACTTAGTTCTTTTATAGAATTAGATGAAGAGTTTATAAATGCAATTTGTGATGTTATTTCCTCAACAGAAGCAGAGAGTTCCTGAGAGGAGGAGCTAAGTTCAGAAGAAGTATCTAGAATTTTTCTAACCATAAGATTAATGTTATAAACTGCGTTATTTAAGGAGTTACATAGGGTTGAGAATTCATCTTTTCCCTTAGACTTTATTGATTTACTTAAGTCACCTTTAGCTAAGCTATCAGCAAAGTCTAATGATTTTTTTAGTCCTTTTGATATGGTTATTAAATTTAAAGCACTTATAATTAGAGATATACCTATACAGGCTGGAACTAAGATTATCATATAAAGTCTAGTGGTGTTATATATTTCCTGACTTTTATTATATAAATCAGTAGTAGCAATTTTTCTTAAGGATCTTAGAGCTTCTAGGGATGAGAACATAGCAGTTTGTTGACTTGAAAAATCATCGAATAAAAATGCAGCATTATTAAAGTCCTCATTTTCAATTGATTCTATTATAGCCTCGTTATTATCATTATATTTACTATATGTAGTTTTAAAGCTTTCCCAAACCTCTTTTTCTTTAGTACTTATAGGAGAATTATCAAAAACTTCTATGAATTTATCTAGGGATTTTGTTTCAGCATCTATATAGGTTAGAATACTAACTTTTTTAGATGTATCTTTAGAAAAAACTAGTTCTGAAAAATAAGCTCTATTATTAGTTAGCGTTTGTTTTATTTCATTTAGATCGGTTATAGTAGTTAAGGTTTCGTTATAGGTGACTTTTAAATTGTCATTTACTTTATGAAGGTTATTAATAGAGATTATTCCTATGATTAGAGTTAAACAGGATGTAAGTATAAATGAAATCATAAGTTTACTCTTAACAGAAAAATTATTTAGCATAAAAATATATATTCCCCCTTTATATTCTAATAAACTTACAGAAAATACAGAAAATTCTTATATATAATATTATAGTTCATGTTATAAAATATTAAAATAGCAAAATACATATATTGGATTTATTTTAGGAAAATAAATTTAAGTATAAGGTGGGTATAATTTACACAAGTTACATACAAAAGTTAAAAAACAATTACAAAGTTTACAAAAAAGTTTCTAAATCAGTGGATTTTGGTTCATATTTACATTGTTTTCATAAGAGAGGTAATGTTATAATATTTAAGACAGATTTAAGATGGAAATACTTTAATTATTTTAGATAGAAATTTTTATTATGTTGAGGTGGGATTATGAATAAAAAGATTATATCGGCTATTTTAGCAGCCGCTATTGCTTTAAACACGGGATTAGTAGCGATGGCTAACCCTTTAAGTGATGCTCAAAGACAAGAAATAGAGCAGAAGCAAGCAGAATACCAAGATGCAGAGGCTAAATTAAGTGCTTTAGAGCAAGAGTTACAAAAATTACAAGGACAAGCAGAGCAAATACAAGCTCAAATAGATAAGAATAATAATGAAATTGGAAATAAAGAAAACAGCATAAAGGCTTTTGAAAAAGACATGGAAGTCCTTCAGAAAGATTTAGAAAAGAAGGAAGAAATGTATGGAAAGAGAATGAGAGCCATATATAAGAGTGGTAATCCAGGCTACATAGAAGTAGTATTAAGTTCAAGAAGCTTCTCAGACTTAGTTACAAATGTACAAGCTGTCAATAAGTTAATGGGCTTAGATAAACAAATGATGGATGAAATAACAAGTAAAAAGCAAGAGATTGATGATAAAAAAGAAGCGCTAAAGAAAGAAATAGATAATATAAAGGCATTGAAGACTGAAAACGAAGCCAAGCTTAATGAATTAAAAACTCAACAAGCTAAGCAGCAGGTATTAGTTGATAAAGCTAATGAAGTTCAGAAGAGTATTAAAGTGGATCTTGCTACAAAAGAAAGACAAATGATACAATATCCGAAGGATGTTATTAATAATCCAAGCAGTTCAGTTAAGGATTTAAATTCTGCTATTAATGCTTTAAGAGGTATAAGATCTCAGATAAAGGTTATAGATAAAGAGGTAGTTGACCTAATAGAAAAGGGAAAGTCATTAGTAGCTCAAAAGCAACAAAGTGCAACCCTTGATAGAGGAGGATCAGCAGCTCCTTCTGGTAATGCTTCAGGAATAGTAAACTTTGCTTATAGTCTACAAGGTAAGCCATATCAATGGGGAGCCGCAGGACCAAATAGTTTTGACTGTTCAGGATTTACTCAATATGTTTTCTCAAAGAATGGAAAAAGCTTAAATAGAACAACCTTTGACCAGGTTAAACAAGGATCACCTGTATCAAAATCAGACCTTCAACCAGGAGATTTAGTGTTCTTTGGTAGCGCAACTGCTCCGACTCATGTTGGTATATATGCAGGTAATGGAAATTACATACATTCACCAAGAACAGGTGATGTGGTTAAGGTAAGTTCCCTTTCTAGCAGAAGTGACTTCTCAGTTGCAAGAAGAGTTTAAATAAGTAATAAAAATAGTAATTATATAACAGTTAGTAGCTTCATATTAAAACATAATATGAAGCTACTAATTGTTAATTTTTTGAGTTTTTTAGAATACCTACTTAAGGTTTTTATCTGATGGTTATCAATTGTAGCACTCCTATCCTCTTAAAAGGTGGGATATAACATTGCTACATCCATCTAGCCTCAGATGGTGTAAAGAACATTCAATATGATGAAAGGTAGTAAGTATATGATATAATAGGTAATATTATAGAGTGGTAGAGCATATGAGGAGGAGACTTGAATATGGAGTATTTAAGAGAAGACGAAACCGTAGATGATTTACAGTTAAAGGGATTAAGGCTGATACAGAAAAAAGATGCATTTAGATTTGGAATAGATGCAGTGCTCCTTGCTAATTTTGCTAAGGTAAAGAAAGATATGAGGGTTATAGATCTTTGTACAGGAACAGGTATTATACCTTTTGTAATAAGCGGAAAAACTAAGGCTTCTAGTATTATGGGAATTGAAATACAGGAAGACTTTGTTGAGATGGCAAATAGAAGTGTTATGATAAATTCCATGGAGGAGAAAATTAAGTTTCTTCATGGAGACTTAAAAGATATAAAACTATTAAAAACCTTAGAAAAAGCCCATGTGGTCACTGTTAATCCTCCTTATAAATTAGGGGGAGCAGGTATATTAAATCCTAAGGATAAAACAGCCATAGCAAGACATGAGGTATGTTGTACCTTAGAAGATGTTATTATGGCGTCTAGGACGCTTTTAAGAGATAATGGAAGGCTTTATATGGTACATAGACCAGAAAGGCTTGCAGACATTCTATGCCTTATGAGAAAGCATAAAATTGAACCTAAGTTAATAAGAATGGTTCATCCTAATAGTAAAAAGCCACCTAACATAGTTCTTATAGAAGGACAGAGAGATGGAGGAAAGTTTTTAAAGTGGGAAAGCCCCCTTTATGTATATAATGATGAAGGAGAGCTTACAGAGGAAATAAATAAAATCTATGGAAGAGAAGAATAAATGAAGCTTAAAAGAGCTTATAGTGAAAAATAGCTATATAAAGCAAATAAGGAGTAGAAATTAATGAGCGGAAAAATATATTTAGTACCAACCCCCATAGGAAATCTTAAAGATATTACATTAAGAGCTTTAGAAGTTCTTGAGAATTGTGATGTTGTAGCAGCTGAGGATACAAGACAAAGTTTAAAACTTTTAAATCATTTTAATATAAAAAAGCCTTTAATAAGCTATCATATGCATAACGAACAAGGTAAGTCAGAAAATCTTATAGATAGAGCTATAGAAGGACAACAAATTGCCCTAATAACAGATGCAGGAACTCCAGGTATATCTGATCCAGGAAGTGTAATAGTTAAAAGATGTATAGAGTCAGAAGTTCCCTTTGAGGTTCTTCCAGGAGCTACAGCAACTATTACAGCTTTAGTATATTCTGGACTAGATACTAGTAAATTTTTATTTAGAGGTTTTATTCCAAGGGAAACTAAGGATAGGAAGGTTTTAATTGAAGAAATAATAAATCATAGAGAAACTCTTATATTCTATGAAGCTCCTCATAGACTTTTAGACACCTTAAGTTTTTTAAGAGAAGAACTTGGAGATAGGAATATGGCTATATGTAGAGAGCTTACAAAGCTTCATGAGGAAATATTAAGGGGAAACATAAGCTATATCATAGAACATTATAAAAATGTTAAACCAAGAGGAGAATATGTTCTAGTAGTAGAAGGGAAAACTTTAGAGCAAATAAAGGAAGAAGCAGAAGAGGTTTGGGGAAACTTAACAATAGAAGAACATATAATAAAATATGTAAATGAGGGAATGAAGAAAAAAGACGCTATAAAGCTGGTAGCAAAGGAAAGAGAAATGTCAAAATCTGAGGTGTATAAATATTCAATAGGTATTTAAATAATATTATTATAAAGAAATTAATAGATATTTCTATGAGATAATAAACAAATAATCAATAATATTCCAAAGTATATGATGAATCGTTCAATAAATAGTAAGAAATTTGGAAGTTTAAGTAATTAAGCCTAGATAAAGTTAACATAATTATATAATTATGAAAAAAGGAAATGCTATAGAAAATTCTATAGCATTTTTAAATTTATTTCTTAATATTATCTATCAACTTTTATATCATTTAGACAGTTCTTACAGATGTTCTTACCTTTATAGTTTATAACATCTCTTGCATCTCCGCAGAATATGCAAGCAGGCTCATATTTCTTTAATATGATTTGTTCCCCATCTACATATATTTCTAGAGCATCCTTCTCAGCAATGTCTAAAGTTCTTCTTAATTCTATCGGAATAACTATTCTTCCTAACTCATCCACTCTTCTAACTACACCTGTTGATTTCATAAATTTGTTCCTCCTTATACATCTTTCGACATGAAATTATAAAATACAATTTTAATGTAACAATACGTCAAAATTTAAATGGAAATAATATAATTCAAATTACAAAATTCCATCTAATAGATAATATACTACCATATTATTGAAATGTCAATACATTATTGAAAATAAGTTTTACTAGAAAAATATAACAATGAATTAACAAATCCCTTGATATATAAGGGTTGCATAAATAAATGGAAGTATATTCCTAAAATACTTGATTAAAATTTTGAAATAAAATAGTAATTTTATGGCACATAAATTAACTAATGTCGAAAACTCTTGATAAAAATTAAAATTATTATCAAAATGTTCATTATATATTTTGTTCAATTTTTCTTAAAATATACATATTAAGGTAAAGAAATATTCTATTCAATGCTATAATATGATGTGAAATTTGAAAAGGTGAAGATTTATGATGTGATAATAACTTTAAACTAATAGAGATTAATAATTCACAAAAGTCACACAACTTATCCACAGGGCAATTGTGAAT
>NZ_JBFNEO010000113.1:0-8932 GCF_040797585.1 Clostridium sp.
GCAAATGACGAAAAATTTATAATAATAAAAACATCTAATGGAGGTGCTAATTTATGAACAAAAAAATTGTAGCAGTAACTGCCTGCGCAGCAGGTATAGCCCATACATACATGGCTGCAGAAAGTCTTAATAAAGCAGCTAAAGAAAAAGGCTATAAAATCAAAGTAGAGACACAAGGTTCTATAGGAGCTGAAAATGTCTTAAATGAAAATGATATTAAAGAAGCAGATGTTGTAATTATAGCAGCAGATATCGACATTGAATTGTCGAGATTTGTAGGAAAAAGAGTTCTACAAGCTAAATCCATAAGTGCAATAAAAGATGCCAAAGGATTAATTGATACGGCATATAATGAAGCACTACTTTATGGAGAAAAGGGAGCTAAAGTAGGAAATGTTACTTTAGGTAAAACAGATAGCCAGTTTATAAAGCACATAATGAGTGGAATTTCATATATGGTTCCAATGTGTATAGCTGCTGGATTACTTTTAGCTATAGCAAATATCTTTGCTTTCCAAAAGGACGAACTTGGAAGAATAGTAAAATGGGGATTTGATGTTTCAACTAATATGGGATATTTCATGTCTAAGCTATTTGCAGTAGGACAAGTTGGTTTTAAACTTATGATTCCTCTATTTGCAGCTTTTGTTGCTAACTCTATAGCAGATAAGCCAGCTATAGCACCAGCTATGATTGGAGCATATCTTGCTAATGATCCAGAGTTTTTAGGAACTCAAACTGGTGGTGGATTCTTATCAGCTATACTAGTAGCATTTATTGTAGGATATATAGTTAAGGGACTAAAGAGCATAAAGTGGCCTAAAATATTACAACCATTATTAGCAATTATGATTATTCCATTAATAGCCACTTTATTAATAACAATTATAGTTCTTTTCTTAATAGGACAGCCTATTGCATCAGCAATGGATGGGTTATATAGCGGTCTTACATTACTAAATGATAAGTATACTAGTGCACCTTTTATAATAGGAGCAATTATTGGAGGAATGATTGGTTTTGACTTTGGAGGACCAGTTAATAAAACAGCTTTAATATTTGGTACAGCAGTATTTACAGATACAGTAGCCAAGTTTGGAATAGAAAACGCTAACTTTGTTCCAGGAACAGCAGCACAAGCAGCAATATCAGTAGCTCCTCTTGGAATATGGCTTGCATCAGTATTATTTAAGAATAAATTTACTAAAGATGAAAAAATATCAGCAAACTCAGCTTTCAGTATGGGTATGGTAGGGGTTACAGAGGGAGCGATACCTTTTGCAGCAGCTAACCCAGTTCAAATGATAACAGCTTCAGTTGCAGGTTCTGCCCTTGCAGGTGGTTTAGTTGGAGTATTCGGAGTTAAATTCTATGGAGGTATAGGTTCACCTCTTGGAACATTTATTGGATATATAGAACAACCAGTACCATTTATAACATGGATAGGATCAGTAAGTGCAGGTATAATTGTTACAGCATTAATAATAGGATTCTGGAGAAAGCCAGTAACTAAGGACAATGAAGTAGAAATAGAAGAAGTAAATGTTAATAGTAACAAAGAAAATAAAGAAACAAAGAGTATAAATACTTCTAACACTGACCATAAAGTTTTTGAAAAAGGTCATATATATATAGATAAAAATTCTAAAACTAGAGAAGAAGCTTTTGAATTCTTAGCATCTATTGCATATAAGCATGGATTTGTAAACAGCAAAGAAGAGTATCTTAAAGGATTATATAAAAGAGAAGAAGAATCTACAACAGGATTTAACGATGGTATAGCAATACCTCATAGTAAAAGCAGTACTGTAAAGAAAGCAGGAGTTTTTCTTATAAAGTTTGAAAATCCAATAGAGTGGGATTCTCTTGATGGAAAACCTATAAAACTAGCTTTTGGTTTAACAATACCAGAGGATGGAGCAGATAATCATATAAAGGTTTTAAGTGCTATTGCAACAAAATTAATAGATGATAACTTTAGAGAAGCAATATTAACAGAAAATGATCACAAGAAACTATACGATTTAGTTTCATCAATAGAATTTTAAATAATTTATTTTGGTCTAAATAGAGTTAGTGCTATTTAGACCTTTTTAAAAAGGAGCAATATATGAAGAAAGTACATGTTTATTCCCATACTCATTGGGATTATGAGTGGTATTTCACTTCAAGTGAAACTATTATTCAATTAATATATCATATGGATGAAGTAATAAACGCTTTAGAGGAAGGTTCAGTTAATAATTATTTATTAGATGGACAATTAAGTATTTTAGAGGAATATATAAAGTTTATGCCGAGTAACTTTCAGAGAGTTAAAAAACTTGTGGAAGAGGGAAAATTAATAATTGGACCTTGGTATACCCAAACTGATGAATTAATTATTTCAGGAGAATCCATATTAAGAAATTTATTCTATGGAATAAAGAGTGCATCAAAATATGGTGACTACATGAAAATTGGATATTTGCCAGATTCCTTTGGACAAACAAAAGATATGCCTAAAATATTAAATGGATTTAATATAAAAAGATCTATATTCTGGAGAGGTGTATCTAAGGATAAATGTGAAAATAGAGAGTTTATTTGGAAAAGTGAAGATGGCAGTGAAGTATTAGTTTATAATATAAAAGATGGATATTATTATGGTGGAAATCTTATATATAATGATGATGTAAATGCAGTAGAAGAAAGAATACTAGACGGTTCAGGTACACATAATATATTACTACCAGTAGGTGGAGACCAAAGATATGTGGATTTTAATATAAAAGAAAGAATTAAATATTATCAAGACAAGACAACTCATGATTTTGAATATGTAGAGAGTTCTTGTGATGAATTCTTCGATAATCTTGAAAAGGAAAAAGATTTAATGGAAGTAGAAGGAGAGTTTTCTAGTCCTTCAAATTCTAAAATCCATAGATCTATTTATTCTTCAAGATATGATCATAAATATTTAAATGATAAAATAGAGAGAAGGCTTATATATACACTAGAGCCACTTATGGTTATGGCACAGAATTTAGGACTAGATCCTAAGATAGAGATGCTTGAGGAAATATGGAAAAGACTCCTTATGAACCATGCCCATGATAGTGCTTGTGGATGCAATAGTGATAAGACTAATAGTAGTATATTATCAAGGCTTACTGAAGTAGATCAGCTTTCTTATTCAGCTTGTGATTATATAATAAGAAAGATAAGTGAATCTCTTAAGGATAGAAGAGAAAATGATTTAGTATTATTTAATACCTTAAGTAAAAAGAGAAATGACACTATTAAAGCTGATATTACTACAAAGAAGAGTGGATTTAAAATAGTAGATGAAGATGAGAATATTATTCCATATGAAGTTATTAGTGTTGAAAAAGAGTATGGTGGAAGTATAAAGAGGACAGAAGAAGAGTATGATGAAAATCTTTATTATTATGTAACTAAAATAGCTATGGACTGTGAAATAAATCCTATGACTATAAGAGTACTGCATATAATTGAAGAAGAAAATGAAAACAATGAAAAGTATGAAATAGAAAACAAAAGTTTAACTTCTGAAATAGAGGATAATTTTTATAAGGTAGAGTTAGCTAACGGACAAGTAAATATAACCAATAAATTAAACGGAGAAGTTTTAAAGGATTGTATAAGAATCCAGGATTCAGGAGATGATGGAGATACCTATGATTATTCACCACCAGAAAAGGATAATGTTTTAAACTTTGATTTTAGTGGTGCAGAATATGAAGTTATAAATGGAGAGATTTATAAAGAGCTTAAGATAAAAGGTGTGTATAAGGTTCCAGTGAATTTAAAGGATAGAGAAAACTTAAACTTAAATACAGACATACCTTATACTTTAAAGATTATGTTAAGTAATAAAGAAATCATAGAGTTTCACTTAGAAGTTGAAAATAATGCTAATGATCATAGAATGAGATTTATTTTAAATACAAATATAAATAGTAACACATCAATATGTGATACTGCCTTTGGAGTTATAGAAAGAGAGAATACTCCATGTCATATCAACGATTGGAGAGAGCTTGGATGGAAGGAAGAACCTTCTCCTATTTATCCAATGCTACATTTTACAGCTTTAAAGGATGAGAATAAAGCTGCATGTATTATGGCAAAGGGTATAAAAGAATATGAGATATTAGATAACTCTAAGATAGCATTAACCTTATTTAGATCAGTAGGATATTTAGGTAAGCCTGATCTTATAAGAAGACCAGGTATTGCATCAGGAAATGAGTTTAGATATATAGAAACACCAGATAGTCAGCTTCAAGGAAAGCTTAAATTTAAGTTTGCAATAAATTTAAGTGATAAATTAGATGTTTCATATATAAATAATTTGTGGCAAAATTATTCAATTTCAGTTTCACATTATCAACTTCAAGAGATAAATAGATTTACAAACACAATAAAGTATTTTGTAAGTCATCCATTATCAGAAGATTTACCTACTTTGGATAGTTTAATTGACTGTGAAAAGTTAAATGGAGTTATAGTAACTTCAATATATCCAATAGATAAAACTTCCTATGGTATAAGATTATTAAACAGCAGTGATGAGTTAAATAATAAGGGAAGTATAAAAGTAATAAAGGGAAAATCCTATGAATGGATTAACTTTAATAATGAATCTTTATCAGAAAGTTTTAAAATCGAAGAAGAAATAGTTCTACCTTCCTTTAAAAAAGGTGAAATAAAAACTATTAGAATAAATATATAAATAAGTTAAGCTTTTAATTTCTACAGTCATATTTGAGGGAATATTGGAGGTATTATGGAAAAAGAGATAATTATAAGAATTAATCATGCAAAAGTTAATTTTACATTTGTAGAAGAACAAATAGCTGAGTATTTCTTGGAGGAAAACCCAAGTTTACCTATAAATGATTTAGCTAAGAAACTAAATGTATCACCATCTTCTATCTCAAGATTTTGTAGAAAGATAGGGCTTTCAAATTATAAAGAGCTTATATATTTATATAATAAACATCTAAAAAAACAGAAGAAACATGCTTTAAATAATATAGCTATAGAACTTCAAGAAGGATATTTTAAGATTTTCGATGATATTGATAAGAGCTTTGATGAAGAGAAAATAGAAAAGATATGCGAGAAAATACATTCCACTAGGCTTATTCATATATTTGCCTTTGGATTAAGTGCCACAGCTGCGTTAGATTTTAAATTTAGATTTTCAAGAATGGGAAAGTTTGTAGAGGTAATACATGATAAAAGTGCTATAGAAATGGCTACTTCCATATTAGAAAAAGGAGATTTGGTGTTTATATTTACCCTTAGAGGAAATAAAGCCTTAGAAAAAGTAGGGGAAGAATTAAAGAATAAAGATGTTACAGTAATAACTATAACAGGTAATAGGGAGTCTACCTTAAATAAAAATTCTGATATAGTAATTAATACTGCAAATCTCCATGGAGAAGAGTCAACAGGTATAATGTCTGCACAAATCCCTATATTAGTTCAAATAGATTTAATTTATTACTACTATATAAAAAATTATAAAGAGGTATTTGACAGCTGGATTTCAACGGAAAAAGTTTTTAATAAGGAATAGGAGAGGATAGTTATGATTAAGTTTTCAGAGGATTTTTATTTTGGAAGTGCATCTTCAGCAACTCAAAGTGAAGGAGCTATAGATAGAGACGGAAAGGGAGAGAACATATGGGATTACTGGTTTAAAACCGAAGAACATAGATTCCATAATGGTATAGGTACAGATAATCCATTAAGTTTTTATGATAATTTTAAAAATGATATAAAACTAATGAAAGAAACTGGTCATAACTCCTTTAGAATGTCTATTAATTGGTCAAGAATGTTTGAAAATGGATATGGCAAAGTTAATGAAAAAGCAGTGGAGTTTTATAATAATGTAATAGATGAGCTTATTAGTAATGGTATTGAGCCTTTTGTAAATCTATTTCATTTTGATATGCCAATGGAATTACAGAAAATTGGTGGATGGGAGAATAAAAAAGTTGCACATTATTACGCTGATTATGCGAAGACATGCTTTGAGTTATTTGGAGATAGGGTAAAGAGATGGTTTACTTTTAATGAACCTATGGTTCATGTGGAATGTGGATATTATCTTGGATTTCATTATCCATGTAAGTTTGACTCAAAAGCAGCAGTACAAGTTGCATACCATACTGCTTTAGCTAGTGCCTTAGCTATAAAAAATTATAAAGAGGTAAGAGACAATGGAAAGATTGGTATAGTAATAAATCTTTCACCTTGTTACCCAAGAAGTGAAAATAAGTGGGATTTAAAAGCAGCTAGAATAGCAGACTTATTTGCAAATAAAAGCTTCTTAGATCCTTCCTTAAAGGGAGAGTTTCCAAAAGAATTAGTAGAAATCATAAAGAAACATGATTTAATGCCAGAGTATGAAGAGGAAGATTTAAAAATAATAAAAGAAAATACTGTAGACTTCTTAGGAGTAAATTATTATCAGCCTAGAAGAGTATGTGCTAAGGCTAATAAACCTAATGATGAAGCACCTTTTACCCCAGAATATTACTATGACCATTATGATATGCCAGGAAAAATCATGAATCCTTATAGAGGATGGGAAATATACCCTAAAGGAATATATGATATAGCTAAAAATATTAAGGATAACTACGGGAATATAGAGTGGATGATAACTGAAAATGGAATGGGAGTAGAAGGGGAAGAAAGATTTTTAGTAGATGGAGTAATAGAGGATGACTATAGAATAGACTTTTATAAGGATCATTTAACATGGTTAAATAAAGCTATTTTAGAAGGATCAAATTGCATAGGTTATCATGTATGGACTTTTGTTGATAACTGGTCATGGCTTAATGCATACAAAAATAGATATGGACTAGTTTCTTTAAACTTAGAAACAGGAGAGAGATCTATTAAGAGAAGTGGAATGTGGTTTAAAGAGCTATCAGATAACAAAGGGTTCTAAGGGGGAGAGAAGATGTACGCATGCTTAGATATAGGAGGAACATCTATAAAAGTTGCTGTAGCAAAAGAGAATGGAGAATTACTAGATAAGGATACTTTATATCCTTCCCATGACTTAGAAGAGTTCACAAAGGTTATTGTAGATTGGGTAGAAAAGTCTAAAGATAAATATGAAATAAAAGGGGTGGCCATAAGTGCTCCAGGAGCAGTAGATTCAGAAACGGGAATTGTTGAAGGGGCTAGTGCAGTACCTTGTATTCACGGACCAAACTGGAAAGAAGTTTTATCTTCAAAACTAAATTTAAATATCAGCATTGAAAATGATGCAAACTGTGCTGCATTAGCAGAGGTTTTTTCAGGATCTGCAAAATATATAAAAGATATGTTATTTGTAGTATGTGGAACAGGTATAGGCGGAGCCATTGTAAAAGATGGTAGAATCCATAAGGGAAAGAACCTCCATGGTGGAGAATTTGGCTATATGATAATGGAAGAGAAAGATGGAGAGTTCAAAACCTTTAGTCAAGTTGCATCTACCATGTCTTTTGTAAGAAAAGCAAGAGAACATTTTAAGGATGAATCCTTAGATGGAAAGAAAGTTTTTGAAATGGCAGAAGAGGGCAATGAGTTTTGTAATTCTATAATTGATAGATTCTATATGGAACTTTCTAAAGGATTATTTAATCTTCAATATATTTATGATCCTGAGATAATACTTCTTGGAGGTTCAATAAGTGATAGAGAAGATTTTGCAGAGAAAATAAATAATAAGATTGAATATATTTTAGGAGAAATACCTATAGCAAAGGTTAAGCCTGTTATAGGAACATGTACCCATAAAAAAGATGCTAATTTAATAGGAGCATTAGCTCATCATTTAAAAGAGTATAATTAAATTATCTGATGGCTATAAGCTGTAAAACCCCCACCTTTTAAGAGGATGGGGGTTTTACAGCTTTAATAAAATTTAAGATGGCTTCATTTATTTAAAGCTATAATGTATTATAGGATATAATACACAATTGTAATTTATTATGAAATAAAGGGGGAGGATAGGAATGTTTGAATTCAAAAACTTTCATTGTTTAACAGATGGTGAGATTGATTTAAAGATAGAAGATAAAACACCAGCTAATGATGAAAAAGGTTATGTACCTGCATACAAATATAGGATTACTATACACAATTCAAATGATACCATAGGTAATATTGATATTCGTATTGGATATAATGAGAATATATATTATGGTGGCAATATTGGCTATAGTATTGAACAAGGTTATAGAGGTAATAATTATGCAGCGAAGGCTTGTAAAATTATTAAGCAGATATCAATTGCTCATGGAATGGATAGACTTATAATAACTTGTAATCCAGATAATTTTCCCTCTCGAATTACTTGTGAGAAAGCAGGTCTCAAACTTAAGGAAATAGCAGATCTACCTCCTCATAATGAGATGTATCAAAATGGAGAAAAACAAAAGTGTATATATGAATGGATTTTAAGAGAATAGTTATTTATAATTTTATTATATAAGAAACTAAAATTTATAAACAATAATAAAACCGTAGAGAGAAGAGGAATTTTACATGAAGGAAACCATAAAGAGAATAAGAAAATTTAGAGATGACAGGGATTGGTCACAGTTTCATACTCCAGAAAATCTAGCTAAAGCAATAAATATAGAAGCAGGAGAATTACTAGAGCACTTTCTATGGGATGACACTTATAACAAAGAGGAAGTATGCGAGGAGTTAGCTGATGTACTAGTTTATTGTATTCATATGGCAGATTCCCTAAATGTGGATATAGAAGAGATAATAAATAAAAAGATGGATAAGAATGAAAAGAAATATCCAGTAGAAAAAGCAAAAGGCACAAGTAAGAAGTATACGGAATTATAACTAAAATATAATGAGTATAGAAAAAGTTCAGGAGGGAAATCTTCTGGAC
>NZ_JBFNEO010000114.1:0-8806 GCF_040797585.1 Clostridium sp.
TACTACTCCATACTCATTCTTAAAGGCTTTAAATGCACTTAACTCTACTTCCCTTGTTAAAGTCCTTAAAGAATTTAGGGCTATAACTACTTCCCCCATAGTATAATCTGGAGTAAAATGAGTCATTCCAAAATATTTTTCGGGATAATGAGATTTTTCTCTTAGTTCTTCCTTTGTCATTCCTTGAAGGTTAAAGTCTACAAGCTCTTCTTCAAGAACTTCACATCTTAAAATTGTGCGTACAAAGTCTAAGATTTCTTGAAGATCTTTAACAACCAAGGTTTCACCTAATTTATTACATAATATTTGAGTTTCTAAGATTTTTCCCTCAAGGGTATCTACCTTTCCTCTAAATATTATTATATTATGATCTTTAAAAACTAAAGTATTTCCTTTTAAATGAGTCATATGTTCAGGTTTTTCCTTAAGATGAGCTCCAAATATTGTTTCAAATTTATATTCATCAATAACTACATTCTCTTTTGTTTCTTCCTTTTTGTCTTCTATTACATCAACATATTTTAACTCTATGTTATGCTCTATTAAAAAGGACTTAGCAGAAGGTGTAACTATATCTTTCTTCAAAACTTGAAGTTCTTTTAACTCTTTTAGGTTGTCCTTCTTCAATCGTTTTCTAAGTTCACTTTCTGTAATAAGGCTCATTTTCTCACATCCCTTACTAGATGTATAGATGTGCTGAAAATTTCAGCACATCTATTTTAAAATATTATTCAGTAACCTTTGGTAATATAGTGTCTACTTCAAAGTGTGGTCTTGGTATTACGTGAACTGATACTAATTCTCCAACTCTTTCAGCAGCTGCAGCTCCTGCATCTGTAGCAGCCTTAACAGCTCCTACGTCTCCTCTTACCATAACTGTTACAAGTCCGCCTCCTACTTGCTCTTTTCCAACAAGTGTTACGTTAGCAGCTTTAACCATTGCGTCTGCTGCCTCTATTGCTCCTACTAATCCTTTAGTTTCTATCATTCCTAATGCGTTTGCGCTTGCCATAATAAAAATCCTCCTTAAGATTAAATAAATTTTTTTATTTTTTATTATTTTTTATTATTTTTTATTATTTTTATTTGTTTTTTTATTTTGCTATTTTAATTCAGCTAATATTCTCTTTACTAATAAGTTTATTAGCTCTTCATTTTGAGAAGCGTTTCCTAAAGTTTCTGAAGCCTTAACTTCTTCTACTTTATCTCCTCTTAAGTCCTCTATTTCAAGAACTCCATAAGTTATTCTCTTAATATTTATTAAGTTTAGTGGTCCTATGTTGTCAGAAGTTGAACTTCCTCCAATAGCTCCACATCCTAGAGTAAGAGCTGGTATTATGTTAGTTGAAGCTCCTATTCCACCTAAAGTTCCTGGAGTATTAACAAGTACTCTTGAAACTGGAACTCTAAGTCCAAACTCTCTTATAACTTCTTGATTTTCTGAGTGGATTCCGCAAGTATGACCTGCTCCCTCATTGTTTAAGATTTCTATGCATCTTTCAATAGCATTTTCTAAGTTCTCTTCTACATAGAATGCTAAGATTGGTGCAAGTTTTTCTTTTGAATATGGTGCCTTAGCCCCAACTTGTGTTTCATAAGCAATTAATACTCTTGCTTCCTTTGGAACATCAATGTTTGCAAGTTTTGCTATAGTTTCAACACTCTTACCAACTATTTGTGGATTCATTGTTCCATTAGCTCTCATTATATATTTAGAAAGCTGAACACTTTGATCCTTAGTTAGGAAGTATGCTCCTTGCTTCTTAAGCTCATTAACTACAGTTTCTTCCATACATTTTTCAACAATTATAGATTGCTCTGATGCACAGATTGTTCCATTATCAAAAGTCTTAGAATCTAATATTCTCTTAACTGCTAAGGAAACATTAGCACTCTTTTCTATAAATGCTGGACCATTTCCTGGACCAACTCCTATAGCAGGAGTTCCTGAAGAGTAAGCTGCCTTAACCATTGCTGAACCACCTGTAGCTAATATTACTGATACATCATTATGTTTCATTAATACATCAGTAGCTTGCATAGTAGGTACAGTTATACATAATATAGCGTCCTTTGGACAACCAGCTTTTTCAGCTGCTTCACTTATTATTCTAACTGTTTCTAATATACAGTTCTTAGCACCTGGGTGTGGAGAGAATACTATAGTATTTCCCGCTTTTATTGATATCATAGCTTTGTATATAGCTGTAGATGTAGGGTTAGTTGAAGGTATTAATCCAGCTACAACTCCCATTGGAACTCCAACTTCCATTACCTTCTTTTCCTTATCATCACTTAAGATACCAGCAGTTTTTACATCCTTCATAGACTCATATACAGCCTTAGATGCGAAGGTGTTTTTTATTACCTTATCTTCCCACTTACCGAATCCAGTTTCTTCGTTTGCCATTTTAGCAAGCTTAACTGCATTCTCATATCCTGCATCAGATATAGCCTTTGTTATTTTATCTAATTGCTCCTGGCTCATTTTAGCAAGTTCTTTTTGAGCCTTCTTAGCTCTAGCTATTAAGTTTCTTACTTCTTGTATAGAAACAAGATCTTTATCTAGTAATTCCATTAGCTTTCCTCCTTAAGAAAATCTGTTATCTTTTCGATAAGCATATCTTTTTTTGCAAACTTAATTTGCTTATTTGTCATAGATGAAATCTTAAGTTTTGAGGCAAGTCTTCTAAGATCTTTCACCTTTAAATCCTTAAGCTCTTCTATGGAAGGAATTCTATCTACATTATTTAAAGAATCCTTTATGTCTGTTTCATCCTTAGTTGTCAAAATTATTTCTTCCTTAGTTACTTCTTCAGGAGTAGCATTATTAACTACGGCTTCTGTAGTTAAGGTTTCTTCTTTCTCTAAGGATTGTTCTTCCTTTGATTCTTCTTTAAAAGAATCCTTAGAATTGTTTTCTGTTATATCTATTTCACATTCTTTCTTATCTTCTAAAAGTATCTTTACTGTATCTTCATGTAATCTTGGGATAACATGACTATGAAGGAATACTTGAAGTCTTTCTGATGCCTTAGCTCCTGCATCTACTGCGGATTGTACAGCTCCAACATCTCCTGTTATCTTAACTGTAACTATTCCACCTTTTATTTTTTCACAGCCTATAAGTTCCACATTAGCTGCCTTTAAAGCAGCATCTGCTGCCTCAATAGCTCCTAAGTATCCCTTTACTTCAATTAATCCTAAAGCTTCTATATCCATTATCTATCCTTAATTAATAGTTTGTTGGATTTTCAGCAACAAATTGTACTGCATCTGCAAAAGCATCACAAGCTGCCTTACATGCTGATTGGCTTCCTGTAAGTAGGGCACCTCCAAAGTTTGTTTCTGATGGTGGTGCAAATAAAGTAGCCATTCTAACATCTGCTGCTTTTAAAGCTGCATCTAAAGCATACATTGCTTCAAGAGGAGGAGCAATTAAATAAGCTAAGGCTTCTCCCTCATTTATTCCTGCTATCTTAGAAAGATAAGAACCTGTTCTAGATACACAGTGTGCAAAATATGGTATAGAGTTATCATCATTTGCACTTAAGAAATGAGCTCCACTCTCCATAAAATCAAGTACTGCATTCATTCCACTTCTAACTTCTGCTGGGTTTGGACCTGCAATAATCCCAATAACTTCTCCAGCTAATTTTGTAGATGCATTACCTGCTCCACCATACATTGATCTTGCATAAACAACTTCTACATCTGCTGATTTTGTAGCTTCATCTAAAGCTGTATAAGTAACATCATCCATATCAGCTGTTATTAATCCAAGGCTCTTATGATGTGGTGCAAGTTCTAATTTTTCTGCCATTTCTGGGCTTACATTTGATATTAGCTTTACGCTTAGAACAGTTGGACGAATCGCTTCGTGTTTCATCTGTTTCCCTCCATCCTTAAAGTTTTAAATCTATTCCAGATGCCTTTTTATCTATCATAGTCTTTATAAGTTCTGCTACGTGAGCTCCAGCTTCAACCGCTGTAGTTCCACCCTTATGGATGTTTGATATAACAGTTCTTCTAGCTTCTGGCATATTAACTGTTGGCTTGTATGCTATATATGCACTCATAGATTCTGCTGTTACAAGACCTGGTCTCTCTCCTACTAGAAGACAAACAACATCTGCTCCTGTAGCTTCACCTATTGGGTCCATAGAAGGTACTCTACAATGTTTTACAAATAGAATCTCTCCCATTTCTAATCCATAAACCTTAAGACCTTGCTTTATAGATGGAAGTATATCCTCAAGGTTTGCTTCTATAGCAGCAGAGCTTAATCCATCTCCTACTACCATTTGAACCTTCTTGCCAGTTCCACACTTCTCTTTTATAGTCTTAAGAGTTTCTTCTGAAAACTTTCTTCCAAGATCAGGACGAGTTATATATTCATCCTTGTCTCTACATAATGTTTCAACTGATATTAAATTATTATTCTTTACAAACTCCTCAGAAACATAAGAGAAAACTGAGTCTTGTGCTGCTGCGTGGTCTGCTCTTACTCTTAAAGCAGTTATAGTTTTATATCTAGCTCCAGCTCTTCCAACTCCAAGTCTTGCAGGAGTTCTATCTTTCATCTTAAGATATCCCTCTCTGTCCTTTGGATTGTTAACAAGAAGTTGCTTCTTTAAATCTATTTCTGTAATGTCTGGAATAAACTCATCATTACTTACTAAAGATTCAGCACACTGTTTAGTAGCTTGTTCTATAGTTTCTTTACTAGCTTCTCCAACCATTTCTGTTAATAGCTTTTGTACCATTTCTTTTAATTGATTTTCATTCATTACTTACAGTCCTCCTATCCTAAGAATATGGATGCATCTCCAGCTTTGCTTGTAAGCTTACCATTTTCAATGAATCCCATTTTTTCCATCCAACCTTCGAATTCCTTTGTAGGTTTTAATCCTAAAAGTTCTCTTAAAGATGCTGTTTCATGATATCCAGTTGTTTGATAGTTAAGCATTACGTCGTCTCCATGAGGAATTCCCATAAAGTAGGTACATCCTGCAGTAGAAAGTAGTACTGATAGATTTTCTATATCATTTTGATCAGCCTTCATGTGGTTTGTGTAACAAGCGTCACATCCCATTGGTATTCCTGTAAGTTTACCCATGAAGTGGTCCTCAAGACCTGCTCTTGTAACTTCCTTAGCATCATATAAATACTCTGGTCCTATAAATCCAACAACAGTGTTTACTAGGAATGGATCAAACTTCTTCGCAAATCCATAACATCTAGCTTCCATTGTTACTTGGTCTACACCATGGTGTGCTTCTGAAGAAAGCTCAGAACCTTGTCCTGTTTCAAAGTACATTACGTTTGGACCTGATGCAGTTCCATGTTTTAATGCAAGTTGTCTAGCTTCTTCTATTGTTTGTGCATTGAATCCAAAAGCTTCATTACCCTTTTCTGATCCTGCTATAGATTGGAATATTAAGTCTGTTGGTGCACCTTTTTTAATAGCTTCCATCTGTGTTGTAACGTGAGCAAGAACACAAGTTTGAGTTGGGATTTCCCACTTTTGCTTAAATTCTTCGAATCTCTTTAATACTTTAGTTACACTTTCAACAGAGTCATCAACTGGGTTTAATCCAAGAAGAGCATCCCCTATTCCATAAGTTAAACCTTCCATTAATGAAGCTAAAATTCCATCTGGATCATCTGTTGGATGGTTTGGTTGAAGTCTTGCAGATAAAGTTCCAGTTTCTCCTATAGTAGTATTACAGTGAGCTGTTACTTTTATCTTCTTAGCTCCATATATTAAGTCTAAGTTAGACATTATCTTAGCTACAGCAGCTACCATTTCAGAAGTTAATCCTCTTGAGATTCTTCTTATATCTGCTCCTGTTGTATTTTCATCTAATATCCACTCTCTAAAATCTGATACTGTCCAGCCCTTTATTTCTCCATAGATTTTTTCATTTACTGAATCTTGGATTATTCTTGTTACCTCATCTATCTCATAAGGTACAGCTGGATTATTTCTTAAATCTCCTAGAGTAAGGTTTGATAAAACAACCTTTGCAGCTACTCTTTCCTCTGAGGATTCAGCAGCCACCCTAGCTAATTTATCTCCTGATTTTTCTTCATTGGCCTTTGCCATTACTTCATTTACTGTTTTAAATTCATAAGTACGACCAAATAGTCTTGTCTTTAAAATCACTTTGTATCCTCCTTCCAATTAGTTGAAAACTAATGTCTTTACAACTACAGGTAAAACTTTTCCTTCAGCAATTGGTTTTCCAATATCGATATAATCTCCATTTTCAACCTTTATGCTATCTATGCATATTACATCCTTTTTGAAATCCATTAAGGAGTAAATAGCTTGTCCAAGAACCTTTGCCATATCACTTTCTACAACAATCACTAGAGGAAGTTTTCTTGAAATAACCTCTTCAAGTCCTTTGCATATGCCCTCAGCATATCTTTGAATATCCTTAAAACTAGGATTCTTCTCTCCTTTAAGACCTAATGCAACCTTTTGAAGATCATTTTCTAGTTTAAACCATTCTAGCTTTTCTTTTATGGCAGTTTTAAACTCTTCTACCCCTTGAGATTCATCCTCTAAGGATAGTTTTATAATTGGTAGATTCTTCATAGGGAAACTATCTTGAGTATAAGTTATAGTGCTTCCACTTATTTCTGTGGTGTGAGAACCAGCTCCAACCACTGTGGCTCTTATAGTTTCTAGGGACTTTAAAAGTTTTAAGTCACTACATAACCTAGACTCTTTAATAGCTTCTCCTAATAGAATTCCTACATCACCATACTGAAAATAATCAGATATTGGATGCTCATTGTATATATAATCTGCAACTCCTCCTGAGAAGGATATGCATATTATTTTCTCTTTTAGTGCTATAGATTTATTGGTTACTATATAATTAAAGTAATCATCCTGATCTGAAAGACCAACACTTGCTTCTAGGTATTTTACCATTTCATTTATAATTGGCATTAATTTTTCTTTTGTAGCTATATCTCCAAGGCTTATATTAAAATTTTTATCCTTTATGATTTTCTCAATCTTTGGAGAAATATAAGTTATTCTCTTTGAAACATTATCTACCTTAATTAGTCTTCCACCTACATCTAAGCATCCTGTTTCTTTCACATCGCCTCTATTAAATAGAGCTAGATTACTTGTTCCACCTCCAATGTCAATATTAACAACAGTGGTGGACCTTTCTTTGGAATAAATGTGTGCTCCTGCACCCTTACCAGAGATAATGCTTTCAAGATCAGGTCCTGCTGTTGCCACAACAAAGTCTCCTGCAAAACCACTTAAGGTATGTAAAACCTCATTAGCATTTTCTTTTCTTGCGGTTTCTCCTGTTATGATAACTGCCCCTGTCTTTATTTCATTTTTATCTATAGAAGCTTTTTTATATTCAAGTTCCACTATATCCTTAACCTTTAAGGCATCAATTTCTGTATTAGAAACTAAAGGAGTAAAGTGTACATCGCTTCTATATATGATTTCTTTATCAACTATTGAAATTCTAGGCACTGAGAAGCTAGAGGCTGTATTTTCCACTATCAGCTTTGAAAAAACCAGCTGAGTGGTTGAGGTACCAATATCAATACCAACACTTAATAGTTCTTCTCTCATTTTTACACCTCCAAAACTAAAAAGGCTTAAAGTTATAACTTAATCAAGGGACATTAACTTTCCCTTATGTTATAACCTTAAGCCTCTTTGCTTAAATCTTAGCTACTACCACGTAGCCTAGTTACATTTTAAAGTCTATTTTTACTTTTGTTCCTCTATTACTAGAGTCTATGGATATTTCACCTCTTAATTTGTCTTTTACATAACTCTTTACAATGGTAAGTCCAAGGCTTTTACTTCTTACACTATCTTCTTCAAAGCCTACTCCATTGTCAATTACAGCCATTTGCTTTTTATCACCATTTCCCTCAACTATTATATATATATGACCTTTTTCTTTATTCTTAAATCCATGATCATAAGAATTTTGAATGAGTTCATTTATTATAAGGGAGATAGCTGTGGCCCTATCACTGTCTATTTGAAAATCTTCTCCTATGACATTTATGTCTATAACCTTACTGATATTATTAAAACTTCTCTTTATATTGTTTGTTATAGCTGTTATAACCTCTATAATGTTGACATTATCTGAAACCTCTTGAGATAAAAGTTCATGGGTTGATGCTATAGCAAGTATTCTACTTACGCTTTCCTTCAAACATTCCTTTGCTTCTTCACTTTCACATCTTCTACTTTGAAGTCTTAAAAGGGAAGCTATGGTTTGAAGATTGTTTTTAACCCTATGATGTATTTCCCTTAATGCAACAGATTTAGAAACAATTTGTGCTTCTTTTTCTTTTATATCCGTTATATCTTTTATAATAACAACTAAGACTAATTCTTCATGGTTTAAAAGAATTGTTTTAAAACTAAAGTAAGATTCATTAACTTCTGCCTCTTTGGAAATAATACTATTTTCCTTAGAGAATAAATTTTCTAATACAGTAATAAAATTTTCATCTCCTATGGATAAATCATTATAATGGATATTATTTTTAGATAAATCTTGCCCTAAATTTTTATAATAAGTTTCTGCTTTTAGGTTTTTTACTTTTAAAAAACCTTCATTATTGAATATTAATATAGCGTCATCTAAAAAGTTAGTTAAAGAAAAACTTAAGTTGTTTAAACTATTAAATGTAGTCATAAGTGATTCTTCATATTTAGAGTTATTTTCTAAATTAAAGTCTTTAATAATTTCACTACATATATACTCCTCAAGAAATAATAGTACTATAGTCT
>NZ_JBFNEO010000115.1:0-8790 GCF_040797585.1 Clostridium sp.
CCTTTAAATAATCTTTTTTATCACTAAGAACAACTACGTCTTTAAAATTCTTTGCTGCTGATCTTAGCATACTAGGTCCACCTATATCAATAAACTCTATTTTTTCTTCAAAGGATAGATCTTCCTTTACCTTTTCAAAGAATGGATAAAGATTAACAACTACATAATCTATGGTATTTATATTATTTTCTTTTAAGGTATCCATGTGATTTTTATTATCCCTTATGGCAAGGATTCCTCCATGAATTATTGGGTTCAGAGTTTTTACCCTTCCATCTAACATCTCTTTAAATTTTGTAATCTCACTTACCTCTATAACCTCTATTCCATTATCTTTTAAATATTTATAAGTTCCTCCTGTAGATATTATCTCTACATCCTTACTTTCTAAAAACTTAGCAAATTCTAATATTCCTTCCTTATCATAAAGGCTTATTAAAGCTCTTTTTTTCATCTAAATCACTCCTTAAAAGAAAGTTATTTAAGTATTTCTACTCTTTTATCTCTTATTCTAATTTTGTTTTCTGATATAAGTTTAATGGCTTTAGGGAGTATACAATGTTCTTTTTCCATAACCTTTCTTTGAAGCCCTTCCTCATTGTCATTAAAGTCTACCTCTACAGTATCTTGAAGAATTATTGCCCCTTCATCTATATTTTCATTAACAAAATGTACAGTACACCCACTTACTTTTATTCCATTTTTAATAACTGCTCTATGGACATTAATACCATACATACCTTTTCCACAAAAACTAGGTATTAATGAAGGGTGGATATTTATAATTTTATCTTTAAAAACCTTAAGTACATCTCCCTTTAATATGGATAAAAATCCTGCAAGGACAATTAAATCCACTTTTCCTTTTGTAAGTTTTAGTACTTCATCTCCTATAGTTTCCCTATAACTCTTTTTATCTATAACATAGGTTTTTATATTATTTTCCTCTGCTCTTTTAAGTCCATAGGCACTTTCATTGTCACTTATAACCATTTCTATTTCTACATTTAAATCCTTATTATCTATTATGGCTTGAAGATTACTTCCTCCCCCTGATATTAATACTGCTATTTTAAACATATTCCTTCTCCTCCACAGGTTATATATCCTATTTCATAGGCTTCTTCTCCTATGGATTTAAGTTCTTTTAACACCTTAGTTTTTATATCCTTATCAACACAAAGTATAAACCCTATTCCCATATTAAAGGTGTTATACATATGGTCTTCTTCTATTCCAAAACTTTTAATATAGTTAAATATAGGAGGAATTTTATAAGAATTTTTATTTATCACTGCAGTATACCCCTTAGGTAACATTCTTGGAACATTTTCTATAAATCCCCCTCCAGTTATATGGCTCATAGCTTTTATATCAAACTTTTCTAAAAGTCTTAGTATTGGTTTTACATAAATTCTAGTAGGAATTAATAATTCTTCTCCTATGGCTTTTCCATTGAAGTTTTCTTCATAATTATTTATAAGCTTTCTAACTAAAGAGTATCCATTGGAATGTAATCCTGAGGAAGGTAGTCCTATAAGAATATCCCCTTCCTTAACGCCCTTACCATTTATAATCTTCTCTTTATCTACAATACCAACTGCAAATCCTGCAATATCATACTCTCCTTCTCTATAAAACCCTGGCATTTCAGCAGTTTCTCCTCCAATTAAGGCTGCTTCACTTTCTATACACCCTTTAGAAACTCCATATACAATACTACTGGCGATGCTGGCATTAAGCTTTCCACAGGCAATATAGTCTAGGAAAAATAATGGCTTTGCTCCATGGCACAATATATCATTAACACTCATAGCAACACAGTCAATGCCTACTGTGTCATATTTATTCATTCTAAATGCTATTTCAAGCTTAGTTCCTACTCCATCTGTTCCTGAAACTAAAACTGGTTTTTCATAACCACTAGGTAATTCTAACATGCCACCAAAACTTCCTATATCATTTAAAACCAAGTTTGTCATAGTCTTACTAGCGTATTCTTTTATGAGCTTTACTGCACTATATCCCTCTTCTATGTTAACTCCTGCATCCTTATAAGTAATCATTAAATTCACCTCTAATTATTATTCTCTTCTATAATTTCACTAGGTGGTACCATAGGATACTCTCCATTAAAGCATCCAAGACAAAATCCTTTATCCTTTCCAAAGGATTCTAAAAGTCCCTCCATGGTTATATAAGCTAAAGTATCTGCTCCTATATTAAGCCCTATATGCTCCACTTCTTTAGTGGCACCTATAAGTTCACTTCTATAAGGTGTATCTATTCCAAAATAGCAAGGATATTTAACCACAGGTGAGGACACTCTAAAATGTACCTCCTTAGCTCCTGCCCTTTTTAAAATATCAACTAGTCTTTTAGAAGTGGTACCTCTAACTATGGAATCATCTATTACCACAACTCTTTTATCTTTTATAACAGACTTTAAAGGATTTAATTTTACTGTTACAGTCTTTTCACGTAGCTCTTGTGAAGGAGCTATAAAGGATCTTCCTACATATTTATTTTTTATAAACCCTATTTCAAAAGGTATCCCTGACGCCTTAGAAAATCCCATAGCCGCCGGTACCCCTGAGTCTGGTACCCCAATGACTATATCAGCCTCCACTGGAGATTCCTTATAAAGAATTTCTCCAGCCTTAACCCTAGATTCATAAACATTAATATTGTCTATTACAGAGTCTGGTCTTGCAAAATATATATATTCAAAAGAACAGGTTTCACATCTGGTTTTCTCTGAATAACTTAGACTTTTAATACCATTATCATCTATTATTACAATTTCTCCAGGTTTTACATCGCGTATAAACTCTGCTCCTACTGTATCTAAAGCTGCACTTTCCGAGGATAAAATATAGGTATCATTTAGCTTCCCTATGCAAAGAGGTCTAATTCCATTGTAGTCCCTAACTCCTATAAGTTTATCTTCTGCAAGCATCACTATAGCAAATGAACCTTTTACTGCCTGTAGTGTACTAAATATAGCTCTTTCTAATCCTTTTTTTGCATATCTTGCAATGAGTCCTAATATAACTTCTGAATCTATTGACGTTTGAAATATAAATCCTGAATCCTCTAAAAGTTCTTTTATAGCCTCTGCATTAACTAAATTTCCATTATGAGCTATGGCAGTATTTCCAAGCTTTCCTTGAGTTAAAAGAGGCTGTGCATTCTCTTTGCAACTGTCTCCCGCAGTAGAATATCTTACATGTCCAATGGCAGCTTTTCCATTTAGATTTTTTAAGGTAGTTTCCTTAAAAACTTCTGTAACTAAGCCCATGTCTTTTTTGCAAATTATTTTTTCTTCATTAAGGACAGCTATACCTGCACTTTCCTCTCCCCTATGTTGAAGAGCATATAACCCATAGTAGGTTAATGCTGCTACATCCAAGTTATCCTTAGAATATACTCCAAATACTCCACATTCTTCTTTAAACTTGTCCAGTTCCATGTCTAAAATAGGACCTCTCATAATTTCAATTCCTTTCTTTAATTATCCGATTCTATTTAATATTTCTTCGTAGGCTTCCTTAACACTTCCCATATCACGTCTAAATCTATCCTTATCTAGTTTCTCATTGGTAGTACCATCCCAAAACCTACAGGTATCTGGTGATAT
This sequence comes from Clostridium sp., assembly GCF_040797585.1. Classification (GTDB taxonomy): domain Bacteria; phylum Bacillota; class Clostridia; order Clostridiales; family Clostridiaceae; genus Clostridium_Z. Next base: position 3,641 of record NZ_JBFNEO010000115.1, read on the forward strand.
TTCATCTGCTAGTAATATTTCTCCATTAAATCTACCAAACTCCAATTTAAAATCTATAAGCTTTATGTTCTCCTTAATAAAGAATTCTTTTAATATTCTGTTTACTCTTCTTGTAATTTCATATATTTTATCCAATTCATCAAAGGTTGTAAGTCCTATAGCCACTGCATGATAATCGTTTATTAAAGGATCTCCTAGATCATCATTTTTATAGCAAATTTCATAAACTGTATTTTTAAGTTCATACCCTTCTTTGAGTCCCAATCTCTTTGCCATACTGCCAGCAGCTACATTTCTTGTAATTACTTCTATAGGCACTATCTCAACCTTTCTGCAAAGCTGCTCTCTTTCATTTAATCTTTTTATAAAGTGAGTAGGTATTCCCTCTTTTTCTAATAATGCAAATAATTTAGATGTTATAATATTGTTTAACTCACCCTTACTATCTATTTGACCTTTTTTTTCTCCGTTAAAAGCTGTAGCATCATCCTTATAATAAACTATAACCTTATCTTCATCTTCACATCTAAATATTTTCTTAGCTTTTCCTTCATATAACATTTCTTTTCTTTCCATAATTCCCTCTCCTTATTCTTTAATATTTATAAACAAACACTTTCATTTTCTTCTATAAATTTTTTCTTCATATTTTTTCTAAATTCTATAAGCTTCTCTTGAAGGTCCTTATATTTTACTCCTAGAATTTCTATAGCTAAGATACCTGCATTATAGCTATTATTAATTCCTACAGTGGCAACTGGTATGGACTTTGGCATTTGAACAATGGAATAAAGAGAATCTACCCCTTCTAACGCTGCCTTTATAGGAACTCCTATCACCGGTAATATACTATGAGAAGCTATAACCCCTGGAAGATGAGCTGCAAGTCCTGCTCCTGCTATTATCACTTCATAGCCTTCATTCTCTATATGATCTAGTGTTTCTATAAGTTTTTCTGGAACTCTATGTGCAGATAATATAAAGGCTTTGTATTCTACTTCAAACTCTTTTAAAGCATTAGCCGCTCCCTTCATAACCTCAGTATCTGATTTACTACCAAAGAATATTGCTACTTTCATATAATCTCCTCCAATAAACTTAATGTTGCTTAGAATTTACATAAAAAATCTACATTCTTATATTAAAGTTAAATGAATCTATAAAATGCTAATTAATATTTGAAAAGCCACCTCTACTAAGCCTTATAACACTAATACAATGCTATTTTATAATTACTTAGTAAAATAACTTACCCCAGATTTGAATATTTTATCATCAAAATTTCCTTCTATATTTTTATAGAGATTCTCCCCAATTCTTTCACTATGTCCCATTTTCCCAAGAACTCTACCACAAGGACTAGTTATTCCTTCTATACCATATATGGATCCATTAGGATTATGAGGTATATTTAAATCCATTCTTCCCTTAGAGTCCACATATTGAGTTGAAACTTGACCATTTTTTATAAGGTTCTTAACTAAAGTTTCTGGCGCCACAAACCTTCCTTCTCCATGGGATACCACCGTATTATGAATATCATTAATATTTACTTCGCTATACCAAGGTGATAACTTTGAAACTACTTTTGTTTTAACTATAGAACTTACATGTCTTCCTATGGTATTATAGGTTAAAGTAGCCATATCTTTTTCTATATCTACTATTTCCCCATAAGGTACAAGCCCTAGCTTTATAAGAGCTTGAAAGCCGTTACATATTCCAAGAATTAAACCATCCCTCTTGTTTAAAAGCTCCATTACAGCTTCTTTAAGATATGGATTTCTAAAAGCTGTAGCTATAAACTTTCCTGAACCATCAGGTTCATCTCCTGCACTAAAGCCACCAGAGAGCATAAGTATTTCACTATTTTTTATTTCCTTACTTAAAGCTTCCACTGACTCTCTTAGAAGGTGTTTATTTATATTCTTAAATAACACTTCCTTAATCTCTGCTCCTTCTCTCTCAAAAGCTCTAGTAGAATCCCACTCACAATTAGTTCCTGGAAACACTGGTATTACCACTCTTGGTTTAGGCTTTTTTATACCTATTGAATATCTCTGTATATTCTCATTAAGTTCACCCTTATTAATTAATTCCTCATTGAATATCCCTTTGCTTTTTTTATCTTCTATAGGAAAGATATCTTCCATGGGACTTGTCCATAAGTTAATAAGTTCATTTAAATTCATATAGTTTTCCTTATATATAATTGCCTCTTCCTTAGTTGTACTTCCTATTATCCTATAGTCTATATCTTCTAATAATCCTAAATCTTCTTTATCTATCTCTATTAATAAGGAGCCATATCCTTCTTTAAATAATTCTTCTTTTATTTCTTCATTTATAATAACTCCTATTTTATTTCCAAAGGACATCTTACATATTCCTTCTATTAGCCCTCCATGCCTTAAAGAGAAGGCACTTAAAATCTTTTTATTTTCTATAAGATCTGAAGCTTTATTTAGCATATTACTAAATTTATGAAAATCTATCATCCCCATGTGATCTTTTTCAATCTGCAGATTTACAAGAAGAGTATTATGCTTTTTTATTTCTGGACTTATTATGTTTTTTGCCTTCTCTAAAGCCATAGCAAAGGATACTAAAGTAGGTGGTACATTTAAGTTTTCAAAGGTTCCTGACATAGAATCCTTTCCTCCTATAGCAGCAATACCTAACTTCTTCTGAGCGTACAAGGCTCCAAGAAGGGCACTTAAGGGTTTTCCCCACTTTTCTTTATCTTCTCCTAACTTTTCAAAGTATTCTTGGAAGGTTAGATAAATCTTTGAGTATTTTCCTCCCATGGCAACTATCCTTGAAGCGCTTTCTATAACTGCATATAACCCTCCATGAAAAGGACTAAAACTACTTATATAAGGGTTGTATCCAAAGGTCATTAATGTGGCATCCTTACTTTCACCTTTAAATACATCTACTTTACTTGCCATACCTTCTATAGGAGTTAGCTGATATTTTCCACCAAAAGGCATTAAAACTGTATTACTTCCTATGGTAGAATCAAAATTCTCTACAAGTCCTTTCTTAGAACATATATTTATATCAGTTAATACCTTTCTTACATCCTCTTTAAAATCTCCACTGTATATATTTATATTAAAATAATTTTCCTCTTCCCTAGGTGCTTTAATAAAAGCTTCCCTATATATTTTTGCTCCATTAGTATTTAAAAACTCTCTATCTATATCCACAATGGTCTCTTTTTCAAAAAACATCCTTACTCTATTTAAGCTGGTTACTTCTCCTACCTTAGTAGCCTCTAAGTTTTCTTCTAAAGCTAGAGATATAAACCTTTCATAGTCTTTATTATCTACCACCACTGCCATTCTCTCTTGGGATTCAGATATTGCAATTTCAAGTCCGTTTAACCCACCATATTTTTTAGGTACTAAATCTAAATATATATCCACCCCATCTGCTAGTTCTCCTATGGCAACGGATACTCCCCCTGCTCCAAAATCATTACACTTTTTTATCATTGTTGAAACCATTTTATTTCTAAAAAATCTTTGAAGTTTTCTTTCTGTAGGTGCATTACCCTTTTGAACTTCTGCCCCAGATTTTACTACTGAATCTTCATCATGTCCTTTTGATGATCCTGTGGCACCTCCACATCCATCCCTTCCCGTTCTTCCACCTATTAGAATTATTACATCCTTATTACTTGGAGTTTCTCTTTTTACATTTTTTCTAGGTACTGATCCTATTACGGCTCCTATTTCCATTCTCTTTGCTATAAAGCCTTCATGATATATTTCCTCTACAAAACCAGTAGCTAATCCTATTTGGTTTCCATAGGATGAGTATCCTTTTGCAGCTCCCTTAGTTATAACCCTTTGAGGAAGCTTTCCCTTTAATGTTTTTTCAATAGGAATTCTAGGATCTCCACTACCTGTTATTCTCATAGCTTGGTAAACATAAGCTCTCCCTGATAAAGGATCCCTTATTGCTCCCCCAAGGCAGGTAGCTGCCCCTCCAAAAGGTTCTATCTCTGTTGGATGGTTATGTGTTTCATTTTTAAATAGTATTAAGTACTCTTCTATTCCATTATCCGTCTCTATGTTTGCCTTTATTGTACATGCATTTATCTCATCACTTTCGTCTAAGCCTTTAAGTAATCCCCTTTTCTTCAGTTCCTTTCCAGCTATAGTTGCTATATCCATAAGAGTTATATCTCTATTATCTTTGTTATAAACATAGTTTCTAGATTTTTTATATTCTTCTAATCCAATGGTTATTGGCTCACTTAAAGAGCCTTCTTCTATTTCTATATTATTTATAGATGTGAAAAAAGTTGTATGTCTACAATGATCTGACCAATAGGTATCTATTACCTTTATTTCAGTTAAGGTTGGATTTCTATTTTCTTTTTTAAAGTATTCGTTGCAAAGATTTAAATCCTCTAGGGTCATAGCAAGGGAAAGGTTTTTATGAAGATTTATTATTTCTTCTTTGTTCATATTTGTAAAACCCTCTATAGGTCCTATATCCTCTCTCTTTAAAATCTCTTCTTCTTCCTCTAAAAAATTTAAAGAGCCTTCTTTTGAATCTACAGGGTTTATATAATATTCTTTTACTCTTTTTAAGTCTTCTGTTTCTATATTTTTTATTGCAATTATTTTGCTACAAGACACATTACAGGTATTTCCCATAGTTAAAAGTTCTATACACTGCATAGCAGCATCTGCTCTTTGATCATATTGACCTTTTAGATACTCTACTACAAATGCCTTATATCCTTCTAGATTAATACTATCTTTATAAAGGTTGTCTACAGTTTTTTCAGAAAAAATTGTACGGCTAGATAATTCTAACATTTCATCATTTAAATTAGATATTATATATCTATTTATTATTCTAACTTCATCTAATCTTATATTTAAGTTTTCAATTATATCCTCTTTTAATTTTTCTCCCTCTATATTAAGATCTGGGATTTTTTCTACATAAATTACCTTATTCACCACAACCATCCTCTCTAAATATTAAATTCTAAAAGCAATTAAAGAGATTTAAAATCTTTAATCTCTATACTTCTCTTAATTTCATTAATAAATTTTTAGATTCTAATAATGGATTTTTAATATGTCCTTCTCTTGAAAACCCATAAACCAACTCGAATGTTTTTA
>NZ_JBFNEO010000116.1:0-8689 GCF_040797585.1 Clostridium sp.
ATATAGGACTTCAAGCTTATAAACAGCAGGATCCTGCCATGGCTTATAAGCTAAGAAGTGGTGAGATATTTGATGAGATGATAAAGAATATAAAAAATCATGTAGTTAAATATATATTCAGCATAGAGATAGAGAATAAGGTAAATGTAAGCTAAAAGGTTACTTATGTGTACCTGGTATAGTTATTTCCCAAGAAATAGCTATATTACTATAATTATCAGAAAAGTAACTTTTTAGTAGAAAATATATGGTAAACTGTCTTAGTAATATATATTTTCAAAAATTTAGGTGGTGATTAAGTGCAAAAAACAGAACAATATATAAAAGAAACCGTGTTTAGGGGTAATATAAAGGATAGTATGGGATATGTTATATGTAAAAGATTAATGGATATAATAGGAGGAGTTTGCGGATTAGTAATATTATCACCAGTTCTAATAATAGTTTCCTTATTAATTAAGCTAGACTCCAAGGGACCTATAATATTTAGTCAAAAAAGGGTAGGAAAGAACGGTAAAGTATTTGATATGTATAAACTTAGATCTATGGTGTTAATTGCTGCGGAGCTAAAATCGACTCTTATAGATAAAAATGAAATGTCAGGACCTATGTTTAAAATGAAGGATGATCCTAGGGTAACTAAAATAGGGAAGTTTATAAGAAAAACAAGTATAGATGAGTTACCTCAACTTATAAATGTTTTAAAGGGAGATATGTCTTTAGTTGGTCCAAGACCTAATTTACCTAAGGAAGTACAAGCTTTTAATTCATGGCAGAGACAAAAGCTATTAGTAAAACCAGGCCTTACTTGTTATTGGCAAGTCATGGGAAGAAATGAAATAGATTTTGAGGAATGGATGGAGCTTGATGTAAAGTATATTAAAGAAAGAAGCCTTTGGGTGGATATTAAGCTAATATTTAAAACAGTTTTCGTACTATTTGGAGATAAGAATGCTAGTTAAAGGTTAGATTTTCATGTGGTTTATCTATATATGGATTAGGAGGAGGTATATATGGAATTAGTAGTTGCACTATTATATTTTTTTAGGGAAGCTTTTGGGAATGTAACCATAAAAGGAGTTTTCCTTTCAGGAAACGCAGATTTATTTTATTTTTTATCCCTTTATTACTTCTTCTTTTATTTCTTTAAAAAAGAAACTAGTAAAAATAAAAAACAAATATTTCTATGGATTGTGCCACTAATAATATACGCTATGATACAAATAGTGTTTTTAGGTGGGGTAAGTATACCAAAGATGGTGATAAATATTGGAAAGATAGTACTTTGCATTGGGGTTATGTATCTTACCATAAATAAGGCTAGTAAATTCAATATAAAGAAATTCTTGGTGTATATAAGCCTAATGTATGCAGCATCCATTCCTTTAGCTTTAATCTTTAGAAATACTTTTATATGGAGACATGGGGATGTGGTTAATAAATACTCCTTATCTAGGCTTCAACTTTTTTATATGGAACCCAGTGAGCTTGGATTTCATTTAGCCATTATTATAATAATCCTTTTAGCTATGGTTTTATATGAGAAGAATATAAAACATAGGAACATATTTATAGGAGCTATTATTGTAAATCTTATGGTATTAGCTATGGCAAGACCATGGGGATCTATAGTAACTTTATTAGCAAGTATAGTGTTCATGGTAGGAGTATATGTTATTTTAAATCCTTCAAAAAAGTCCTTTAGAATAGCAGGAGTTTTTCTTATAGGAATAATTTTAGTTGTGGGATTCAGTGCTGCAGCTAAAAATTCTCTATATATGAGAGCTGTAGATACAATTCAAGGGAAGGATTTATCCAATTGGTACAGGGTAAATACCTCAGTTAGATTAACTAACATGATGTTTAATGATACTAGTGGCCTTGGAGTAGGTTTTGGAAATCTAAATACTGACCTTGTACGGGAGAACTATACTGTTTGGGGTCTTGTAAGTGTAATTCCAAACTCTATACTTTATGAGATTGCGGAGACGGGAATTCTTGGAATAATAGGCATATGGGGTCTCTTCACAGCCCTTATGTATAAGTGCTTTAAAGATAAATCATTAATAAAATGGGGACTATTAAGCTTTATATTCCTATATCAAGTTTTTGGAGGTCATTTTACTAACCCTTTAAATTGGATGATATATGGATTCATATTCAGTAGCTTTAATGATGAAAAAGCCCTAAGCTACAATACTTTAATAAAAGGAGAGTAACATGAAAAATATTTTATACCTCCATGCAGGAGCAGAGCTATATGGAGCAGATATAGTACTTCTTCAGCTGATGAAGAACCTAGATAAGGAAAAATACAAGCTTCATATTATACTTCCTTGTGATGGACCTTTAGTTAAGGAAATGGAGAACATAGGAGCAAAGGTTAGTGTATTAGAATACCCAATACTTAGGAGAAAATATTTTAATCCTAAGGGAATTATAGATTATGCTATAGAGTTTAAAAGAAACGTAAAAATATTAAAAAAATATTGCTTAGATAATAACATTGAGGTAGTACATTCAAATACCATGGCAGTTTTAGAGGGAGCAGCCTTAAAAAGAGCCTTAGATATACATCATGTATGGCACATTCATGAAATAATAACAAAACCTAAGGTGATAAATAAGTTCTTATGTAAGGTTATTTCTAAAACAGCTAATAGAGTTATTGCAGTTTCCAATGCAGTAAAGAATCATCTTTTAGACACAGGATATTTTAAAACCACTCCAGTGGATGTTATATATAACGGAATAGATAACACAGTGTTTAACGAGAATAATAAGGTGGATTACTTAAAAGAAGAATATAACATAAAGGAAGATGAGGTAGTAGTTGGACTTATAGGAAGAGTTAATTCATGGAAGGGACAAGAAAGTTTCCTAGAAGCATTAAATCATGTTCTTCCTAAATACCCTAAGGCTAAGGCCATGATGGTAGGGGGAGTATTTCAGGGAGAAGAGTGGAGAATGGAATCCCTTAAAGAGAAGGTAGAGAATAGTCCAGCAAAAGACAGAATAATAGTTGAGGATTATAGAAGTGATACTAAAAATGTTCATTGTCTTTATGATATATTTGTTCTTCCATCTATTCAGCCAGATCCTCTTCCAACAGTGGTTCTTGAGGCTATGGCATCAGGAAAGCCAGTTATTGGATATAGACATGGCGGTGTCACTGAAATGGTGAAGGAAAACTACAATGGGTTATTTGCAGAAGTATGTGATCCAGAGGATTTAGGGAAGAAGATAGAAGTTTTACTTAATGATAAAAATCTAAGAGAAACCTATGGTAAAAATTCATGTACAAGACAAAGAGAGAGCTTTTCACTGGAGAGTTATGTGAGAAACTTTGAAAAAGTATACGATATAAGAAGTGAACGGGAGAGGTAGTTATGAAAGATGTTTTCATAATAGGTTCAAAAGGAATTCCAGCTAATTATGGTGGTTATGAAACTTTTGTACATAAATTAACAGAACTTAAGAAGAGTAAAAATATAAGATATCATGTGGCATGTATGGCTAAGGATGATAAGGAATTTCAATTTAATGGAGCTAGATGCTTTAATGTGAATACTCCAGAAGTAGGCCCAGGAAAAGCAGTGGTTTATGATATTAAGGCCATAAAGAGAGTGTATAAATACGTTAAAGATAATGATATAAGGGATGGAATATTATATATATTAGCCTGTAGAATAGGACCTTTTTTATTATTTTATAAGAGAAAGCTTGAAAGTATTGGAATAAAGGTTTATATCAATCCTGACGGTCATGAATGGAAAAGAAGCAAATGGAATTACTTTATAAAAAAGTATTGGAAGATTTCTGAAAGGCTTATGATAAAAAAAGGAGATCTTATAATATGTGATTCTAATGGTATAGAAAGCTATATAAAATCAGAGTATTCATCATATAAACCTAGGACAACCTTCATAGCCTATGGAGCTGATGTAAAAGAAGAAGATTATAATAAAGAGGATCATGACAGATTAGAAAAGTGGTATGAAAGACATAACCTTAAGGAAAAAGAGTATTATTTAATAGTTGGAAGGTTTGTACCAGAAAATAACTATAAGCTTATGATTGATGAGTTTATGAAAAGTAATTCTCCTAAGGATTTAGTTATAATAACTAATGTGGAAAAGAATAAGTTTTATAATAATTTACTTGAAACCACAGATTTCACAAAGGATAAAAGAATAAAGTTTGTAGGAACCATATATGATGAGAAGGTATTAAAGCTTATAAGGGAGAAATCCTTTGGCTATCTTCATGGTCATGAGGTTGGAGGAACTAATCCTTCACTTCTAGAGGCGCTAGCTACTACAGAGGTTAATATACTTTTAGATGTGGTGTTTAATAGAGAGGTAGCTTTAGATAGCGCTGTTTATTTTAATAAGGAGGAAGGCTCTCTTAAGAATACCATTGAGAAAGTGGAAAAGCTTTCAGAAATTAAAAGAAAAGAACTAGAAAGTGAAGCTAAGAATAGAATTTTAGGAAATTATTCTTGGGATTATATAATAGATAGGTATGAGACCTTATTTCTTAATAATAAGGGGTGGTAAGGTGAAAATTTCATTAATTGTTACTACATACAATAGACAAAAGGAAATGGAGAAACTTTTTAACACAATAAGAGATAATAAATATGATAATTTAGAAGTTATAGTGGTAGATCAAAGTTCCAATAACTCAATTAAAGAGCTTTGTGATTATTTTAAAAAACAACTTTGTATTAAGTATGTAAAGGCTGGTAGAATGTCTTTATCTAAGGCACGAAACCTAGGAATAAAATCTGTCACAGGGGAACTTATAGGGTTTCCAGATGATGATTGTTGGTATGAAGAAAACTTTTTAAATGAAATTTCTAAGATATTTGAAGATGAGAATATTCATGCCATATGTACAGGGGTATATGACCCTATAAACAATATACCCTATAGTAGCATAGAGTCAAAAACTCCTGTGGTAAAGATAAATTCCTTTAATGTGTTTAAATACACCACCTCTGTTGGGATTTTCATAAGAAAAGACATCATAAGCTTTTTTGATGAGAATCTTGGTATAGGGGCTAAGTGGTATGGAGGAGAGGATATAGATTATACCCTAAGACTTCTTCATAATAATAAGAATCTATATTATTACAATGAACTTAAGGTTTATCATTTATATAATCCAGATTATGTGAATATAGAAAAAGAGTTTAAATATACCATAGGATATGGAGCAGTTATAGGTAAGGCATATAGATATTATAATTTTAAGCTAAGTGCTTTATTTAAATATTATTCAGTTTTATTTAAATTCAAGTTATATTCTTTAGCAGGGATAAATAAAGAGTTATATAATACAAGAATCTCTGGAATGAAAAAGGGATTTAAGGAATATAGACAGTCATCCGATTAATTAATTGGATGGCTTTTTATTGTTTAAAAACAAATTTAAACTAATTATTACAAAAAATAGGTTCTGCATTGTTGACATTGGTAAAATACAACATATATAATCAATATGTACACGGTAGGATTTATTCTCTTTTAAGGAAATTTGTTGAATTATGTCACACAAGTTTCAGAGGGACTTAAGGAGAATATAAAATTCCTAAAATTCAAAGAAAGGATGGGGGAAATGAAAAAATTAATAAGAGGGTTATCTTTATTTTTAGTTCTAGTATTTACATTCACATTTATACCGACCTATAGTAAGGCTTCTGCATCCATGTCAGATAGGATGTGGATAGAGTCACCAGGAGAAGGTGTAAATATATCAGAAAATACCATTGATATATATGGATGGGTATTAAGTAATAGTGGAGCAGAAGAGGCGAACTTCTACTTAAATGGTAAGCTAGTTGGTTCTTCAAAGGTGAACATTGAGAGACTTGATGTGGAATCTGCTTATCCAGGATATATAAATGGAAAGAATAGTGGCTTTAGCTATGAATTACCTTTAGATAATGCTCTTAAGGGAAATAATAAGATAACAGTAGAGGTAGTATCAAAGGATGGATCAAAGCAAAAACAAGAGAGAAACATAAAAGTAGCTAAGAAAGATTCCATCATGTGGGTTGAAGCACCAGCTAATTATTCAAATGCATCTAAAAATGGTGTAGATGTTTATGGATGGGCATTAAACCCTTCAGGAATAAAGGAAATAAAAATTCTTTTAAATGATAAGTTTATAGAAAGTACCACTGCTTCCATTGAAAGACTGGATGTGGATTCTATTTATCCAGGATATGTAGGTGGAAAAAATAGTGGCTTTAAATATAACTTAAGCCTGAAAGACTCTAAGGATGGAGTGAATAAAATAACTGTACAAGCTGTTGGAAACAATGGTGAAGTGAAAAGCGAAGATAGATTTGTAAATGTTAAAAGACTACCATCTAAAATGTGGATAGAAGGTCCAGCTTCAGGGGTGGAATTAACTGAGAACACATCTATATATGGATGGGCATTAAACGATTCAGGTATAAAAGAGGTAAGAGTATATTCTGATGGAGTACTTATAGATAAGGCAAAACACGGACTACCTAGAGAAGATGTAAATAAGGTTTTTCCAGGTTATGTAGAGGGAGCTAAAAGTGGGTTTAGTTATGAATTAGATCCAGGAAAGTTCTCCTTAGGAAACCATAGAGTTACCATAGAAGTTGAAGGAAACAATGGAGAAAAGCAATCAATGTCTATAGAAATAAAGGTTAAGAGAAAACCTTTAAGAGCTAATGTAGAAACAGTTTATGAAAATATGAACTTAGATTCTAATAGTTTAAAGATTGCAGGATGGGCTTTAACTGATACTTCTATAAAAGATATAAAGATATATGTTGATAACACATATGTAGGAGATGCTATAAAGGATATATTAAGGGATGATGTAAAGGAAGCATATCCAGGATATAAGAATGGAGAATATCCAGGATTTGAGTATTTACTAGATACATCTCGTCTGCCTATAGGAGAGCATGCTATAAAGGTTGTAATTACTGATGAGGTTGGAGAAACCCTAGAGAAGGTAATAAAAGTACTAATGGGTGGACAAGTTACCTATAAGGAATATCCAAAATCTTTAGATTTCTATGCTGATATACAACTAAGACCAGGGGCAGCTCCTATAATATCAGATCCTTCATCCCCATCAAGATGGAGAACTCCAACCCTTGAGGAAGTTAAGTATTATATGAATCCAGATAACTTTATCAATGATCCGGTTGGAAAATATATGTTCTTAAAGCTTAACTATACAGAGGGAATAACAGCAGAACATATAAATATATTACTTAAAGGCAAGGGAGTATTAGAAGGCAAGGGTGAAGTATTTGTAGAGGCTGGAAGAAGAGCAAATGTAAATCCTATATACCTAGTATCTCACTCCTTACTTGAAACAGGAAATGGAACTTCCAAATTAGCAAGAGGAACTATTGTTAATAAACTTCATAGGAAAGAATACACTACTGATGAGAATGGAAATAAAGTAGCAATAAAGGTCTTCGAGAAGGATGTACCTGCTAGACTAGTGTATAATGTATTTGGAATAGGTGCTTTTGATGATGATGCAAATTTCTGGGGAGCTGACAGAGCTTACAGAGAAGGCTGGGTAACCGTTGATGATGCTATAATAGGTGGAGCAAAGTGGATAGCCAAAAATTATATATCAATTGGACAAGATACTTTATACAAGATGAAATGGGATTTTGATACCACAACAATGTGGCACCAGTATGCTACAGATGTAGCGTGGGCACAAAAACAAACCATTAGAATAAAGAATCTTATTAGCCAATTAAGAAATCCAGTTCTTCAATTTGAAGTACCAAAGTTTAAATAAGAATCTTTAAGATATTAATAAATGTTAAATTCAAGAGATTTAGCTAATAGAACGAATCTTCCTTCAGATGGTGATTTTTCCACCATCTGAAGGTTAGATGAGTTAATCTAGGGGCGTATAAACTGTAACACCCCACCTTTTAAGAGGATGGGGGTTTTACAGTTTATAGCCATCAGCTAAATGAAAAAATAGAGAAGTACCCTATGAGAATGATTTGAGAAAATCAATCCATAGGGTATTTTCATAACTTAAAAATCATGTTAAGAGAAACCATTAAGAATCTGTTAAAGTATATGATGTTTTAATGTTTTTTTATGTGATAAAAATCTTTAGAAGATATAGGTATTAGCATATATGGAGAATATGTGTCTTCAACTTTAAGAGAGGGAATTAAAGGGGTGGTGTCATTTTTAACCATTTTATTTCTTTGTAGAATAGTTTATAATCTTCTAGTTAACTTTATAATCTCTATAGATAGAAGATAAGGGCATATAGTAAAATTTATAAGTATAACTTATGCACATCTTGAGATTTAACTAGCACAATAGGTTGATTTATATTATTATTTATATAAGAATATAGCAATGAATTATTGCTAATAATAATGATAATAGTAATAATAATAAGTTTACAAAATTGAAAACTAATAGTAAACTGTAATAGATTTTTTTATGCCATATATTGAATTCAATAAATAGGAAGTTATTTAAAGCTAAATATAATAGACAAATGTAATACACCATAGTATTACATAAAGACTTTAATAATATTAAATAAAAAGCTAATCATTAATAAAAAAAACTAAGATCTATATGTTAATATTATAAACAAAAATTTGTACAAACAGTATAATTAAAAATATATAAAATAC
>NZ_JBFNEO010000117.1:0-8606 GCF_040797585.1 Clostridium sp.
CTAGTAAAAATATAAAATTATTTAAAAATATAGATTGAACTTTTATATTTTAAGCGTAATCTTCTATTCTTTTTATTAGATTATCCGTAATTACTTTAACCTTATCAAAATCTATATTATCTACATAAAATTTTTCTAAATCATCATGAAGGGACTTTGCTTCTTTTATAGAAGAGAGAGCTTTATTTATTAAGAAATAAAATTGACTTCTATCAAAGTCTATTTCTTCTTTATCTTTCTTAACATAAGGAGAAAGTAAGGAATCCATATTAATTTCTGTATCATTTTCAATAGGTATTGAATTGATTTCATTGCTTGAGAATATGGCTAAAGAAAGGGAAGGTATAGCTATATTCTCAATTCTTTCAGGAATAAATGGGTCATGATAGAATTCTACGTATAGCCCATGCCTAAGAGCCTCTTCTCCTAAGAATTTCAACACTTCAGTTTTCCCAGTACCTGGTCCACCCTTTAGTAGATACATCTTTTCATATAATCTGCTATGATCTTCTTTAAAAGAAACTATGCCATTAGGGGTGAATGCTGTTAAGAATAAGTGACGTTCTTTTCCATTGCCTTGAAGTTTTATATCATTAAAAATGTCACTTCTAAGATTTTCTTTTATTAGATTTAATTTATCATTATTCTTATAAGCTAAATTATAATTTACCCAATCCTCATGAATATTCCTTGCAGCACCTAAAAATCTATAGGCCCTTTTAAATTTCTGGCCAATTAGTTTACTTGTATTTATTATATCAGTTCTATATTTAGAGAAACCTTCTTCTATCCAGCAGTCTCCTAGATTTAAAATTTCGTCTATAGCACCAGGGTATATGGGATCTACTATATGAGGAGCAGTACCATCTACTAGAGCTACATTAAGTTCCTTTATTACCACACCATCTATAGAGGTGTTATCAGAAGAACAATGATGAAATTCTATTTCGTAACCTTTTTCTAAGAAATGATTACCTATGGCTTTCATCAAAGTAGACTTGCCAGTACCAGGACCACCTTTTAGACATATGATTCTTTTAGCTATCTCAGGATTTATTATATATTTATAAAAAGAATAGAATCCAACAGAAGTATTTCCACCAGCAAAGGTATGTTTTATATTTTTATTCATAATATATCTCCCTTCCAATTAATCAATATATAATATGTTTTACATTTATTATAAGTTACTACTATTTATTCCATAGGAATAGTTTAAAGATGAATGTAATTATTAGAGTATATTAATATTAAAAAGGTATATGTAATTACAATATGTATTTTCTATCATCTACAGGTTTAGTATTCCCACATAAAATTTTATTATATTCATAACTGTGGTTCTAAATAAACTATAAAATTTTTATCTGATGGCTAGTAACTGTAACACCCCCATCCGCGTGAAAGGTAACAGTTACTATGCCCCTAGATTAACTCATCTAACCTTCAAATGGGGGAAAGAACACATTTGAAGGAAGATTAGTTCTATTAAACATTAAAAAGAACTGAAGATGAAATTATTGAATGTCTATATGCTACATTTTAATTGGACCAGATTATACAGTAAAAACTATATGTTACCTATAATGTATAATTAAGGTTTTATTAAGATTACTAGATTTAGTTAGCATATAATGAAAAGTATGTTATAATTTCATAGTGAAAATCAATGAAAGAGGGTTATTTATGAAACATTTTAAATTTAAACAATGGTTTAAAAAGTTGGATAAGTTATTTTTCCTATTTGGAATATTTATATGGTTAAAATCCTTATTATTTCTTGCATTACTTCATGGTAAGGATTCTGCTACTTTAAATATTTCAAGGATGTACTTCTCTCCACCTCCAATGCTTTCTCACATATTATTTATAGTAATAATCATGAGTTTTGGATTTTTGTTTTATGGTAGGGGAAGGATAGCATATTACATAATTATTGATTTATTATTTGCTTTACTTCTTGTAGGAGATTTAGTTTATTTTAGAGCCTATGGAGGATTCTTAAGTTTTAGTCAGGTTATGGTACCGGAATCTTTCAATCCATCAAATAAAGCTCTTTTAAGCTATTTACATCTTGTTGATATAATATTCTTTTTAGATATAATTCTAGCAAGTATATACTTTATTAAGAAGAAAGACCTATATAGAGGAGCTTTTAGAAGTATAAAGAAGAATATATTGGCATTTATTTTATTATTCTCTCTATCTACAGGAGCCGTATATATAGAACATTACCTTATAGATATTAAAGATATAACCAAGGGAAATATGTTGTTCTTTAAAGTATGTTGGGCACAGTTTCAGACAATGTCTAATATGTCTCCAGCAGGATATCATATATATGATATTTATCTTCAATTTACGGATAATAAGACTAAAGAGCTTACAAGTGAAGATAGAAGTGAGATAGATCAGTGGTTTAAGGATAAGAAGGAAGATGTAGAGGATAGTGAACTTAAGGGAAAACTAAAAGGAAAGAACTTAATATTCCTTCAAGTAGAGTCCCTTGAGAACTTTGTTATAAAAGATAAAGCTTTCGGACAAGAAATTACTCCTAATATTAATAAACTCTTAGATAATAGCTTGTATTTTAATAATATATATGAACAGGTGAATAATGGAACTAGCTCTGATGGAGATCTTTTATCTGTAAATTCTGTGATTCCAGTAAGAGAGGGAAGTACCGTATATAGATATCCTAACAATACCTATAACTCAATTGCTACCATGTTAAATGATATGGGATATAATACAATATCTACTCATCCAGAAAAGGCATATAACTGGAACTGGAGACCTAACCATAGATCCTTTGGGTTTAAAAAGTCATGGGATGTAAATGATTATGTTATAGATGAGGAAATAGGACCAGGGCTTTCTGATGGATCCTTCTATAGACAAGTTGTAGAGAAGTTAGAGAATGAGAAGAGTCCATTCTTCCTTCATGCAGTTACATTAACAAGTCATGGACCTTTTGATGTACCAGAGAAGGAAAGAGGATTAAAGCTACCTAAGGAGTTTGATGAGAGCATAATGGGAGCATATTTCCAAAGTATAAATTACGTAGATAGACAGATAGGAAATCTTGTTAAAATGCTTGAGGAAAGAGATATGCTAAAGGATACAGCCCTTGTTATATATGGAGATCATACAGGAGTTCATAAATTCTATCAAGATAAGTTAAATGACATAAATGGTATGGAGGATAGATGGAAGGAAAAAGATCAAAAGGTTCCATTTATAATATACAATCCAGAACTTAATGGAGAAACTAGAGATATAATAGGTGGGCAAGTTGATATAATGCCTACAGTGGCATATGTTATGGGAATACCAGAAGAGAAGTTTGAAAACACTGCTATGGGAAAAATTCTCTTAAAGACTAAGAAAAACTTCACTGTACTTAATTCAGGAGAAATAGTAGGTACTCCATCTTCAGAGAAAGAAAAAGAACATATGAAGAACTCTATTCCTATTGGAAACAAGATTATAGAGGGAAATTACTTTAAGAAGTAGCATAGGTTTTAATTTCATATATCAAAAAAGAAGGCATAAAAGTTTAACTTTTATGCCTTTTAATGTAGATAATCTTCATCTATAGTTATTATACAATTATAATTTGGATATATTTCTTTTACCATAGATGTTATATCTTCTATAAGATCCTTATCACTCATGGTTCTCCTTTTTCTATTTGAGTCTACCACCACATCAAAGATAAGATTCTTTTTTTCACCTTTTCCAACTACTCTAAAATCATGCATAGATTTTACAAGAGGATGCTGGTTTAATATTCTAAGTAGTTGATTTTCTGTCTCTAAAATTTCCTCATCATCCACATTTATTGGATCCATGTGGATAACTAGATATAATTTAAGTTTTTTAGATATTTCCTTTTCAGCTTTATCAATTACTTCATGTATGGTTATTACGGAAAGGTTAGAAGGTACTTCTGCATGAATTGATGCCATAATTCTACCAGGTCCATAGTTATGAACTATTAAATCATGAACTCCTATTATATGTTCATAGCTTAAAACCTCATCTTTTATACCTTTAACAAGTTCAGGGTCAGGTGCCTCTCCAAGAAGAGGATTTAGAGTATCCTTAACTAAGGTATATCCAGAGTAGAGAATCATAAGAGAAACAATTACTCCTATATAACCATCTATAGGAAAGGTGGTAAATTTTGAAGATACCAAGGAAATAGCAACACAACTAGAAGTTATAACATCACCTAAAGCATCAAAGGATGCAGCTTTTAAGGCTGAAGAATTAATTTTATTTCCTACAACACTATTGAATCTTGAAAGCCATATTTTAAATAATATAGATATAAGAATTAATATAAAAGGTATAAGTTCGAAGGTTACAGCAGATGGATTTAGTATTCTTTCTATAGAGGATTTGATAAATTGAAATCCAACTATTATAACCATAAAAGAAACTATCATGGCAGAAACATATTCAAGTCTTCCATGGCCAAATGGATGTTCCTTATCTGGAGGCATAGTGGACAATTTAAACCCTAATATAGTTATTAAAGAAGATGCAGCATCAGATAAGTTATTAAAGGCATCTGCCATAACGGCGATACTTCCTACTAATAATCCTACAAAAAGTTTTACAGAGAATAATAGTAAGTTTACTACTATTCCAACTATTCCAGCTAAGAATCCATATTTAGTCCTAGTTTTTTCATTAGAAATATTATCATCTTTTATAAAGATTTTTATTATCAAATTAGATAGCATAATTCCTCCTATTACTTAATATTATAGTAACTTAATTCAGTGAGATTCTCATAATTTAAAGTGAAATAGATAAATATTTTTTCAAATATGTTACGTATAAATTATAATAAATATATCTTCTTTCATATTTAAACTACCTCACCATTGAATCATTATAACATATACAAAATATAGTTCCAACATTATCCTAAAGTAATTAAATAAAAACTATTGACAGAAACTTAAGAATAGAATAATATATTATTAAAATTTAAAAGTTTAGAATATTATAAGTTGTTACCTAGGGTAGAGGCGCTTTAACTAAGATTATCTTCAAGGAGTAGGCATACTTTGAATTGGAGAGAAAGGAGTTAGAGCCGAAGGATTAAATTTTGCAAGATTTGATCCTGGGATTATGGAGAATATCCATAATACTGTCACTATTAACCTTAGCTTTATATGAGTTTTACTAATCCTAATATCAGTTAGGGTTACATGAAACTTATTATAAGTGATAAAAAGGAAATAGTGTTGAGCTACAGAGGTACACCGTTTATGTTATATTGCTTATGTAAGTAAGAATATGGCAAAGGTGTTCCTTTGTCATATTCTTTTTATTTACCCAAAAGTAAATATTGACTTTGGGAAGATAAATCTTTGGTAACCAATGATAAAAAAAGAAAGGGGTTATTATTATGAACTTACATGGATCAATGAGCATTAGAAATAACAATCTTTATATAGGAGAAATAAACTCTTTAGATTTAGCTAGAGAGTTTGGAACACCTCTATATGTAATGGATGAGGAGCTTATAAGGAGAAATTGTAGAAGATATTTAAAGGCTATGAAATCCCAGAGAGGAAACAAGGTAGCTTATGCAGGGAAGGCATTTTTAACCATAGCTATGGCACAAATAGTTAAAGAAGAAGGATTATGTCTTGATGTGGTATCAGGGGGAGAACTTTACACCGCCTATACTAGTGGATTCCCTATGGAGAAGATTTATTTCCATGGAAATAATAAAACCCTAGAAGAAATACACATGGGATTAAAGTTTAAAGTTGGAACCTTTGTAGTTGATAATTTTACAGAACTTGATAATATAAATAGATTATGTGAAAGCTTAAATACTAAGCAGGATGTTATATTAAGAGTCATTCCAGGAATAGAGGCACATACCCATGATTATATAAGAACTGGACAAGTGGATTCAAAATTTGGTTTTTCTCTTCTTGAAAATAACCTGTTTAAGGCTGTGGAGAGGATTTCCACTTTAGAGAATATAAATTTAAAGGGCTTACACTGTCATATAGGATCACAAATTTTTGAAATAGAACCTTATAGGGATTCTGTGAAAATTATGATGGGACTTATGAAAGAGATTAAAGAGAGGTTTAATATAGAACTTAGAGAATTGAACCTTGGAGGTGGTTTTGGTATACATTATAGCTTAGAAGATAAGCCAAGAGAAATAGAGGAATATTGCAGTGCCATATTAGAAGAGGTGGAAGCTTACTGTAGTGATAATGGATGCAAAATTCCTAAGCTAATTATAGAGCCAGGTAGAAGTATAGTTGGTAATAGTGGTATCACATTATATACCATAGGAGGGGTTAAGGATATTCCTAATATAAAAACTTATGTTTCAGTAGACGGAGGAATGACTGATAATATAAGACCTTCCTTATATAGTGCAAAATATGAGTGTTTAATTGCCAATAAGGCAGAGAATACAACTAAGGGGTCGGTTACAATATCAGGAAAGTGCTGTGAATCAGGAGATGTATTAATAAATGATACTCTTCTTCCTAAGGTGCAAGCTGGGGATACTTTAGCTGTAATGTCTACAGGAGCTTATTGTTATTCCATGAGTAGTAATTACAACAAAATACCAAAGGCTCCAGTAGTCCTAGTAAGGTTTAATGAAGTAAAACTTATATGCAAAAGAGAGTCCTATGAGGATATGTTAAAGAATGAATTAGGACTAAGAGCTATATAAATTTAAAGCATGGGTATCTATTATCGAGAATATAAAAGATTTTTATCTGATGGCTAGGAGCTGTAACACCCCATCTGTATGTGAGGTGGGGAATAACAGTTCCTACGCCCCTAGATTAACTCATCTAACCTTTAGATGGTTGAAAAAACACCATCTAAAAGAAGATTTGTTCTATAATTTAAAAGAAATTTAAGAAACTTTAATTATACATTACTCCCTAGAGTTATGGTACAATTAACTTATGTATCATAACTCTAAGGGGGTACTTATATGAATAATGAATTACAATTAGCAAATGAATTAATAGATTTCTTATATGAAAGCCCAAGTGCTTTTCATGCAGTGGATAAATTAAAGGCTGTTTTAAATGAAAATGGATTTAATGAGCTTAAAGAAGAGGACATATGGGCTCTAAAGCCAGAAGGTAAGTATTATGTAACTAAGAATGATTCTGCTTTAGTTTCTTTTGTAGTAGGAAAGGAATCACCTTCAAAGGCAGGATTTAAGCTTATAGGAGCTCATACAGACTCTCCAACTTTTAGAATAAAGCCAAACCCAGAAATCATATCAGAGAATGTATATGTTAAGCTAAATACTGAGGTTTATGGTGGACCTATACTAAATACTTGGCTTGATAGACCGTTATCTATAGCAGGTAGAGTTAGTTTAAGAAGTGATAATCCATTATTTCCAGACAATAAGCTTGTGAACATTAAAAAACCAATATTAATAATTCCTAACCTTGCAATACATATGAACAGAGATGTTAACCAAGGAGTAGAATTAAATAAGCAAAAGCATACTCTTCCATTATTATCTCTAGTTACAGAGGAGCTTGAAAAGGATAAATATCTTTTAACTATATTAGCTAAGGAGCTAAATGTAGAAGTGGAAGACATAATAGATTTTGATTTATTCCTTTATGAATATGAAAAAGGAACAGTAATGGGACTTAATAATGAGTTTATATCTATGGGAAGATTAGATGATTTATCTATGATCCATGGAGGAATAAAGGCTCTTATAAATTCTAAAGTAAACAAGGCTACTAATGTTATGGTATGTTTTGATAATGAGGAAATTGGAAGTGCCACAAAACAAGGAGCAGACTCTGATATGTTATCTAATATATTAGAAAGAATAGTTCTTTCTTTAGGTGGAGATAGACAAGATTTCTTTAGATCTTTATCAAAGTCATTCTTAATATCAGCAGACCTTGCTCATGCAGTTCATCCAAACTATGGAGAAAAGCATGATCCAATAAATAGACCAGTTATAAACAAGGGACCAGTTATAAAGATAAATGCAAACTTAGCATACACTACAGATAGTGATTCCGCAGCTGTATATGAAGAAATATGCAGAAGAGCTGGGGTTCCGGTACAGAAGTTTGTTAATAGATCCGATGTAAGAGGAGGATCAACTATAGGGCCAATATCTTCAACTCATCTTAATATACGTTCTATAGATATTGGAAGTCCAATACTTGCAATGCACTCTATAAGAGAGTTTGGTGGAGTTAAGGACCACTACTATATTATAAAATCCTTTGAAGAGTTTTACAATTTATAGTATAAAAATATTATAATGTTTAAAAATAAAGGAGAAGTGAATATCACTTCTCCTTTATTTTTTTATTTCTATTTTTCATTAATAGTAGGGCTCATAGAGGAGGTTTTGTATAAGGATTATTAAATAGAGTACATAATTCTATAGATTCTGGTAAAAATATAAGATAGTAAACCAGAAGGGAGTGCATCATATGCTTTTTGTTTACACAAGTCTTTTAGCATTATTCATAGTTTTTTTAGTGTATTTAATAGTAGAAGATATAATTAAAGGGATTAAATAATTATTAGGTCTATTTGATTAT
>NZ_JBFNEO010000118.1:0-8463 GCF_040797585.1 Clostridium sp.
AGGTCATATAGCTATTATCTGATACTAAAGAATTACTATCAGAATCAAAGTCATCGCTGCTATTTAAATCTAAATTCGTAACTATTTTATACCTAGGAAACTTCCAATTATCCTTAAGACTTTCATCATATTCCCTAATCTCCAATGTATTTCCATTAAATAATTCTTTAAAATAATCTTTATCTGAAGTACTTTTAAAGTAATTAATATCCTCAGCAAATATATCACAATTTAAATTCTTTAAAATCTCTTTTATATTATCCTGCGTTATTACATACTTCTCCATTTCCTCTCTAAGTTTACCTATTCTCTTTCCACCATAGTATTTTCCCTTAAAAATTAAATAATCCTCTCCCATGACTAAAGTTTCAAATTTATATCCTTCTGTATATATCTCCATACTTATTTCCTTATTCTTATGTCTTTCTAAGGATTTAATTTCTTTTAGTGTGGTCATATTATCTAAAATTTTTTGAATTTCATTTTTATCATCTAAGGTTTTAATGTTTACATTATTCGTATGTATCCTCATAGTTTTTATTTCATTATAATGCTTTAAAGGTATATCCTTCCCGCCTTTATTTAAATTAAAATATAACAGTGTTATTAAAAGAATTGTCATAGCTATAATAAGCCAAAGATTTTTCTTTTGCACTTTCACTTCAAGCTTCCCCATTTATTAATCCCCTCTTCTACCATATAAATTGTCTATACCTAATTCAAAGTATATTAGCTCTCCTTAAAAAACTTCTCCTTAATCTCTACCTTAAGATTATTGCTTTTATCCTCTCTTATATAAACCTCAATCCTTCCTTCTGCTGTTTTTTTATAATCCTTTATTAAAATAAATTCTTCTCCATTAATATACTTTGGTATCTTCATCTTTAGCATGCTTTCGTCAAACTCTTCCTTAGGATTTATATTTATAGATCTATTATTTCTCTTTTCTATCTTTTCTACAGGTATAGGCCCTTCAGATAAATTATAATTTATCTCTATATCTTCTATATCCTTTGATGTTTCATTATATATAGTAACCTCTACCCCCTTATTGTCTATAGTAAAGTTTTTATACATAATAGCTCCTAAGACAGCTACACAAACTAAAAGGGTAAAAATTAATCTTTTATTTTTCTTCATAAAATTACCTCCTTTACCAGTAAATTATACCATTTATTTCCTTGGCATTCTACTTTATAAAAGAGGTTATTTTAATATTAGTTGAATTTAGATAAGGTACATCTATAGATAAGAGCTACTAATTTCAATATGTTAATTAAACTGGCTTAATTAGTTAACATATATACTTTTTAATGTATCTTAATAATTTAATAATCCAATAATTTATAATGCTTTGTATATATATTGAATTAAATAAACGCATAGAAACAGCAAAGGCAATAGATACTACTGCACTTAAAATTACTAAAACTCCAAATTTTCTTTTCATATTCCATCCCTGCTTGTCCTTAAATAATATTTAAAAATATCCTTATTTTCTATCATATAGTGATTTATACAATAATTTAAGTAATAAAATCTAAGCCATCTACTAATGATAATATACTTAAGTTACAATTATATCCATATGTTTTATTTAAAATGTACATAATCCCACTTAAAATGTCATAAAAATTTTATAAATACATTTTTTATTTGTTATATTTTTAACTACTAATTTGATTTTTGTTGAGAGGAAAAAATAACTGAGTTATAATGAAATCATAAACTTTTTTCATTATAACTCTCTTTTTCATAGTGTTTCTATGTAAAGGGATATTTTTTAATTCTAACTTTAAATACTTAAGCATACATAAAAGGAAGATGGATAAATATAAGATTTTATCTGATGGCTAGGAGTTGTAACACCCCCATCCTCTTAAAAGGTGAGGGATAACAGTTGCCACGCCTCTAGATTAAGTCATCTAATCTTCAAATGGTGGAAAGAACACCATCTGAAGGAAGATTCGTTCTATTATTTAATTCCAATACCCCTATAAGCTTAAATTAATAGAATTTATCAGATATTTAAAAATTACATCCTTCTTCCATCTTGGAAGAAGTTTTTTTGATTTTGTAATCTCTTACTATGAAAAAGAGTTATTGTACACATTATTTATAACTTAAAACTGGCGTTAAATAATTAAATATCTAAAGGGAGTGTGTAATTATGAAAGAATATAAGGCTGAAAATTTTATAGTAGATTCTTACATTAGAGATGCTATAGAAAAATCCAAGGAATTATCAAAGGATATTGAATATGTAGAAAGTATTTTAAATAAGGCACGTACCTTCTCTGGTCTTACCCATGAGGAAGCTGCTGTTTTACTTAATATAGAAGATGAAGCTTTATTATCTGAAATGTATAAAATATCAAGAGAAGTTAAAGAAAAAATATACGGAAAAAGGATAGTTTTATTTGCCCCTTTATATGTTTCTAATTATTGCGTAAATGAGTGTGAATACTGTGGATATAAACACTCTAATTCTTCTTTTAAACGAAAGAAACTTACCATGGATGAACTAGCTGAAGAAGTTAAAATCCTAGAATCCATGGGACATAAAAGACTTGCTCTAGAAGCAGGTGAAGATCCAGTGAACTGCTCTATTGATTATGTATTAGATTGTATAAAAACAATTTATTCTCTAAAGTTTGATAACGGAAGCATAAGAAGAATAAATGTAAATATAGCTGCAACTACCATTGAAAATTATAAAAGACTTAAGGATGCTGACATAGGAACCTATATATTATTCCAAGAAACTTATCATAGACATACTTATGAAAAACTTCATGCTAAAGGTCCTAAGCATAACTATGATTATCATACAACTGCTATGCATAGAGCAAGGCAAGCTGGTATTGATGATGTAGGCATGGGGGTATTATATGGATTATATGATTATAAATATGAAACCATAGCAATGCTACTTCATGCAGAGCACTTAGAAAAGGAAACTGGAGTTGGTCCTCATACTATTTCTGTTCCAAGACTTAGACCTGCTGAAAATGTATCTCTAGAAAATTATCCTCACCTTGTAGATGATAAAAACTTTAAAAAGCTAGTAGCCATAATAAGGCTTACACTTCCTTACGCTGGAATAATATTATCCACAAGAGAAGACGTAGATTTTAGAGAAGAAGTCATGGCTATTGGAGTGTCTCAAATAAGCTCTGGCTCCTGTACTGGAGTTGGTGGCTATGCTGATTCTCAAAAGGTAGAAACAGAGCAAAAACCTCAATTTCAAGTAGGTGATAATAGAAGTCCTCTAGAAGTTATAAAAGATTTATGTAGGGACGGTTATATACCAAGCTACTGCACAGCCTGCTACAGAGAAGGTAGAACTGGTGATAGATTTATGAATCTAGCTAAGAGTGGACAAATATGTAATGTATGTCAGCCTAATGCTCTTCTTACCCTTAAAGAATTCCTTCTTGATTATGGTGATGATGAGGCTAAAACTTTAGGAGATGAGATAATAAAAAAAGGATTATCTGATATTAAAAATGAAAAAGCTAGAAAAGTAGCAAAGGAAAGACTTACGAAAATAGAAAAGGGTGAAAGGGATTTAAGATTCTAAATAAAATTTTAAAGTCCATATATTAAGGAGGATTTTTTAAATGATTACTACTCCAAGAGCTAATAGACTTCATATTTCTCTATTTGGTAAAAGAAATGCTGGTAAGTCTAGTATTGTAAATGCCATTACAAACCAAGAGCTTTCTCTTGTATCTGATACCCCTGGAACTACCACAGATCCAGTTTTTAAATCCATGGAACTTCTCCCTCTCGGTCCTGTTGTTATAGTTGATACTGCTGGTTTTGATGATGAAGGAGCCTTAGGAAAACTTAGAATAGATAAAACCTATGAAATAATGGATAAAACTGACATTGCCCTTCTTATTTTTACCTCCTCTAATGATTATATATTGGAGGAAAAGTGGTATAAGGAACTCAAAAATAAAAATATTACTATCATAGGAGTTATAAACAAGATAGACTCTTCTAATGTGGATGAAGAGTATTTGAAGAAAAGATTTGAGATAACCTTTGTTAAAATAAGTGCCAAAGATAAAATTAACATTGGACAGTTAAAGGAAGCTATTATTGAAAATGCTCCTTTAGATTTTGAAAGAGATACTATAGTAGGAGATATTCTTAAACCTAAAGATATGGTTATAGTGGTAGCTCCTCAGGATATACAGGCACCGAAAGGTCGTCTTATACTCCCTCAAGTTCAAGTTATAAGAGATATCCTAAATCACAATGCCTTAGCTCTTACAGTTAAGGCTGAGGAGCTTTTAGATATACTACAGGCTTTAAATAAGAGGCCTGACCTTGTAATTACAGACTCTCAGATATTTAAAAAAGTTAATGATATTTTACCAGAGGATATTCCCTTAACCTCCTTTTCTATACTCATGGCAAGGTATAAGGGTGACTTAGATATGTTTACAAGTGGCGCTAAGGCAGTAAATATGTTAAAACCAGGAGATAGAATTCTTATAGCCGAGGCTTGTACCCACCATTCTTTAAAAAATGACATTGCAAGAGAAAAAATCCCTATGTGGCTTAATGAAAAAGTTGGAGGAGAAATCCCAATAGATGTAACCTCTGGAGGAGATTTTCCTAAGGATTTAAGCCCTTATAGTCTTGTAGTTCATTGTGGAAGCTGTATGTTCACAAGAAAACAGCTTCTTTCAAGATTAAGTAGATGTAAGGAGCAAAATGTCCCTATAACCAACTTTGGAGTTTTAATTGCAGAGCTTAATGGAATATTAAATAAGGTAACTAACATGTTTTAATTAATCTATACCTTTATATAAAAGACTATGAAAATTGGTTCAACTTCAATATATTTTCATATAAATACTTCGTTGTACTAGTTAAAATTTATAATTTTACTATAATATAATTCACCAATTAGTATTTTACAAATAATATAAAGTATAGGTATTTTATACTATAAATAATGCTATGGAGGATTATGTATGTTCAATAATTTAAATATGGGTAAGCTTGCTGCAAAACTTAATGATCCTAAAGCTTCTAGAGAGATAACTAAACTCTTAGCTGAAATTAGAGCACTACCAGGTATTGATGCTAAGATGAACGAAATAGGACGAATGAAAAATCCTCAAGCTCAAATTGAAGCTATGCAAAAGATTCCGGGACTTGCTGAAAAAGTTCAAAAATTACAAAGGTTGATGGATCAATAAAATAAAGGCTCTAAGTAAAAATCCTACTTAGAGCCTTTGTTATGTGTTTATTAATATGACTCTATAACTATACAATAATATCCTCAAGTCTCAGAGGATACTTATTGCCCTTACTTACTAATACTATTCTGTAATTAAGATGTATTAATAATGTAAATATAATAGCTCGGCATTATATTCTGTAGCATAGTTCCTTAAGTCTTTCTATGACCATATGAGGGTCTACATATAGTTCTGGCTTAAAATACGTCTCACATTGTTTATCTCCATGGTTATATAGAGTTAATAACATCTTAGAATTAGGTAAGGTATACCCCCTAGTATTTATAAAAAATCCTTCTCCAAATCCTCTAGTTCCTACTGGAACTATATTATTTGAAGTTTTAATTTCTCCTAATATATCCATATCCATATACTCATAATAACTATCTACCAAAAGAAACATAGTATTTTTTATTTTCAATTTACCCTTATGTCTGTATAACTCTTGTAGTTTCTTAAAAGTTAAAATTGATATATCCTTATAGGTTGTCTCATCTACTAATGTTTCTAAATAATCATAAATTTTTGCCCTTGAAAGTTTTAAATCTATATATTTTTCCTCTTTTCCTGAAATGAGCATTTTTACATTAATACAATCCTTTTTTTCCTTTAGATTCTTACCTATATAATGAACTATTTCTCCTTTGGAATTTATAGATTTCTTTATATAATCTGATAAATTATATTTCTCTACCTCTTTCAAATAGAACTTATCTCCTTGTAAATAGGTGTAGTATCCTCTACTATCCTTTAAAAATTCATATTCTTCACTATAGTAATAATAATTTTTTTCAAATGACAAAGGAGTAAACCCATTAATACCAATATATTTACTACAATATTCTCAAAATCATAATTAGTTATAGATTCTATATTATTTAACTCCTTTAATATACTAGTTTTAATGTCCCTAAAAATATCTTTTACTATCTCTATACCCTTAAAATTATATAATATTGCCCTAAATAAAATTATTATATCCTCCATAGCTTCACTTCTTGAGATAATTTTTGTATAACTAAAGTCTTTATGATTTCTACATCCCTTATAAGTATGTTTTTCTACTTCTTCTATATCTTTATATTTATCTTCTATGTAATTCCAAAGTTCCTTATCTTTCTCTTTATCATTAATTTCCTTAATCATAAAAGAAACCATACTCTCCCTCCTAACTTAAGTCCTATAAATACACCTATCCTTTGTTTAAATCTATGCTTAAATCATCTTAACTATTCTATTTTTTAAAATTCCTATCCATATATTTTTACTATTTTATATAGTCTATATGGATACCTCCTTTCTTATATTACCTTTTTATAGTAATATAGATTTAAAGCATTCATATTTAAAAGGGGGTCTTTATTAATGAATATAGATTTGTTAAGTGTAGTAGAAAATATGAAAAAATACTTAGATATAGAAAGCCCAATAGGCTATACTAAAAATGCTCTTTTAGCTGTTAAAAGTGATTTTGAAAAACTTGGGCTTAGTACATCTTTTACTAAAAAAGGTGCTTTAATAGCTACTCTTATTGGCGAGAATTCAAAAGAAGAAATCACAATATGTGCTCATATAGATACCCTTGGAGCTATAGTTAAAGAAATTCTTCCTGATGGTAAAATAAAGTTTCAAAAGGTTGGTGGAGGAATATATAACTCCATAGAAGGAGAAAACTGTAACGTAATAACAAGAAAGGGTAAGAAAATAAGAGGATCAATACTTCCTTTAAAAAATTCAACCCACATCTATGGTAGGTCTATTTCCCTTATTGAAAGAAATGAAGACACCATGTTCATAAGACTAGACGAAAGAATTTGTAGTAAAAATGATGTTTTAGAACTTGGTATAAATGTAGGAGATCTCATATCTATAGATACTAGGTTTGAGGTAACTGAAAGTGGATTTATAAAATCTAGATATATAGACAATAAGTGTGCTGTTTCTATGGTTGTTGAAATATGCAAATACTTAAAGGAAAATAACCTTACTCCAAAGTACACTACTAACTTTATAATAAGTAATTATGAAGAAATAGGTCATGGCATATCCTTTATTCCTCCACAAACTAAGGAACTAGTAGCAATTGATATAGCTCCTGTAGGAGATGGACAAACTTCCAGCGAATATTCTACTACAATAGCAGCTAAGGATAAACATACTGTATATGACTATGATTTTACAAATCAACTTATAAACATAGCTGAAGATTTCGGTATTGATTATGTAGTAGATGTATTTAATAGCTATAGCTCCGATGCATCTCAAGCTATATCCCGTGGTCTTGACATGAAGGTTGCCTTAATTGGACCTGGAGTTCATGGAACCCATCATTATGAGAGAACTCATGTATCATCTATAGAAAACACCTTAAAACTTCTTATAAATTATGTTTTAGGAAAATAAAAAAAGTACAGATTTACAATCAATGTAAGTCTGTACTTTTTAGCGTTATTCATCCCTGTATAAAACTATAGGACTAGTAAAGGTAAATTCTATTTTATATAACATTACAAAAGTGTAAGTTACAAATCATATTTTGTAACCTTGTTAAATGTAACATAAGATTAATTTTTGATAAACTAAACTTAATCAAAACTTAAGGAGGATTAGTAATGAAAAAAATAATTCCAATAATAGCAATAATTCTAGTAATTTTAATAGGTGGAGGCTTAGTTGCCAAAGCTGTAATTTATCCCATAGATTTCAAGGATGACATCAAAAAATATTCTAAAGAGTATAATGTTGATCCATATATTTTAGCTTCACTTATAAACTTTGAAACTAGATTTGAAGAGAGAGATTATGAAGCTGGAAAAAGCAATGGTATATTAAATATGAGAGACGATTTCGCAAAAGATCTTGCAAAAAAGGCAGGGATTGAAAACTTCGACCCTAAAACTCTAGCTAATCCTGAAGTATCTATAAAGCTTGGAGCATTCTTTATATCTCAATACAACAGTACAGAAGAGATGATAATGAATTGGGCTGTAAGAGCAGAAAAAGAAGAAAATAAAGAAGACATGAAATCCTATGCTAAAGAATACTATGCTCCTAAAATAGAAAAGAGAGCTAAGATATATAAAATATTAAATCCAGGACTATAATATCCTGTATACATAAAAACACTAGTAATTTTTTATACTATAAAGTGTACCCTTTGTCAAGGACAGTTTAAAAAAGACACTGTTAATTTAAAAGA
>NZ_JBFNEO010000119.1:0-8440 GCF_040797585.1 Clostridium sp.
TTAACTCATCTTTATCAAAATGATATTTTTTATCCCTATGATAAGGATTAAAGTATCATTTTGATAATTTATTGTGGAAAAATATTATTTATTTTCTCCTATTTTTCGATATAAAGTTGCAATTCCTATACCAAGTTTTTTAGCTGCCTCTTGTTTCCCTTTTGTGTCATGTCCACAAATATCTAAAATCTTATTTATATAATCTAATTCTATTTCCTTTAAAGGTTTTATGTCATCTTCTTTTATATGAAAGTTATTTTCCACTTTAATTACTTCTATTTGACTATTTTCTTCTCCCATTACACTTTTTATTATGGCACCTGGAATAGTATCCCTAGTTAAATTACCACCATAATCAACTAAATTAACCATAAATTCTATGGTATTTTCAAGTTCTCTAATATTTCCTGGCCACCTATATATTCTAAAAACATCTAAAACATCTTTATCTATACCATTAACATTTTTGCCTAGCTGAAAATTATATCTATCTAAAAGCCTTATAGCTATAAGTTCCAAATCATTTTCCCTATCTCTAAGAGGAGGTAATTCTAAAGGTATAACATTTAGTCTATAGTATAGGTCCTCTCTAAACTTATTTTCCTTTATTAATTTCGGTATGTCCTTATTAGTAGCCGCAATAACTCTTATATTAAGATCTACAAGTTGATTAGATCCTATTCTAACAAGTTTCCTCTCTTGAATAACTCTCAATATTTTAACTTGAAGATATAGGGGCATATCCCCTATTTCATCTAAAAATATAACCCCTTCATTGGCAAGTTCGAATTTTCCTATTCTTCCATTAGGATTAGCTCCACTAAAAGCTCCCCTAATATAACCGAAAAGTTCACTTTCAAGCAAAGATTCTGGTATAGCTGCACAATTTATAGCTATAAAAGGTTTATGACTTCTATCGCTTTCTGCATGAATGGCTCTTGCTATAACCTCTTTACCAGTACCACTTTCTCCTGTTATAAATACTGTTGAATTAGATTTTGCTATTTTTTTAATCCTATCCTTTAAAAGAAGCATAGGATAAGACTCTCCCACAATATTATCTAAAGTAATTGTATTACTTACAGTCTTAGTTTTATTATTTATAGCAGCAGGTTTTCTTTCTTCACTAAATATAAATATTTTATCAAAATTATGTACCATAGGATAAACAGGTATTAATTCCCCATTTAGCTTTACTTCTTTATTATCTACAGTTATGTTGAAAGTATCTTCAGTGCTAGAGTAGCTTTCAAAATACTCTATCCCTATCTTTTTTCCTAGTGAACTCTTTTCTAAATTTAACACCTTACTTGCCATATCATTTATAAGAACTATATGATTATTCTCATTTAAGGCTATGATACCTTTTCCTAAAGTATCAATTATATGCTTTAATATCTCAGTGAATTTTTCATTTCTCTCATTATCTAAATCCTCGTATATCTTTGTACTTATAAAATCGCTTATTTGATTTATAAATTGAAGATGAGAATTTATATTTTTAAGCACAGCCTTCTTTTGATCTTCATTAAAACAAATAAGTGCTATGACTCCAATTATGATATTATTAAAAATAATAGGAGTACAAATTTGCATAAGCTCCACACATTTATGCTTAAATTCACATTCCCTACATAGCTCATCCTTACCTGGTCTTTCTACAATCTTATACTCCCCAGTATTTAATACATATTTGTACACATAGCCTTGATTGGATATGTCCTCATTATTTTTTCCTTTATAGCATCCTGTTCCTGCTATTCTATTTAATTTATTGTCAACGATTTCTACATCTACATTAATTACACTTGAAATAATGTCTGCATATTTTACAACAGTATCTTGAATTCGCTTTAATAAACTTTCCCCCATATTATCTCCCTTTTTAACCTTATTTTATTAATAATTATAGCAAATTCAATATTCTATTTCAAATTTCCGTAGAAACTAATTTTTATACCATGCTTTTATAAGATAATAATTATCCTCCTATTTGGAACATATACCTTAAATCCCCTTGTTGCTTTGATAAAAACTCATGCCTCTTTGGCTTGTCATTTATAACTGAAACTAGGATGTTCTTTATCTCATCATCTGAATATCCCCTTCTTAAAAGTTCTCCCATATCTTTTCCCTCATTCCAGTGAAGACAAAGCTTTAAAAAACCTTCAGATGTTAACCTTATCCTGTTACAATTACTACAAAAATTATGACTCATGGCACTTATAAATCCTATTTTCCCCTTAGCACCTTTAATTCTTATATATTCAGCCGGTCCCTTAATTTTATCTCCTTGGGTTAACTCTTCGTATTCTCTACTTACACCTATTATTCTCTTTAACTCATCTGAACTTACCCCATTAAACTTTTTCCCCTCTCCAATAGGCATAAGTTCTATAAATCTAACATCTAAATTATATTCTTCAGTTAAAAGAGCTAAGTCCATTATTTCATCATAGTTTACCCCCTTCATAATAACTGAATTAATCTTTGTTTTTATTCCAAGACTTAAGGATCTTTTTATTGCCTTCACTACCTTATTAAGATCTCCCTTAGTTATGTCCCTATATGTATTTTCATTTAATGAATCAAGACTTATATTAATTCCAGTAACCCCCATGGCTTTAAAATCATCCAGATGTTCATATAAAAGTATTCCATTGGTAGTTAAACATAGCTCTTCTACTCCTTCAATACTTCCAATGCCCTCTATAAGTTCATTTATATTCTTTCTAACTAAAGGTTCTCCCCCTGTCATTCTTATCTTTTTTACTCCTAAGTCAGTTAGAATTCTACATAGTCTTATAAATTCTTCATTAGTAAGAAGATTATGATTTTCTACATATTGTCCATTTCCCTCTGGCATACAATATCTGCATCTTAAATTGCATCTATCTGTAACTGATATTCTAAGATAGTTTATTTCTCTTCCCCATTTATCTCTCATTAAATCTCACCTACTCAAAATTATAAATATACTAATAGTTAAAGCAATTACTATACCAAATTCAAATAACAATTGAATGAAACTATAATTTTATTGTATAATTAAAAATTTTATATTTATAGATATTATTTAAATATAATATTTAATTGATTCCATAAAAAACAATAACTTTAGAACAAGCTTAGTCAATAAAGTTAATTATATAGAATTCTTATAAAGAATCTCAATTATAAATAAATGTGCCACATTGTTCTTAAATCATAAAATAAAGGAACCCTAAAAAGAGTTCCTTTAAATTTTATGATTTATAACCTCAAATTATCAATTAAGTCTACTTTAAGATTTGATTATCGCAACAGGTTAAATCAATACTATATAAATAGATTTACGTTAGAATCCTCTGCCTCTCCAAGGTAGTATCCAACACCACCTATTT
The DNA here is from genome assembly GCF_040797585.1 of Clostridium sp. GTDB lineage: Bacteria > Bacillota > Clostridia > Clostridiales > Clostridiaceae > Clostridium_Z. The sequence continues at coordinate 3,384 of NZ_JBFNEO010000119.1, forward strand.
TCACTCCATCTATAAGTTCTTTACTACTAAAACCTAGAAGATCCATAGACATTTGACATGCTACTATTTCTACCCCACTATCTATAGCAGATTTTATAAGTTCCTCTAGAGAGGATACATTCTTATCCTTCATAAGTTTTCTTATAAGCTTTGGTCCCATGCCCCCCATATTCATTTGAGATAATTTAAGATTTTTACTTCCCTTTGGCATCATAAAACCAAACATTTTATGGAGAAATTCTTTACTACCTTCATCTCCTTCAGGCTTTCTTAAAATATTTATTCCCCAAAAGGTAAAGAACATAGTAACCTTTTTTCCCATGGAAGCTGCTCCATTAGCTATAATAAAGGAAGCTATAGCCTTATCTAAATCTCCACTAAAAACCACCATGGTTTTATTATCTTTTGGATTATTATTCTCCATATTCTTTAAATCACTATTCTCTACAGACTTTTCTAAGGTTGCTGTTATAATTCCTTTATTCTTCTCAATACTAAGCAGCCTATTTCCAGTTTTACTACTCCAAGCTTTTATATCCTCAAAGAACCCTGGATCTGACGCTTTTATCTTTAAAACTTCTCCATGATTTAAATCATCCATATTACTTTTAACTGTCATAAGAGGTCCTGGGCAGCATAATCCACAAGCATCAACTTCTTTATTTATAGAAATTTTATTAATATCTATAGAATGTTCTTCTTCTGTATTTCTCCCTCCACTAATATCATCATTCCCATCATTCTTATTAGGTTTAAAAGTACTTTGACTATAAGTTTTATATCCTCCGGTAAAGTTTTTAACATTAAATCCATTTTGCATTAATATTCTAGTTGCTATATATCCTCTTAGTCCTACTGCACAGTATACCCATATCTCTTTATCTTTTGGAAGTTCATTTAATCTATCTCTTAATGAATTTAAAGATATATGAGTTGCCCCTTTTATATATCCATTATCCCATTCCGTCTCTTCCCTTACATCTAGTAGAAAATGTTTATTCTCATCATAACTTTCTAAATCATAAAGTCCTATAACATCCATAAGACCACTTAGAACATTCTCAGCAACAAATCCTGCCATGTTAGCTGGAGATTTAGCTGAGTTAAAAGGTGGGGCATAAGCTAGCTCTAAATCTGCTAAGTCATATATTGTCCCACCAGATTTTATAGTGGTTGCTATAACATCTATTGTTTTATCTACTCCCTCATATCCAAAACCTTGAGCACCAAATATCTTACCTTCTTCATTAAATAAAAGCTTTATAGACATCTGAGTAGCCCCTGGATAATAAGAAGCATGGGAGTTTGGATGTATATATATAACCTTATATGGAATATTTAATCTTCTAAGGGTTCTTTCATTATTCCCTGTGGATGCACCGGTAAGATTAAATATCTTAATTATGGCTGTTCCCAAGGTTCCTTTATAGGATCTATTTAATCCACAAATATTATCTGCTGCAAGCCTTCCTTGTCTATTAGCAGGTCCCGCTAGAGGTATAGCTGCTCTACTTCCATTTATATAATCAATAACCTCTATAGCATCTCCTACTGCATACACCCCTCCCTTATTAGTTTGCATTTTATCTGTGACTAATATATGACCTTTAGGTCCAAGGTCTATTCCTGAGGATTTTAAGAAAGCTGTATCTGGTGATACTCCTATAGCAAGAACAACCATATCTGCCACTAATTTTTCCCCGCTATTTAGTGTTACTTCTATTCCATTTTCAATATCTTTAAATCCTTTAACTCCATCATTTAATATTAAGGATACTCCATTGTCCTGAAGCTCCTTTTCTCCTAAGGTTACCATTTCACTATCAAAAGGAGCTAATATATGAGGTGCTGCTTCTACTAAAGTTGTTTTAACCTTTCTTTCGACTAAGTTCTCCGCTACCTCAACTCCTACATAGCCTCCACCGATGACTATGGCCTTTTTAGCTTGTCCATTATCAACTAAACCTTTTATTTTATCCATATCCCTAATATTTCTTAGAGTATATATCTTCTTACTATTTATTCCCTCTATATTAGGTATTATAGGCTTTGCTCCTGGTGATAAAACTAAATAGTCATAACTCTCTTCGTATAATCCCTTTTCTTTAGAATTTACCTTAACCTTTTTATTCTCACTATCCACTTCTATAACTTCACTAAACACTCTAACATCAATATTAAATCTATCTTTCATAGCCTCTGGTGTCTGTACTAAAAGCTTTTCTCTTTCCTTTATAACTTCTCCTATATGATATGGTAATCCACAGTTGGCAAAGGATATATACTCTCCTTTTTCAAAAATAACAATTTCTAAACTCTCATCTAATCTTCTAAGTCTAGCCGCTGCTGAGGCTCCCCCCGCAACTCCTCCAACTATTAAAACCTTTTTTCCCATAATCCTATCCCTCCTTAATCCTCTTTAATAAGTTCCACTAAATATTTTATTCTAGAATCCTTAACTTTATAAGTTATTTCAAGACCTGATCTTTCTCCTTCAATAACCCCTGCTACTCTAAGCTTTTGAAGATGCTGGGATATAGTAGACTGAGGAAGTTCAAGACATCCTTGAATTTTGCTTACATTACAAGGCCCATTCTCTAAAAGCCCAGTCACTATACATAATCTTACTGGATGTGCTAGTACCTTTAATAACTCTGCTGCTTCATTATATTTTTTAAAATCTTTTTCCATCATCATTCCTCCAATATCACTATATCTATATATTACGATATAGTGATATAATTTGCAATAGTTTTTATTATCTTACTAAAAATAAAGGCAACCCATTTGGACTACCTTTATGCTAGTAATATTTTAAATTTATATAACCCTTAATATATATAACTCACATGATAATTAAAACTAAATCATCAGCTACCATTATTTAAAGGTTGAGTTTTTAGATGATTTATCTATAATACTAAGTTAATCTAAAATCCCACTTAAAAAACTTCTTAAATTATGTTATTTCTTAATCTTACTTTAAATATGTTAAAATATTAGTTCTATAGCCTAAAGTTATAGAAACTAAAGAATTCTTATAGGATCAAAACTTATATAGTCACAGGATGTAAATATATATTCCACTCCCTGATAAATCCCTTTTAATATCTTTGAATCATTAGTTATTCCATGTAGATGACCATATATAACCTTCTCTACATTATACTCTTTAAAAATTTCTATAAAAGCTGAATCCTGAAATTTTTCATTAGTAGGTGGATAATGTATCATAACTATTATCTTTTTATAACCAGCTTTTCTAGCCTCATCTAAAGAAAGTCTAAGCCTTATCTGTTCTCTAGCATAAATTTTTTTATCTTTTTCTTTAAAGTTATGAGATCCTTCACATATCCATCCTCTAGTTCCACATATAGCATAGTCTTCATAGGTAAAAAAATTATTTTGTATAAAACTCATATTATCATAAAGATTATTAAGCTTTGATATACTACTCCACCAATAATCATGATTTCCCTTAGATATTATTTTTCTACCTGGAAGCTCATTTATCCATTTAAGGTCTAAAAGCCCCTCATCTATTCTCATGGACCAGGATATGTCTCCAGCTATTAAAACTGTATCCTCTTTCTTGACTTTCTTCATCCAATTCTCTTTTATCTTTTCATCATGCTTATACCAATGGTTTCCAAAAACGTCCATAGGCTTATCTTGATTTAATGCAAGATGAAGGTCTGAAATAGCATATAGTGCCATTACTTCACCCATCCTTTTCTATATCTATATTTCTCCGTCTATTTCTGTAATATATGCAATAATATGTGCTACTGCTTCATAAAGCTCTGGAGGAATGTGATCCCCAATATCTACATTTGTAAGAAGCTCTGTCAGTTCCTTATTATAAACTACAGGTACATTATTTTCTTCTGCTTTTTCTATTATTTTATCAGCTAGTTTACCAACTCCACTTGCTACAACCTTTGGTGCTAAATCTGTACCTTCCTTATATTTAAGAGCTGCCGCCTTTCTTCTCTCCAAAAGTATTCCCTCCATTTTCTATAGAATTAATTTTAATATAAGTCCCCTTCCCTATACAAGTGTATTCAGAGCTATAGTTCTATAGTCATTAAAAAATTCACTACAATTGCTTATATGAATATCTTCATTTTTTTCCTGAACTTCCACTGTAACATTATACCCTAGATTTCTTATATATGAACAGAGTTTTTCTTTTCCAACATTTAGAACATTATGAAAAGGTGCCTTTGCCTTTAAAGTTATGCTCATATTTTTATCATATATCCTTAGATATCCGTCTACCTTCCCCATTTTAGGGGCATCAACAGATACTATAAGCTTCATATTTTTAGAATCTATTGCTACTCCTTCTCCTCTTTTATCCTTGACTATTATTTTGCATCCATAATCCTTATCCTTGGCTTTTATAGGCACATCCATATAGTAGTATTCTTTACTAACCTCATTAAAAAATTTCACTTCTTTTATAAATTCTTTTGGAATCTTTTCTACATCTCCATTTAATACCTGTCTAATTACTTCCTTTAAAACTTCGCCCTTTCCTTTTAACCCGTCTTTTACTTCATTAAAATTAGAAAGTTTTGTACTTATATCTTCTTTTGTTTTTACTAAGAAATCCTTTAAAATCTTAACTTCTTCTTTAGGAATATCTTTAACCCCTTCTAATACTTTATATTCTCTATTAGACGGAATCTCTTTTCCTTGAATCTTCTCCTGAGGTTCTCTTGAAATTTCTTTGTTTATACTCTCTAAAACCACTTTCTTTTCTTCACTAGATAGGTTTTTCAATGAAAAATTTAATTCCTTTACTGCCTCTTCTACTTTTCCTTCTTTCAAAAAGGATATAATATTTTTCACATCTACCTTTTCTAAGGCTTTTCCCACTTTTTCATAATTTATATTTTTATTTTCTGTGCCCTCTATATTTTTACCCTGTTCTAAAACCTTACTTATTCCCTTTTCTACTATAGATTCTCCTAGACTTTTAATTACGTCTTCTTTTAAAGATGATATATTAGAGGTAGAAGTATTATCTGCAGTTTTTTCTCCTTTATCAA
>NZ_JBFNEO010000120.1:0-8403 GCF_040797585.1 Clostridium sp.
TATATAAATCATTTAAGTCAGAAGTTGCAAATCTACCTCCATCTAATTGAACCATTGGTCTTAGATCTGGCGGTATTACAGGTATAACCCCTATTATCATCCACTCTGGCTTATTATTAGATTTTCTAAAAGATTCTATTACTTCTAATCTTCTTATTACTCTAACCTTCTTTTGTCCAGTAGAGGTTTTTAAATCTTCTTTTAACTCTTTAGAGCCTCTCTCTAGATCTATCTCCTCAAGAAGTTTCTTAACTGCTTCTGCTCCCATTCCAGCAACAAAACTTTCCTCACCATACTTATCTATAGCTTCTCTATATTCTTTTTCATTTAAGAGTTGCTTCTTTAGTAATGGCGTCTCCTTAGGATCAAGTACTACATAAGATGCAAAATATAGAATTTTTTCTAATGATCTTGGTGACATATCAAGAATTAATCCCATTCTTGATGGTATACCTTTAAAATACCATATGTGAGATACAGGGGCAGCAAGTTCAATATGCCCCATTCTCTCACGTCTCACCTTAGACTTTGTTACTTCTACTCCACACCTATCACAAACTATACCTTTATATCTAACTCTCTTATACTTTCCACAGTGACATTCCCAGTCCTTTATTGGTCCAAATATTCTCTCACAGAATAAACCATCTCTTTCTGGCTTTAAAGTCCTGTAATTTATAGTTTCAGGCTTTTTAACCTCGCCTCTAGACCATTCTCTTATCTGCTCTGGGGAAGCTAAACCAATTTGTAATGCATCAAAATTGTTTAATTCAATCAAGGGTATATCCTCCCTTCAAAATTAGTGTTCATCGTTAAAATCATCTATATCTAAATCGGTACTAAAATCATCAAGCTCTATAGATCCGTAATCTATGTCTGCTTCTTCCTCTTCAACTTCTTCTGTTTCTTCAACATAGCTATCATCAGAAGAAACTTTATCTACTTCTTCTGTTCCCTCTATATTTACTTCTAACTCTTCTAACTCTTCATCTACTGATTCTTTTAATCTAATCTCTTGATTATCATCATTAAGAACCTTAACATTTAAGCAAAGTGCTTGTAGCTCTTTTATAAGAACCTTAAAGGATTCTGGTACACCTGGCTCTGGTATATTTTCTCCCTTAACTATTGCTTCATAGGTCTTAACTCTTCCCACAACGTCATCAGACTTAACTGTTAAGATTTCTTGAAGAGTATGAGCAGCACCATAAGCCTCTAGTGCCCAAACTTCCATCTCTCCAAATCTTTGTCCTCCAAATTGCGCTTTACCTCCAAGCGGTTGTTGGGTTACTAATGAATATGGACCTGTAGATCTTGCGTGAATCTTATCATCAACTAAGTGAGCAAGTTTTAAGATATACATATATCCAACAGTAACTCTATTGTCAAATGCTTCTCCTGTTCTTCCATCATATAAAAGAGTCTTTCCATCCCTATCATATCCGGCATCAACTAAGCATTTTTCAATATCTTCTTCTCTAGCACCATCAAATACTGGAGTTGCAATATGCCATCCCATATTTGAAGCAGCCCATCCTAAGTGAACCTCAAGAACCTGACCGATGTTCATACGAGAAGGAACCCCTAGAGGATTTAAACATATCTGAAGAGGTCTACCATCTGGCAAGAATGGCATATCTTCTTCCGGAAGAACTCTAGATATAACCCCTTTGTTTCCGTGACGTCCAGCCATCTTATCTCCAACAGATATCTTTCTCTTTTGTGCTATATAACATCTAACTAATTGATTTACTCCTGGTGGTAATTCATCACCATTCTCTCTAGTAAATACCTTAACATCAACAATTATTCCTGCTTCTCCGTGTGGAACCTTTAAAGAAGTGTCTCTTACTTCTCTAGCTTTCTCTCCGAATATCGCTCTAAGTAATCTCTCTTCCGCAGTTAGTTCAGTTTCTCCCTTTGGAGTAACCTTACCAACTAATATATCTCCAGATCTTACCTCTGCACCTATTCTTATTATTCCACGTTCATCTATATCTCTAAGAGCATCCTCACCTACGTTTGGAATATCTCTAGTAATCTCTTCTGGTCCAAGTTTTGTATCTCTAGCCTCACACTCGTATTCTTCTATATGGATAGAAGTAAATACATCATCACGTACAAGTTGCTCTGATATTAACATAGCATCCTCATAGTTATATCCTTCCCAAGTGATAAAGCCCATTCTTATATTCTTACCTAATGCTATTTCTCCAAGGTCTGTAGAAGGTCCATCTGATAACACTGTTCCTTTATCTACTTTCTCACCCTTAGTAACTATAGGTCTCTGATTTATACAAGTACCTTGGTTAGATCTCTTAAACTTTAATAGTCTATAAGTATCTATTCCTCCATCAGAGTCTCTCTTAACTCTAACTTCATTAGCACTTACATATATAACCTCACCCGAATTTTTAGCCTTAGGTAGAACCCCTGAATCCACAGCAGCCTTGAACTCTATTCCAGTACCAACTACAGGAGCTTGAGGCTTTAATAGTGGAACTGCTTGACGTTGCATGTTAGATCCCATAAGAGCTCTTGATGCGTCATCATTCTCAAGGAAAGGTATCATTGCAGTAGCAACTGATACTATCTGTCTTGGAGATATATCCATTAGATCAACGTCTTCTCTTGGAACAACAACAACTTCATCTCTAACTCTTACAGTTACTTTTTTATCTATAAATTTACCTTCTTCATCTAAAGGTTCATTAGCCTGAGCAACTAGATATCTATCCTCTTCATCAGCAGTATAGTATCTTATTTCTTCTGTAACTCTACCTGTCTCTTTATCAACAACCCTATATGGAGTTTCCATAAATCCATACTCATTAACCATAGCATAAGTAGCCAAGGAGTTTATAAGTCCTATGTTAGGTCCTTCAGGAGTTTCTATAGGACACATTCTTCCATAGTGTGAATGGTGAACGTCTCTTACTTCAAATCCTGCTCTTTCTCTTGAAAGTCCTCCTGGTCCTAAAGCTGATAATCTTCTCTTATGAGTTAATTCTGAAAGTGGGTTAGTTTGATCCATGAACTGAGAAAGCTGGGAGCTTCCAAAGAATTCTTTAATAGCTGCAGCCACAGGTCTTATGTTTATAAGTTGCTGAGGAGTTATTCCTTCTTGATCTTGAATGGTCATTCTTTCTTTTACTACTCTTTCCATTCTAGATAAACCAATTCTAAATTGGTTTTGTAACAACTCTCCAACAGATCTTAACCTTCTATTTCCTAAGTGATCTATATCATCAACATATCCAACCATATAAGCTAATCCTAATTCATAACTTATAGTAGCATACATGTCATCCCTTATTATATGCTTAGGTATTAATCTATTAATATTTTTCTTTATTTGCTCTTTTATTTCATTATCATCAGAATATTCATCTAGTATTTCTCTAAGAGTAGGATAATGGACTAGCTCTTTTATTCCAAGCTCTTCAGCATCAAAGTTAACATGTTTATTTATGTTAACAAAGTGGTTTCCTATTACTCTAACAACCTTATCTTCTACAAGAATATCAACTGAATTTATTCCGCAATCTTGTATTTCTAATGCTACTTCTCTAGATATTTTTTCATTCTTACCAACTAGTATTTCTCCAGTAGCTGGATTTACTACATCCTCAGCTGATATTTGATTGGATAATCTTAAGTTTAAAGCTAACTTCTTATTAAACTTGTATCTACCAACCTTTGAAAGGTCATAACGCTTAGCATCAAAGAATAATGAATCAATTAAAGCTATAGCACTATCAACCGTTGGCGGCTCACCTGGTCTTAATCTCTTATAAATCTCTAGTAAAGCTTCTTCCTTAGTTTTGGTGCTATCTTTTTCAATACTTGCTTGTAATCTTTCATCTTCACCAAAATAGTCTACTATCTCTTGGTCACTTCCAAATCCAAGAGCTCTAGCTAATACTGTAATAGGCAGCTTTCTTGTTTTGTCAATTCTTACATATATTATGTCATTAGAATCTGTTTCGTACTCAAGCCAAGCACCTCTGTTTGGGATAACTGTTGCTGAAAATAACTTCTTTCCTGATTTATCCCTAGCACCGCTATAATAAACCCCTGGTGATCTTACAAGTTGGCTTACTATAACTCTCTCTGCTCCATTGATTATAAAAGTTCCCTGATCAGTCATTAATGGGAAATCTCCCATAAAGACTTCTTGTTCCTTTATTTCTCCAGTTTCTTCATTACGCAATCTTACCTTAACCTTTAACGGTGCAGCATAAGTTGCATCTCTTTCTTTACATTCATCAACAGAATACTTTGTATTCTCTTCTTCAATTTTAAAGTCAATGAATTCAAGAATAAGGTTCCCTGTGTAATTGCTTATTGGGTTTATGTCATCAAAAACTTCATATAACCCTTCTTTTAGAAACCATTTATAGGAGTCTAATTGCACTTCAATTAAGTTTGGCATATCGGCAACTTCTTTTACCCTACCAAAACTCATTCTTGTTCTTTTTCCACATTGTATAGGATGTACCATTAAGCTTTCACCCCTTGTATAAACTAAAATAACCAAAAGTTAGTATTTTAAATTCTAATCTTTCGGGTTGCATACGATCATCATATTATTCTACCCAATTTTGATAAAATAAATCAAAATTGCCATTAATTTTTTATATTTTTTATCATAGCATATGACAGTACATTAAATAATAATAACACAACTAAAAAAAGCAGTCAACAACAATTCATTAAAAAAGAGGCACTTAAAAAGCGCCTCTTATTTTAAATGTTGGTAAATTACTTTAATTCTACAGTAGCTCCAACTTCAGCAAGCTTAGCTTTCATAGCTTCAGCTTCTTCCTTAGCTATTCCTTCTTTTAATGTCTTAGGAGCTCCGTCAACTATTTCTTTAGCTTCCTTTAATCCTAATCCAGTTAATTCTCTAACAGCCTTTATAACCTTTATCTTTTCTGATCCTGCGCTAGCTAATACTACGTCGAACTCAGTCTTCTCTTCTGCTGCTGCACCTGCTACTGCACCTGCAACTGCTACTGGAGCAGCTGCGCTTACTCCGAATTCCTCTTCACACGCCTTAACTAAGTCGTTTAATTCTAAAACGCTCATATTCTTTATAGCTTCAATGATTTGCTCTTTTGTCATTTTTAAAGCACCTCCAAAATTTTTATTATCGTATTTTAATTTTATTTTTTATAAGTAATTATATAGGGTATATTATCAACTGCTTATAATTTATTATTCTGCAGTTTCCTTGCTTTCCTTTATTGCATTTAATAAATATGCAAGGTTTGATAATGGAGACTTGATACTTCCAAGAAGTTTTGCAATAAGAACTTCTTTTGAAGGTATAGCAGCAAGTTGCTTAACCTTATCAGCATCATAAACTTCTCCTTGAACTATACCAGCTTTTAATTCTAACTTCTTATGATCTTTTGCAAAATCATTTAAGATTCTAGCTGGTGCAGTTACATCCTCATATCCAAAAGCTATAGATACAGGTCCCTCTAAGTATTCAACTACTCCGTCAAATCCTAATTCCTTAGCAGCTAGAGCAACTAAAGTATTTTTGTATACTTTGTACTCAACTCCTGCTTCTCTTAAGTTTTTTCTAAGAGTTGTATCTTGTTCAACAGTTAAACCTTGATAGTCAGCTAATATAACAGCTTGAGCTTTTTCAAGCTTTTCTCTTATCTCAGCAACCTTAGCTTCTTTTAATTGTCTATTCTTGTTCATTACTGTATGCCACCTCCTCACGATATTACTGTTTATTTAAAATAACAAAGGCCTCCTCGCAGACGCAAGAAGACCTTACAATTTCAAACCTTGTACGGGTCCTCGGTAGGTAGTGTTAAACTTTACGCTTTTGCACCTACTGTCTACGGAATATTGCTATTCAATTAATCAACAAAATCGATTATATCATAGACAAACCTACCTGTCAATATTAATCTAAAACTTTTGTTGAGTTTATTTTAATTCCTGGTCCCATTGTACTTGATACAGCTACAGACTTTATGTATTGTCCCTTAGCAGCTGCTGGCTTAGCCTTGATTACAGCTTCCATTAATACACGGAAGTTCTCCATTAACTTTTCTGATCCGAAAGATTTCTTTCCTACTGGAACGTGGATTATAGCAGTTTTATCTACTCTATATTCAACTTTACCAGCTTTAATCTCTTGAACAGCCTTAGTTACATCAAATGTAACAGTTCCTGACTTAGGGTTTGGCATTAATCCCTTAGGTCCTAACACTCTTCCTAGTCTTCCTACTACACCCATCATGTCTGGAGTAGCAACTACTACATCAAAATCAAACCAGTTTTCGTTTTGTATTTTAGCAACTAGGTCCTCAGCTCCAACAAACTCTGCTCCTGCAGCTTCTGCTTCTTTAGCCTTATCACCCTTTGCGAATACTAAAACTTTAACACTTTTACCAGTTCCGTGAGGAAGAACTACTGCTCCTCTAACTTGTTGATCTGCATGTCTTGGGTCTACACCTAATCTTACAGCAACTTCTATCGTTTCATCGAACTTACACTTAGCAGTCTTAACAGCTAATTCCATAGCTTCCGCTGTAGTGTATAATGCATTCTTATCTACTAACTTTGCACTTTCAATATAATTCTTTCCCATTTAGTAAGCCTCCTTTGTGGTATTAACGGTAGTTACCTCCCACCGAATAAAAAATTAGTCTTCAACAACTATTCCCATACTCTTAGCTGTTCCTTCTATCATGCTCATAGCAGTTTCTATTGTTGCTGCATTTAAATCCGGCATTTTTGTTTCAGCTATTTGTCTTATTTGATCTTTATTAACAGTTGCAACTTTTGTTCTGTTTGGTACACCAGAACCACTCTCAATTCCAGCTGCCTTCTTTAATAATACTGCTGCTGGAGGAGTCTTTAGTATAAAGCTAAAAGATCTATCTTGATAAACAGTAATTACAACTGGAATTATTAATCCAGCTTGATTTGCTGTTTTAGCGTTAAACTCCTTACAGAATCCCATAATGTTAACACCGTGTTGTCCTAATGCCGGTCCAACTGGTGGTGCTGGAGTTGCCTTTCCAGCTGGAAGCTGAAGTTTAATCATTCCTGTAACTTTCTTAGCCATGAGTTATTCCTCCTATACTGTGGTATCTCGGACTATTCTATAGCCCTCCCACTTACTAAGACTTTCGTCCTGTAATCTCTTAATTGTAGTTTAAATATTAATTAAATTTTTCTACTTGGTTAAAGTCAAGTTCAGCAAGAGTTTCTCTTCCAAACATACTAACCAAAGCTTTAATTTTATGTTTTTCTAAGCTTATTTCTTGAATCACCGCTGTAAAATCTTTAAGCGGTCCAGAAATAACCTGAATAGTTTCGCCTACCTCCAAGTCTATATCTATAGTCATCTCTTGAACTCCCATAGATTCAATCTCTTCATCGGTAAGTGGCACTGGTTTAGATCCAGGTCCAACAAAACCTGTGACTCCTCTAGTATTTCTTACGACATACCAAGAATCATCTGTCATTAACATCTTAATTAATACATATCCCGGAAACTTCTTTTTAAGCGTAATCTTTTGCTTTCCATCTTTTTCTTCAATTTGTTCTTCTACTGGAACTTCTACCGCATGAATAAGACTATGAAGATTTCTGTTTTCTATAGCCTTTTCAAGATTAGCTTTTACTTTATTCTCGTAACCTGAATACGTGTGTACAACGTACCATTTAGCTTTCTCACTCATATTTCAAGGGGCAAACTAGTATTACCCCCACCTCCTTTTTACTTTATTCCAAAGACTGATTTAAAGAGGTTTTGAAAAAACATGTCTATTCCACCTATTAACACTATGTAGATAAGGCAGAATGTAGCTACAGCTATTGTAGCCTTTTTAACTTCTTTTTTGGAAGGCCAAGTTATTCTTTTAGTTTCAGCTTTGACCTCTTTTAAAAATTTGAAGAAACCTTTTTTTTCAATCAACTGGTCCTTACCTTTTACTTTCCCATCCACAGCCATCTTTTAACACATCCTTAAAAGATATTAGGTAGTTTTAGAACTACTTAGTTTCTTTATGAAGCGTTTGCTTCTGACAGAACTTACAGTACTTCTTCATTTCTAATCTATCTGGGTCATTTTTCTTATTTTTCATTGTGTTATAATTTCTTTGCTTGCACTCTGTACACGCTATAGTTATCTTCACTCTCACAACAAGCACCTCCAGTTTTTATAATATATTTTATTAGAACGCCGTCCCTACTACACTCTAAAAAGTACGCATTACCTTAATAATTTATCATAATTAAAATATTGTGTCAACTTGAATTTGCTATGTAAAGGACTAGGTTTCACAACCCAGCCCTGTAAAAAAATCCAATTAATTATTTAGTTATAGTAGTAACAACTCCTGATCCTACTGTTCTTCCACCTTC
>NZ_JBFNEO010000121.1:0-8378 GCF_040797585.1 Clostridium sp.
ATTCAGTATAACAGGTTAACTTAGCATATGGCAGTAAGAAACAATTAATATATTTTTTATATTTATTTAAGTAATAGATTAAAAACAATGATATGAATAATAAATTATGGAATTATCAGAAATTTTAGATTTTACAGTAAAAGTAAGAAAATGTTACATATTTAAATCTATTTCTAGTTTTTAGTACATATAAATTGTAGAATATATTGTAAGGTTATGATATTATTTTTTTAAAGCTAAGTAAAATAGTAATAAAGGTGAGATGTATGTTTTTAATGATTGATAATTATGATTCCTTTGTATATAACCTAGTTAGATATTTAGAGGAATTAGGAGAGCAAGTACTAGTAAAGAGAAATGATTCTATAACCATAGATGAAATAGAAAATTTAAATCCTGAGGGAATAATAATATCTCCAGGACCTAAAAATCCTATGGATTCTGGTCTATGTTTAGATATAATAGATAAATTTAAAGGGGAAATTCCCATCCTTGGAATATGTCTTGGGCACCAATGTATTGGTCATTATTTTGGAGGAGAAGTGGTGAAGGGGATGATTCCTGTCCATGGAAAAGTAACAGAGGTTACCCATAGTAATAAAGGGGTATTTAAGAACATAAAAAATCCTTTAAAGGTCACAAGATATCATTCTTTAATTGTAAAAAAAGAGAATTTACCTAGTGAACTAGAAATAACTTGTAGTACAGAGGATGGTGTTATAATGGGCCTTAGACATAAGGAGTATCTTGTTGAAGGAGTACAATTCCATCCAGAAGCAGAGCTTACAGAACAAGGACATGAAATCCTTAAAAATTTTATTGATGAATGCAGAGGGAATTAAATATGAAGGCTTTAGTTAAAGAATTTAATAGTAGTCTTGATGCTTTTAGCATATATACCTTATTCAAAGATAAGGATGTAATATTTTTAGATAGTTCTTTAGAGGATAAAAATTTAAGTAAATATTCATTTATAGGAGTGAATCCTTTCTTAAAATTTAAATCCTATGGGGAGGATATATGGGTAAATCATAAGAAAATTAAAGGAGATCCCTTTAAGGAGCTCGAGAATATCATTAAAGAATACTCTATTGAGAATAAGGAGTCACATCTTCCATTTATAGGAGGAGCTATAGGGTATATCTCCTACGATATGGGAAGAAACTTAGAGACTCTTCCAAGTAGCGCCAAAGAGGATATTAAAATACCTGAATCCTATTTTTTACTTTATGATAATATAATAATTTTTGATCACTTGAATAATAAGTCTTATGTATCTTCCATGGGAATATTTGAGGATAAAGAAATATCTATAGAGAAGATAATTAATAGAATAAGTAATGGAAAAGAAGTAATATATAATGAAGTAAAGTCTAGGGATAAGGAGTTTAAATCTAATTTTACTAAAGATGAATATATGGAGGGAGTTGAAACCTTCAGAGAATATATAAGAAGTGGTGATATATATATAGGTAATTTAACCCAAAGATTTAGCTGTACTACAGATAGAGATTCCTATGATATATATAAGGATTTAAGAAAAATAAATCCTAGCCCTTTTGGAGCCTACATGGAACTTGATGATTTTCATATAATAAGCTCATCCCCAGAAAGGTTTATGAGTATAAGAGATGGACAAGTTGAAACAAGACCAATAAAAGGTACAAGACCTAGAGGGAGAAACAAAGAGGAAGATGAAAAAAACAGGTTAGAGCTTTTAAATTCTGAAAAAGATAAATCAGAGCTTCTTATGATAGTAGATTTAGAAAGAAATGATTTAAGTAAGGTATGTAAAAACCATAGTGTGAAGGTAACAGAACTATTTGTAATTGAAGAGTATTCCACAGTATTTCATTTAGTTTCTACCATAAAAGGAGAGCTAAAGAGTAATGTGTCTAGTGTTAATTGTATTAAGGAGTGCTTCCCAGGAGGATCAATAACAGGAGCACCTAAAATAAGAACTATGGAAGTTATAGAGGAAGTAGAAGGTCTTCGTAGAAATATATATACAGGAGCCATAGGATATTTTGATTTTAGGGGAAATGCAGATTTTAATATTACTATAAGAACCATACTTAAAAAAGAAGATAAAGCCTATTTTGGAGTTGGTGGAGGAATAACCTTTGAATCTATAAAAGAAGATGAGTATGAGGAGACTCTACACAAGGCAAAGGCTTTAATGAGGGTATTATAAATATAATGAAGATTTTACATGGGAAAAATAATAATATAAACTTAGACGATGGATTTAACTTTGGGCTAGGAGCCTTCGAGACTATTAAAATTACACCTAAAGGCTATGGAGTACTTATTAAAGAACATATGGATAGATTAAATAATTCTTTGAAGGTTTTAGGGATAAATAAATCTATAGATTATAAAACCATAGAAAACATTATAAAAGATAATAATATTAAAAATTGTGGTTTTAAGATAGTAGTTACAGATAAAAATGAAATAATATCTTTAAGGGATATTACCTACAAAGAAGAGGACTACCTTAATGGATTTAACTTAAAGGTAAGTAACTATAAAAGGAATTCTAATGGCTTATTAGTCTACCATAAGACTCTAAATTATGGAGAAAATATATTAGAGAAGAGAATGGCACTAAAGGAAGGATTTAATGAAGTTATATTCTTAAATGAAAAAGACAAGCTTTCAGAAGGAGCAGTAAGTAATTTGTTTTTTATAAAAAATAATAAAATATACACTCCAAAGGTAAGCTGTGGTATTTTAAATGGAGTCATAAGGCAATGGGTTATAAAAAACTTTAGTGTTATAGAAGGAGAGTATACCTTAGAAGATTTATTAGAAAGTCAAGGAGCTTTTCTAACTAACTCCCTTATGGGAATTATGCCTATAAGTAGAATTGGAAATATTAATATAAATAAAGATAGCTATATATATGACATAAGAAAATCTTATTTAAGCTTTGAAGGAGAGATGGACGATTATGATAGATGAGAAGAAGATTATAGAAGGAGTAAATCTTATAATAGAGGCCATAGGAGAAGACCCTAATAGAGAAGGATTAAAAGAAACTCCAGATAGAATAGCAAGAATGTATAAAGAGGTTTTTGGAGGATTATATGAGGATGCTAAGGAGCACCTATCTAAAAGCTTCACTGTAGAGGAAGATAACATAGTTATTGAGAGAGATATAACCTATTATTCTATGTGTGAACATCACTTCTTACCTTTCTTTGGGAAGGCACATATTGCTTATATTCCAAATGGAAAGGTGGCAGGGCTTAGTAAGCTTGCAAGAACCGTTGATGTATTTTCAAAAAGACCTCAACTTCAGGAAAAGTTAACTAGTGATATAGGAGATGCTATTATGAAACATCTAGACGCTAAAGGTGTTATGGTAATGGTTGAGGGAGAGCATCTTTGCATGACCATGAGAGGGGTAAAAAAGCCAGGAAGTAAAACTGTTACCCTATGTTATAAGGGAGAATTTGAAACTAATAAAGACCTTAGAGACGAAGTATATAGACTAATGACATTATAGTAGAAGGTGAAGGTTAATGAATAATAATGAGAGAATTAATAGTATACTTCATCACAGAGATTATATAAGAAATGTAAAATTAATTGAAGAATATGAAAAACATAGAGAGTTTTGCAGACATGATTTAAATCATTTCCTAGATGTTTGTAGAATAGCCTATATAATAAATTTAGAGGAAAACCTTAATTATCCTAAAGATATTATATATGCAATAGGACTTCTTCATGATATAGGAAGGGTTTTAGAGTATGAGAAGGGAACACCTCATAACAAGGCTTCCATAGAGATAGGAGTTCCTATACTAGAGGACTGTAAGTTCAATGTAGAGGAAATAAACACAATATGTTCTGCTATAGACAGCCATAGAGTTCATAAGGATGATAAAACTTCACTGGAAGGTATAATGTATAGGAGTGATAAGTTATCTAGAGCATGCTTTAATTGCAAAGCTATAGATAAGTGTTACTGGAGTGAAGAGAAGAAAAATAAAAATATTATATATTAAGTAGGTGGATTACACTATGTTTAGAAATAAAAGAGTTTTAAAAATTGGCGAGGAAGACTTTAATTTAGGAGAAAGAACCTATATTATGGGGATATTAAATGTGACTCCAGATTCTTTTTCAGATGGGGGAAAGCATAATTCAATAGAAAAGGCTTTGGAACATGGAAGAAGAATGATTAATGAAGGAGTAGATATAATAGACATAGGAGGGGAATCTACAAGACCAGATCATGAGTTTGTAGATGCAGAAGAAGAGATTAAAAGGGTAGTACCTGTAATTAAGTCTCTAAGAAAAGAGTTTAAAAATATTCCTATTTCTATTGATACATATAAGGCAGTAGTTGCAGAAGAGGCTTTAAAAGCTGGAGCAAATATGATTAATGATGTTTGGGGCTTTAAGAAGGATAAGGATATGGCAAGAGTGGCAGCAGAGTATGACGTACCTTGTTGTATAATGCACAATAGAGAGGACAGAGATTATAATAACTTTATAGAGGATATGATAGAAGACTTAAGAGAGATTATAAACATAGCAAAGGAAGCTGGAGTTAAGGATGAAAATATAATATTAGATCCAGGTATAGGATTTGCTAAAGACCAAAGGGAAAACTTAATGGCTATGAAGCATTTAGAGAGATTAAATGATTTAGGATATCCTTGGCTTCTTGGAACTTCAAGAAAATCTATGATAGGAAATGCTTTAAATCTTCCAAAGGATGAAAGATTAGAGGGAACTTTAGCCACTACTGCTATTGGAATAGTTAAGGGTTGTGATTTTGTAAGAATTCATGATGTTCTTGAAAATAAAAGGGTAGCTATGATGACAGATGCCATAGAAAGGTTAAAATAGGGAGATTAACATGGATAGAATACTTATTAAGGATCTAGAGATATATGCTCATCATGGAGTATTTAAAGAGGAAAAAACTTTAGGACAAAAGTTTTTAATTACCATGGAGTTATATTTATCTCTTAGAGAGCCAGGAAAAACTGGAGACTTAGATAAATCTGTACACTATGGAGAGCTTAGCCATAAGGTAGAGGAAGAATTCAAGAGAAAAAGCTATGATCTAATAGAAGAAGCTGCTGAAAATTTAGCAGAATTTATATTAAAAGAATATGATATTATAGAAAAAGTAGAAGTATCCATAAAGAAACCTTGGGCTCCTATTTTAAAGCCTTTAGATTACGTGGAAGTTAAGATTTCAAGAGGGTGGCATAGAGCTTATATAGCTCTTGGATCAAACATGGGAAATAAAAAGGAAAATTTAAATAATGCCTTAAAGCTTATGGAAAGTCATATCACAAAGGTTATAAAAGTCTCAGAATTTATAACAACAGAACCTTGGGGATATGAGAATCAAGATGAGTTCTTAAATGGGGTATGTGAAGTGAGAACTTTATTATCTCCAGAGGAGCTTATGGATTTATTACTAAGGTGTGAGAAGGAACTAAAAAGAGAGAGAATTATAAAATGGGGACCAAGAACTATAGACTTAGATATTTTGTTATATGACCATATAATAACAGAGGGGGAAAGGGTAGTAATTCCTCATCCAAGAATGGAGGAGAGAGCCTTTGTTTTAGATCCTCTAAGTGAAATAGCTCCTTATTATGTTCATCCTATTTTAAATAAAAGAATAATTGATATAAAAAAGCAATTAGAAAGAAACTAAGATTTTAAAGTATATTAATTTAATTTTGAGGTCTCGATTTTTAGAAAAGTTTCATAGTGCAAAAGACAAATTTTTAGATAGAAATTAAGATAGAGCTGTTTCATAATAAATATTATGAAACAGCTCTTTTATATAGGTCAATATGCCAATATATTACATAAAAATACAATAATGCAAATAAGTTACCTTTACTAAAAACAAGGGATGTTATAAAATAAAGATATAATAGTATACCTTTTCAATGGGGATTTAATTTAAGATAATGTAATTAACACAAAATGGAGGCAATTAGTATGAGTAATGTAGAAAACATAATAAAGGATTCTGTACTTACCTATGAGCAAAAGGTAGTTGCTTTAGCAAGAGAAGGGGAAAATACATTAGACGTATTAAAAATTTCTAAAGAAACCCAAGACCTTAGAGAAAAAGGAGTAATATGTGATTTATTCGAGGGAAATGCTCCATATAGGCCAAGATATATAATACCAAACTATGAGAAGTTTATGAAAAATGGTAGTGAATTTTTAAGATTAACTCCAGCAAAGGACATATGGGAGGCAGTAAATAATCTTTTAATTTTATATAAGCATGTGCCGTCTATTACTACAATGCCAGTATATGTGGGAAATATAGACGAGCTTTTAGAGCCTTTTATTGTGGATGAAGAAGAGAGTTATAAGGCTATAAAGTTATTTTTAACTCATATAGATAGAACTATAACAGATTCCTTCTGTCATGCTAATATAGGACCAAGGGATACAAAGGCAGGAAGAATAATCCTTAAAGTAGAAAGGGAGCTTCAAAACTCAACACCTAATATAACTTTAAAATATAGTAAGGACACTCCAAGGGACTTTGTTATAGAATCAGTAAAGACAGCTTTAGTAACAGCAAAACCAAGCTTTGCTAATAATGAAATGTTCTCTAAAGATTTTAATGGAGATTATGCTATCGCTAGCTGCTATAACGGACTTAATATTGGAGGAGGAAGTTATACCTTAGTTAGAATGAATTTACATAAACTATCTTTAGAAGCTAGTAGTGTAGAGGATTTCTTAAATAATAAATTACCTTCTGCTATGAAAAATATGGCGGATTATATAGATGAAAGAATAAAATATATAGTAGAAGAAAGTAATTTCTTTACTTCAAACTTCTTAGTAAAAGAAGGATTAATATCTAGAGAAAAGTTTACTGCTATGTTTGGTCTTGTAGGTCTTGCAGAATGTGTTAACACTCTTTTAAAAGCAGAGAACTTAAGTGATAAGTTTGGACATAATAAAGATGCTGACAACCTTGGAGTAAAAATTATAAATACTATGTATGACTTTGTAAATAATCATGAGAGTATATACTGCGATGGTGCTAATAAAAGATTTTTATTACATGCTCAAGTTGGGATAGATACTGATAAGGGTACTAGCCCAGGATGTAGAATACCTATAGGAGAAGAGCCAGAGCTTTTAAGTCATTTAAAGCAAAGTGCTATGTTCCATAAATATTTTCCATCAGGAATAGGTGATATATTCCCATTTGAAAAAAATAGTATAAACAATCCAGAGTATATAGTAGATATAATAGATGGAGCATTTAAAGTAGGAATGAGATACTTATCTATATATTCTTCAGATAGTGATGTTATAAGAATAACAGGATACCTTGTTAAAAAATCAGATATAGAAAAGTTAAGCAGAGGAGAGCAAGTTTTAAATGATACAGTAGTATTAGGTAAAGGTGCTGCAGATAACTCAAAAATATTAGATAGAAAGGTAAGATAGTTATGGATTATGGAATAATCAATAAGATAATTCCATTTAGTTCTGTAGATGGACCAGGCAATAGAACATCTATATTTTTTCAAGGATGTAATTTTGACTGTAAGTACTGCCATAATCCAGAAACTATAAATTCTTGTATTACTTGTGGTATGTGCAAGGATGTTTGTCCTAAAAATCTTATCTCAATTAAAGAAGGAAATATGTCTTGGGATTATAAAGAGTGTATTAATTGCGATAGTTGCATAAGGATATGTAAAAATTGCAGTACTCCAAAAACAAGAAAGCTTCATTATATGGAACTTATAAATGAAGTTAAAGAAAATATGCCTTTTATAACTGGAATAACAACTTCAGGGGGAGAATGCACCCTCCAGCATGAGTTTATCTCAAAGGTTTTTAAAGAGGCTAAGGATTTAGGTTTAAGCACTTTTCTTGATAGCAACGGTTATAAAGACTTTAGAAGTATGGGGGAGCTTTTAACTTATACTGATAAGGTTATGCTAGATATTAAAGCTTATGATGAAGAAGAACATATAAATCTTACTTCAAAGAGTAATAAAACTATCCTTGAAAATGCCTTATATCTAGGAAAGATGAATAAGCTTTATGAGATTAGAACAGTTATAGTTCCAGAGGTTTTAAACAATAAATATACTGTGGGTAAGGTAAGTGAGTTAATAGAATCTATAGATGGAAATATAAGATATAAAATTATAAAATATAGACCTTTAGGTGTTAGACAAGGTCTAATAGAATCTTATGTGCCACAGGATGATTATATGGAAGAATTAAAAAAGATAGCAACAAATAACGGATGTAATGATGTTGTTATAGTTTAAGAGAAGAAAAGTTGAGTTTGTTTAGAGAAATTCAACTCTTAAACAGAAATTAGTTCAATTTGTTAT
>NZ_JBFNEO010000122.1:0-8355 GCF_040797585.1 Clostridium sp.
CATCTACATATTCTGGAAAAATATCAATAAATAATATGAAAAAGGGGAATTTATTGATAGTTAAAAATGACTTAAATGCATTTTCTACCGCAGTAGTTATAGTTTTATTTTTGATATATCTATTATTAACAAATATACTTTGATATGTTCTACTGCCTCTGCTTATTTCTGAATTTCCTATATATCCATGGACAGAAACTAAATCACTAACTCCTTCAAAGTATATTAGATTCTCACTTATATTCTTGCCATAAATAGCTCTTACTATATCTATATAGTTATTATTTCCATAAGTAGTTATAATCCTTTTACCATTGTTAATAAGGGTTATACTGACACTAGGATTAGATAAAGCTATTTTACTCACTATATCGTTTATAAGAGCACTTTCACGAGAGGTACTCTTCATGAATTTTTTTCTAGCAGGCACATTAAAGAATAATTCTCTTACTTCTACAACAGTTCCATTATTACATCCAGTTTCTTTGATATAATTTATAGTTCCACCTTCTACAAATATCTCACGTCCAAAATCAAACTCCTCAGTTTTTGAGAAGAGTTTAACCTTTGAAACAGCAGATATACTAGCTAAGGCTTCTCCTCTAAAGCCTAATGTATTTATAGAAAAAATATCATTTATCTCTTTTATCTTACTTGTTGCATGAGGGAGAAATGCCTTTTCAATATCATCAGGATGAACACCAAGTCCATTATCTATGATTTTTATTAGGCTCTCTCCTCCATTTTCAACTTCAATGGTTATTTTGGTAGCTTTAGCATCAATACTATTTTCTACAAGTTCTTTTACAACAGAGGATGGCCTTTCAACCACCTCTCCTGCTGCTATTTTATTACAAGTTTCTATATCTAAAAGATTTATTCTCTTCAATGGTTCACCACTCCTAATTTAACTCCTTAGCCTTTTTAACTAAATTGAATAAGGTGTTTATAGCATCTATTGGTGTCATAGATAAAATATCTATATTTTTTATATCTTCTATTAGATTATTTTCCTTAACATCCGTAAAAGATAATTGTTTTGGCTCATTGACTACATCTATGGCTACTTCTTTATTATTTGATGGTTTAGTAGATTTATCAGTGACTTCTACTATACTTTCTTTATTAATATTATTATTTTCTAAAGAAGACAATATGTCCTTAGCTCTTTCTATAACTGATTTAGGAAGACCAGCAAGCCTTGCTACTTCAATACCATAGGATTGATCAGCACCACCTTCTACTATCTTTCTTAAGAAGATTACGTTATTATCTACTTCCTTAACTGCTACAGAGTAATTTTTAACCCCAGATATCTTCCCTTCTAAATCTGTTAATTCATGATAGTGGGTAGCAAATAGGGTTTTGCATTTTAAAGCATTGCTAGAACATATGTGCTCTATAACTGACCAAGCTATACTAAGTCCGTCATAGGTACTAGTTCCACGACCAACTTCATCTAATAATACTAAGCTCTTTGAAGTTGCATTATTAAGTATATTAGACACTTCCCACATTTCAACCATAAATGTACTTTTACCACCAGATAAATCATCTGATGCACCTATTCTAGTAAATATTTTATCACAGATTGATATTTCTGCATAATCTGCTGGCACAAAGGAGCCAATTTGAGCCATTA
This sequence comes from Clostridium sp., assembly GCF_040797585.1. Taxonomy (GTDB): domain Bacteria; phylum Bacillota; class Clostridia; order Clostridiales; family Clostridiaceae; genus Clostridium_Z. The sequence continues at coordinate 1,643 of NZ_JBFNEO010000122.1, forward strand.
GTGTTATTAATGCTACCTGTCTCATATATGTTGATTTACCAGCCATGTTAGGACCTGTAATTATTAAAAGCTGCTTATCATCTTTATTGATTTCTGTATCGTTACTTACAAAATCACCTTGTGGTATAACTTTTTCCACCACAGGATGCCTACCATTTTTTATGTTAATAGCATCCTTAGTAGTTATTACAGGTTTTGTATAGTTATTATCTAATGCTATTTTAGAAAAAGATAATAAACAATCTAATTCTGCTAATAATTTTCCACTCTTTTTCATTCTATCTATTTCTTTTTCAATTTTATCTCTAATATCTACAAAAATATTATACTCAAGGGCTATAAGCTTTTCTTCAGCTCCTAGTATCTTTTCTTCAACTTCTTTAAGATCCTCAGTTATGAACCTCTCTGCATTAGAAAGAGTTTGCTTTCTAATATATCTACCCTCAGGAATTGAGGAGTAATTCGCTTTAGATATCTCTATGTAGTATCCAAACACTTTATTGTAACCAACCTTTAAGGATTTAATTCCTGTAAATTCTCTTTCTTTATTCTCTAAGGTAGCTATCCACTCCTTACCATCGGTTTTAGCACTTCTAAACTCATCTACCTTTGTATTATATCCAGTCTTTATTATATTACCATCCTTTATTGATAAGGAAGGGGTATCCTCTATAGCCTCATCTATTAGGTCAAAAATATCCCTAAGATCATCTAAGTTATCATACATATCTTTAAATAGCTTTCCCTTAAAGTTTGAAATTAAACTTTTAATAGGTGGAATGTTGCTTATAGAATTCTTTAAGGACATAAGTTCTTTAGCATTTACACTTTTAGCAGCAATTTTACCAAGTATTCTTTCTATATCGTAAACACTTTTTAGGCTATCATAAAGATCTTCCATTAAAGACAGATTTCCTAAAAGCTCTTCTACGCTTTCTAGACGATTTTCAATATGAGATTTACTTATAAGAGGCTGCTCTATCCATCTTCTTAAGGTTCTACTTCCCATAGCTGTAGAAGTTTTATCTAGAACCCATAATAGACTTCCCTTCTTTGTCTTATCTCTTATATTTTCTGTAAGTTCTAAATTACGTCTAGAATTTATATCTATAGTCATGGTATCTTTTATATTGTAAAACTCTATAGAATTAATATTAGATAAAGCGAGCTTCTGAGTATCTAATATATAAGCAATTAAAGCAGAAGATGAAAATAAACATATTTCTTTACTTTCAATATACTTTTCTCCTAAATTGCTACTAAGTAAATTTATATTTTTATCACAATTAAAATAATCATCATCTTTCTCAGTTAAAGATAAATTAAATTCAAGTATTCTTTCCTTTATTTCATCCTTAATACTAGAATTAAGAATAATTTCTTTTGGCTTAAACTTAGATATCTCATCAAAGATTACTTCAAAAGAGTTTCTAAAGGAGGTATTATAAAACTCTCCTGTGGATATATCAGCAAAGCTTATAGATACAAGGTTATCTTCCTCTTTTACATAAAGGCTCATTATAAAATTATTTTTACATTCATCTATAAATGCCTCATCTGTAAATGTACCAGGAGTTATAACACGTATAACATCTCTTTTAACTATTCCCTTAGCTGTTGCCGGGTCTTCCACCTGTTCACATATGGCTACTTTATATCCCTTACTTACTAATCTTCCTATATAAGCATTAGATGCATGGAATGGTATACCACACATAGGTGCCCTTTTTTCAAGTCCACAGTCTCGACCTGTAAGTACTAACTCTAGTTCTTTTGAGGCTATTTCAGCATCCTCAAAAAACATTTCATAAAAGTCACCTAATCTAAAAAATAATATACAATCTTTATAATTTTCCTTTATTTGAAAGTATTGTTGCATCATTGGAGTTAATTTCATTGTTTCATCACCCTTTAATAAAAATATATAAAAAGCTCTTATAATTATAAGAGCTTTTTATAATAATTTAAATTTCCTCTCCAATTAAGGAGAAGGAATTAGCCTTAGTTATTTTAACATTAACAAGACTTCCTATGCTATCCTCATTACCTAAAAAGTTAACAAGTTTTCCACTTCTAGTTCTTCCTGAAATTTTACTAGGATCTTTAAAACTTTTTCCTTCTACCAATACCTCTACATTTTTTCCTTCGTAGAGCTTATTGTTATTTGCACAACCTTCATTTACAGCTTCTACTAATCGATTAAATCTGTTATGCTTAACTTCATCTTCTATTTGATTTGTCATTCTATCTGCTGGAGTATACTTTCTTCTTGAATATATAAAAGTAAAGGCAGCATCATACTGAACCTCTTTAACAAGACTTAAAGTATCCTCAAAATCCTCTTCAGTTTCTCCAGGGAATCCAACTATTATATCTGTAGTTATAGCTACACCTGGTATTTCCCTTTTAATTTTTTCTATTGTATCTAAATAATATTCTCTTGTATAGTGTCTATTCATCTCTTTTAATATTCTATTAGATCCACTTTGAACTGGTAAATGAATTTGTTCGCATAATTTATCACAATCACGTATAGCATATATAACCTCATCAGATATATCCTTTGGATGAGAAGTCATAAATCTAACTCTTTCTAAACCTTCGATTTCATTCACTCTTCTTAAAAGGTCTGCAAAGGTTATTGAAGGCTCTAGCCCTTTACCATAAGAGTTTACGTTTTGTCCAAGTAAAGTTATTTCTTTATACCCTTTACTTATAAGTTCCTTAATTTCATTTTCGATATCTTCTGGTTTTCTACTTCTCTCTCTTCCTCTAACATATGGAACTACGCAATAGGTACAGAAGTTATTACAACCATACATTATAGTAACGAAAGCTTTTAAATCGCTTTTTCTATCTATAGGAAGCCCTTCTACAATATCAGAATGCTCAGATTCAATTTCGCTTACATGACTTTCCCCTTGCTTTACTCTATTTAAGTATTCTGGAAACTTATATGCATTATGAGTTCCAAAGATTATATCCACATGAGGATACTTTTTCATTATCTCTTCTGGAACCCCCTTTTGTTGCATCATACAACCACATACTGCAATTACAAGATCAGGATTCTTTTCCTTAAGCTTTTTAAGAGCTCCAAGATTTCCATGTACCTTAAATTCTGCATTTTCTCTTACACAGCAAGTATTAAAAATTATTATTGATGCTTCATCCCTTACTAATGTACTTTTATACCCCATATTTTTTAACATACCAGAAAGCTTTTCAGAGTCTTCCTCATTCATTTGACATCCCCAAGTTTCTATATAATATCCCAAATTTCTTCCTTTTTCCATGATTCCTCTCCTTGTTCTAAATATTACACCTAATTAATTATATATAATTTGTAAGTTTTTTTAAAGCTATTTCGTATATTATAGATTTTCATAGTAATAAATTAAAATGTAAACCTTTTAATTTTTGAATAATTAATTAAAATTCATATTAAATTTCATCATATTAAAATAAATAATTGAAAGTAGAAATTTGTAGAAGGAATATTTTCTGAATTGTAGAATAAATAATAATATAATAAGCTAAATATAAGTGGGGGTGCAATTTATGAATTTTAAATTTGCTGAAAGAACATCAAATATAAAAGCGTCAGAAATAAGAGAGCTATTAAAACTAACAGAGGAGCCACAGATAATTTCATTTGCAGGTGGACTTCCTGCGCCAGAATTATTCCCAGTTGAAAACATGGAAAAAATAGCTGCAAAAGTTATTAGAGAACAAGGAAGAGCTGCTCTTCAATATACTACAACTGAAGGATTTACTCCTCTTAGAGAAATTATAGTAGAGCAAAGATTAAAACCAATAGGAATCAATGCTACTGTAGATAACATTCTAATAACTAGTGGATCTCAACAAGCTTTAGAATTCACTGCAAAATTATTCGTAGATAAAGACGATGTAATAATTTGCGAAAGTCCAAGTTATCTTGGAGCTATAAATGCTTTTAAAGCTTATGAGCCAAAATTTGTAGAAGTTCCAATGGATGAAGATGGAATGATAATGGAAGAGCTTGAGAAAGCTTTAAAGGAGAATCCAGGTGCTAAGTTTATATACACAATACCTGACTTCCAAAATCCATCTGGTGTTACAATGTCTATAGAAAGAAGAAAACGTTTAACTGAAATTGCTAAAGAGTATAATATCCCTGTAGTTGAGGATAGTCCATATGGAGATTTAGTTTTTGATTGTGAAAGATATCCTACTATAAAGAGTTTTGATACAGAAGGATATGTTATTCACCTTGGTACTTTCTCAAAGACTTTCTGCCCTGGTCTTAGAATAGGTTGGGTTTGTGCTTCAGAAGAGATTACTCAAAAGTATACCTTATTAAAGCAAGGAGCAGATCTACAATGTAGTACCTTAGATCAAAGAATAGCTGCACAATATATGAAAGAGCATAACTTAGATGAGCATATAGCAAAGATATGCGAAACTTATAAGAGAAGAAGAGACTTAATGATTAATGCTATGACAGAATATTTCCCTAAGGATATAAAGTTTACTAATTCTAAAGGGGGATTATTTACTTGGGTTGAGCTTAGAGAAGATTTAGATTCTGCTGATATATTAAAGGAAGCCCTTGCAGAGAATGTGGCTTTTGTTCCAGGTTCTTCTTTCTTCCCAAATGGAGGATGTAAAAACTTCTTTAGACTTAACTACTCTAGTATGACAGATGATAAAATAGTAGATGGAATAAAAAGACTAGCAAAAGTTATAAATAAATATTATAATTAATATTAAAGATTGAATAAATATCTCTCCTTAGGAAATAATAGCCCTAGGGAGGGATATTTATGTATGATGCTAAAACTGAAGAAAAAGAAGATGTCAAAGATATAAAATACTTTGAATCCATAGGTGACAGAGGATATTTTTATAATCCTGTTCCTTATTCACTAGGAAGAACAAAATTATCTTACGTACCAAAAGAAAATTTATTTGAATAGTAAATTATACTTATAAGGTTATTTTAAGGGGGCTTTTTTCTATGAATTTATCAAAAAGAATTAAAGACATGCAATTTTCACCTATTCGTAAGTTATCTCCTTTTGCTGATGAGGCCAAAAAACAGGGTAAAAAGGTTTATGGTCTTAACATAGGACAACCAGACATAGAGACTCCAAAAGAGTTCTTTGAAGTAGTTCAAAAGTTTGATGATAAAGTTTTAAAGTATGCTAATTCTCAAGGAATAGATAACTTAATAGAAAGCTTTATAGAATACTATAAAGAATGGAACATAAACTTTAATAAAAATGAACTTCTAATTACTTATGGTGGAAGCGAAGCTATACTATTTGCTTTAATGGCTATCTGTGATGTAGGAGATGAAATACTAATTCCTGAACCATTCTACACAAACTATAATGCATTCAGTGAGTTAGCTGGGGTTAATATAAATTCCTTTATGACAAAGGCCGAGGAAGGATTCCATCTTCCAAAGAAAGAAGAAATAGTAAAGCATATAACTGATAAAACAAGAGCTATTCTTGTATCTAACCCTGGTAATCCAACAGGTGTTGTGTATACCTATGAAGAGGTTAGACTACTTGCAGATATAGCTAAGGAATATAACATTTATATAATATCCGATGAAGTCTATAGAGAATTTATTTATGATGATTTAAAATATACTTCTGCTATGTATATGGAGGATGCAAAAGATAGAGTTATATTAGTAGATAGTATATCAAAGCGTTATAGTGCTTGTGGAGCTAGAATTGGGGTAATTGCATCTAAAAACACAGAACTAATGAGTCAAGTATTAAAGCTTGGTCAATCCAGGCTATGTGTTCCTACAATAGAGCAATTAGCGGCTGCAAACCTTATAAATACTCCAAAGGATTATTTTAAAGAGGTAAAAGCAGAATATGAAAGAAGAAGAAACATAATGTTTGAAGGACTTATGGATATTGAAGGAATAGTTTGCAAAAAACCAACGGGAGCTTTCTATGTTGTTGCAAGCTTACCAATAGAAGATGCAGAACATTTTGCTAAATGGCTATTAACAGATTATAGCTATAATAATAAAACAGTTATGGTAGCTCCAGCAGAAGGTTTCTATGCAACTGAGGGACTTGGCAGAAATGAAATAAGACTCTCATACTGCTTAAACAGCGATGACTTAAAAGATGCAATGAATATCTTAAAAAATGCTCTAGATAAATATAAAGAAGATTATAAATAACACAATAGGCTACCCTGTACTCTCAGGGTAGCCTATTTACATAATGTCCAATTAAACATGTAATTTTCTTCTTTAAAACCTAGTTTCTTATACAAATTTAAAGCAGTATAATTATCAGCATAGCATCGGATTCTTACATCTTTAAATTTTAAATCTTTACATTTGTTGATAAGAGATTTCATTAATAAGCATCCTAATCCACTATTTCTATACTCTTTTAGAATACCTACATTTACAATTAAAGGCTCTTTATTGCTTAATATTATTTGTCCATATCCTACATACTTATTATTAGCTTTTATGAAAATAGATCCATTTTTAACATAGAAATTCTGTTTCTCCTCATAAAATATATCTTCTAAAGTTAAAGGTATACGATTTTCATCATGAAAAACTGAATTTTGTATATTACATCTCAGCTCCTCATGGCGGGATTCTTTAAAATTTTCTATGGAGTCATCATTTATAGGAAACTTTTCTATGTCTTCTATAGATAATCTTAACTCTATAAAAG